>NZ_JACUUD010000058.1 GCF_014859505.1 Halomonas sp.
TGATCGACGTACTGGCCACCGGGGTGACCCTGCGCCGCGGCGAGGACTTCCTCGGGCACCTCAAGAAGATCAAGGACAGCCTCAAGGATACCCGCTACCCGGCCAGCACCAGGCAGCCTTAACGCCATCCCTCATGGCGCCTGTTCCCTTGGCATCTTGCCATTCCCGTACCAAGCCTTTCCATTGGCGGCCCCGCCTCACCGATTCCGGAGCCGCCCCATGCGCCGCATTGCCCTTGCCGCCGCCGCCTTCGCCCTGTTTGCCCAGGGCGCGAGTGCCGAGACCTTCCACTTCACCGCCATTCCCGACGAGGACCAGGCGCGCCTGGTGGAGCGCTTCGGCAAGGTCGCCGACTACCTCGAGGAGCGCCTCGGCGTCGAGGTGGAGTACGTGCCGGTGAAGTCCTAAAGCGCCGCGGTCACCGCCTTTCGCAACGACCAGGTGCAGCTGGCCTGGTTAGGCGGCCTCTCCGGCGTCCAGCGCCAGCGGGTGGCCATCGGCCTGCGCTCTACCAGGAGCGCGACATCTTCCTCGGCGACGAGCCCGTGGCCAGCGTCGACCCCCACCAGGCGCTGCGCCTGCTGGCGCCCTTCGCGGATCTGGCCATCCACACCCGGGACCCCTGGGCGGAGCTGGACCGCATGGCCATGGGCATGGCCTGGCGATCCCCTATGCCGGCATCTTCGCCAAGGTCTATGCGGAGATCCTCGAGCAGACGTCCCGTGCGCACCGCGATGCCCTTCCACCGGGCACCGGACGCCTGTTGCGCTTCGTCTATGCCGAGCTGCCGCTGGTCTGGGCGCAACTGCTCGCCTACACCCGCTACCGCTTCGAGTGCGCCCTGCGCGCCAGCGTGCTGCTGGGCTTCGTGGGGCTGCCTACCCTGGGCTTCCACCTGGAGACCGCCTTCCGCGAGGGCCGCTACCACGAGGCGGGCGCGCTGATGTGGCTCTTCTACCTGCTGATCGCCAGCCTGCACTGGTGGAGCCACCGGCGGCTGATCCCGGTGCTGCTGATCGGCGGCATCTGGCTGCTGGGCCCCTGGCCTAGCGTGGATAGGGCCCTGGTGTGGCGCTTCGTCAGCGAGGACATCTAGCCGCCGGCGCTGCTGGCCGGCGACTGGGCGGGCCTGGTCGAATGGTTTTCGCGCATTCCGGACCCGGGACCCGCAATCGGCAACACCCTGATGCTGGGGCTGCTGGGCAGCGTGGGAGCGCTGGTAGTGGCCATGGTGCTGTGGCCACTGGCCTGCCGCCATTTCGGCAACCCCGGCACCCGGCTCGTCGGGCACGGCCTGCTGATCGTCCTGCGCTCCACCCCGGAGTTGATGCTGGCGTTTCTTTTCCTGCTGCTGCTCGGGCCCTCGCTGCTACCGGCCTGGTTGGCGCTGGCGCTGCACAACGGGGCGCTGATCGCCTTCCTGGTGGCGCGCCACGCCGATGCCCTGACGCCCGGCATGCCCGGCATGCCCGGCATGCCCGGGCTGCCGGCCTCCGGCCGCTATGCCTACGAACTGCTGCCGCGGCTCTATCCGGGGGTGCTGGCGCTGCTCTACTACCGCGCCGAGGTGATCCTGCGCGAGACGGCGATCCTCGGGATACTGGGGGTGGCGACGCTCGGCTTCTACATCGAGGAGGGGTTCGACTACCGGATGTTCGACGTGGCCTTCTTCCTGCTGCTGGTGACGGCGATGCTGAACATCACCGTGGATGCCTTATCGCGGCGGCTGCGGCCGCGAGAGGGGGCCGTTCTGGACGACCCCTGCGCCCGCTAGGCGCTCTTTTCAGTGGCTGGAATGACTGCTCGCCAAGGTACCGTGACGGTAAACGGCACCCCACCTCTGTCTCAGCTTCCCGGAGGCACCGCCATCAATCCAGCCAGGGAGAACAACATTCCGCTGATCGCAAAGACTGAACAGAACGCCCAATGGAACCAGTTCCGGCCAGTACGGTTGCGCTTTACGGCTTGGGTCACGCTGATGTAGCTGAACAGCGCTGACAGAATCACCAACCAGAGCATGGGAAATTCTCCTGATGGCAGCGACAGACCCGGCCAGTCACGGGCAGGGTGGATTCGGCGAGGATTGCATCAGAGACCAAACAGGTCTGCCTTGGGTGGCATGCCAACCTCTTCGACCACCGCATACACGCTGTCAAGCAGCTCGCGAGAGGGATACTGGCCGTCGCAGGCTTCCAGGAGGGCCTCCACCTGAGTGACGCTGTTGCCGCTGGCAACCAGCGAGGTCACGGCCTCGTGGGCAAGAGCAAACTTCAGCGCGTAGCGGGTCCAGGGTTCGTTCGGCTCACCGATGCGCTCGCGGATCTTGTCGAGAAGGGCATAGCGGGAATCCCAGCCCGAACGGAGCTTGAGGTCAGTCTCGTGCAGGCCCCGACGATCGATGCGCTTGTCGGTCAACATACCCTGCAGCAGAGGACGAATGGCCAAAAAGCCCTTGCCCTCGCGCTTGAGCCGGTCGAGGAGTGGCAGGGCCTCCGGCTCGAGGAGGTTGAAGAAGTGGGCCACTCCATCATAGGCGCCGGTATCGAGCGCCGCCGTGGCATATCCCATGGTGTGGGGAAATGTAATCAGATGCCCGACCTTTCCCTCCTGCCTTAGCGCCTCGAAGGTCTCACGAAGTGAGTCCAGCATGTCGGGGAGAGCGTCAATCCGGCGGCGATCCCCGGATTCGGCATAGGCTTCCGCCTTGGGTACATGGGGACCACGCTGGAGATGCTGAACGATGGCTATGCGGTCGGTATGCAAGTCACGCAGGGAGTCCTCTACGCTCTGACGCAACACCTTGGGGTCAAACTCGCCCTCCTCATAGTCCGGGCTCGTCATCTTGATGACGTGGTGGATCTCCTTGCGTTTCGGATGTCGGACCAGGATATCGCTGAGCATCCAGCGAGTGCCGTAGTCGCCACTGGAGTGGATGCAGTTCACCCCCCCGGCCAGTGCCGCCTCCAGCGCGCGACGCCCCTCCCGATTCTGTGCCTCTTCCTGCTCACGGTCACGAGACTCGGTGAGGGTGACGTGAGAGGCGGTGCTGGTGAATCGCATGGCACCGAAACAAATTTCCGATAGCTTGAGGTCGGTATTTCCGAACTGCCTGTAGCGCATCATTACCTCGATCTTGTAGTTGTGCAGGGACGAGAGGAAAGACCGACACTGGCCGGCTGTTCAGCGGGATTGGTTGAGATATTTGTAGACCGTGCTGCGAGACACCCCAATCTCCCGCGCCACCTTCGACACGTTGTAGAAGTGCTGTTCGCAGGCCCGCTGGATTCGCTCGGCCAACAGCCGCTGCCTGGTCTGGCGCGTGGGTTGCCCTACCTCCGGAAAAGAGAACACCGCAGCCGACTGCTCCGGGGAGGAGCACGATCCAGAGCCAGCCGGCACCGGCGAGGAGCAGCGCGAATCGGGAATACCGATCAGGTCGGCCATCTCGAAGGTGATCTGAACCTCCCTGCGGGTGATTTTTTCACCGTCGTTGAGCACAACCATACGGGTGAGAAAATTGCGCAGTTCGCGGATATTGCCCGGCCAGTCGTAGCGCAGCAGCTCGTCCAGCCCGCACCGGGTCAGCTTCACCCCGGGATCAACCTTGGCGAGAATATGTCGGGCCAGATCCGCGAAGTCGGAGCGCTCGCGAATGTTCGGTAGCTGGATCGAGATGGTACTGAGGCGGTAGAACAGGTCAGAGCGGAAGACACCAGACTGCACGGCCGCCTGGAGGTTGGCATTGGTCGCCGCCACCACCTGGATATCCACCTTGATGTCCCGGGTGCCTCCTACCGGGCGGTAGCGACGGTTGTCGAGCACCCGCAGCAGTTTCACCTGGGTAGCAAGCGGCAGTTCGCCCAGTTCATCCAGGAAGATGGTGCCACCGTGGGCCTGATGAAAAAGGCCGTCGGCCCCTCCCTTGCGCGAGCCAGTGAAGGCGCCGTCCACGTAGCCGAACAGTTCTGCCTCCACCAGGTTTTCCGGTATGGCACCGCAATTGACCGGCACGAAATCTCCGGCGCGCTCGCTCGCCCGGTGAATATACTTGGCGAAGACCTCCTTGCCGGTCCCCGTCTCCCCGGTGATCAGGATAGGGAGTGAGCGTTTCACGGCGTTAGTGAGGTACTGGAGACGCTCGATAAGCTGGGGGTCGTTGGCCACGAAACGGGAGCCATCACAGGGATCGTGCGAAGCGGACTCGACGGAGCGGGCGGCGGCATGCTCATCGGAAGTCTCCTCGTTGAGCGCGACCGATGGTTCTGTCCCCGAGTGGGGCTGAAGGATATGGGTCGTCTGCAGGCGGTTGGTATTCTCGATGGTAAGGAAATAGTGGCTCCCCACATGGTCTGCCACCATTACTTCTCCTTCTGCCAACACTCGGTCTATCACCTTGCCGAAGGGAGTGGTGAAGAGGTCATTGAAGTGGCTGCCCTCCGCAAGGCGAAGGCCATCCAGAATGAACAGGGCCTGACGGTTGGCGGCCAGCAACTGTCCATCGGTATTCAGCGCAATCAATCCGGCACTCACCGTATAGCGGTACTCGCGACGGCTGTGAAAGGAGAGAATCAACTGGTCCTGATATTGCTCGCGGAAATACCCCATCTCAATGGTCTTGGCCGAGAAGTTCACCAGCGCCAGTGTGTGGGGCGGCCGCGGGCAGGAGTCCGATGAGGCGTCAAGAATGGCGATGATGCGCCCGGCGGGGTCAAAGACCGGCGCCGCCGCGCAGGTCAGGGTCTTGTAGCGGTCCAGGTAATGTTCGCCGGCGTGGACCAGCACCGGATGCTGGACCAGTGCACAGGTGCCCAAAGCGTTGGTGCCCTGCAGGGACTCACGCCACAGTGAACCGAGACGAATATTGCGCTCCCGGGCCACTCGTTTGAAGTCTTGATCGGCCCTGGCGTCCATGATCAGGCCGTTCTCGTTGCCCAGCGCAACGGCAAAGCGGGTGCCTGAAATCTGGCCGTAGAGAAGGTCTAGCTCGGCTCGGGCAATACGACGAATGACCTCAAGACGCTCCCGCTCCTGTCGAAGCTCGGTCTGGCTGACGTAGTCCAACTCGGGCTGATCGCCGGCCTGAAGACCGGCCATACTGCAACGTGACCAGGAATGCTGGATCAGCTCCTCCTGTGACAAACTCCTTGCCACCGAAGCTGTCAGATTTTCCGTTGCGCCTCTCGTAATGGTGGATAACCGCTGGCTATCATCCGCGAAAAGCATGGCGAACTCCTCCCGCCTGGGCCACAGGGGAACCCTGAATTCCCAGAATGATTATTATTATCATTTAACATCACTGATATGATCCTGTTTGAGATCAGTAAACCATGCGAAATGCAAGCTTGTCCAATGTAGGATATTAGCTACACGTCACGTCATCCATCAGGCTCAGGGGGACCGTTCAGCGCGACGGCATAGGCGCGCAGTCCCCCTCGGTTCCCACCGAAAAGACGTCATACTCGCGAACGCCAAATTCGCGCTGGCCGGTGATACCGACCCAGCCGTTGGCGCCCACGCTGGCGGGTTCGATATCCTCCACCTCGTAGTGCCACCAGTCCGGCTCTGCCTCACCGTCTCGCCACGCCCGGGCCTTGACCTGCAGTGCGTCGCCGACCGCATCGACACGAACACGCAGCCAGCACCAGGCGTTGGGTTCCCAGGGAAAGAAACTCTCTCCCCAGATTCTGGCTACGCCGTGGGGCCGCTCGGGGCCCTTACTGGCCTCACCGTCCGGGCTGTAGACGAGCAGGAAGAGCGTCTGACGAAGCTCGAGCTTGGGCGCTTCATGTTCCGCCAGGGTATGATTGGCGCCCTTGAAAAACTCGCAGGTCACGCCATGCTCCGTGCCACGCACAGCCTCGCCGTCGCCTCGCACGATGACACCGAACCGGGAGTCGCCGCTGGTGCTGCGCATTCGGGTCAGCACCTCATGACGGGAGGCCCCTCGCGGTACTCGCTCCCAGGCCCAGGCACGACGGTTATTGGCATCGATACTATGCCTCAGCACCCTGCCACCGATGGCATCCGGGGCTTCCTGCACTTCGAGGCGGTGCTCACCGGGCATCCAGGCATCTCGCCAGTCGGCCGGTGGTTCGCCGGTCGGATAGTCGGAAAAATCCGTGAAATATTGCGCCATGGCTTGAGTATCCTATGGTTGGAAGGCAAAAACCGGGTGTAAGAAAACCCGCCACCGCTAGGATCACGCGATGGCGGGCTAGGCTCAGAAAACCCATCGAACGAATGCCGGGGAATCATCACCTCAAGTCGCATCGAACTCGGCGATGAAGCGATCGATCTCGTCATCGCCGACATCCGCCTCGGCAATGATGCCGAACAGGGCGCCCACCTTGATCTCGTCACCCTCCTTGGCCAACTGGCGTCGCAGCAGGCCACTGGCCGGTGCCTCGAAGATATTGTTGATCTTCTCGGTTTCGATATCGACGATCTCGTCGCCGCGGGTCACTTCGGCTCCCTCCTCGACGTGCCAGGTGGAAATGCAGCCTTCCTGCATCGACAGGCCCCACTTGGGCAGCGTCAAGGCATTGATTCGCTCCGCCATCAGGCACCTCCCATCAGTGAACGGGCCGTATCACGAATCCGCTCGACCGAGGGAATGTAGTGAACCTCCAGAGCCGGTGAGAACGGCACCGGTGTATGAGGGGGCGAGACCAGGCGAATCGGCCCCTTGAGGGCATCGAAGGCCTGCTCGGCCACCAGCGCCGAGATATCGGTGCCGACGTTGCAGCGGGGAGATGCTTCGTCGACCACCACCAGTCGACCGGTGCGCCGCACGCTGGCAAGTATCGCCTCCTCATCCAACGGCGAGGTGGTGCGCGGGTCGAGCACCGTGCAGTGAATGCCGTCCTCAGCGAGTTGGTCGGCCGCCTCGTTGGCCAGCTTGACCATTCGCCCCAGGGCTACGATGGTCACGTCATCCCCCTCGCGGGTGAGGTTCGCCTCACCGAAGGGAATTGTATAGGGCTCATCGGGAACTTCGCCCTTGTCGTCGTACATGAACTTGTGTTCGAAAAAGATCACCGGATCGTCGTCGCGGATCGCCTGGGTCAGCAGCCCCTTGGCTTCGTAGGGAGAGGACGGGATCACCACCTTGATACCCGGCACATGGGTGAAGATGGGATACAGGCACTGGCTATGCTGCGCCGCAGCACTCAGGCCAGCGCCGTACATGGTACGAATCACCATGGGTGTCTTGACCTTGCCGCCGAACATGTAGCGGAACTTCGCCGCCTGGTTCAGCACCTGATCGAAACAGGTTCCCATGAAGTCGACAAACATCAGCTCGGCGACGGGACGCGTGCCGGTAGCCGCGGCACCTGCCGCCGCCCCGATATAGGCCATCTCGCTGATCGGCGTGTCGATGACGCGCTCGGCGCCGAATTCCGGCGCCAGTCCCTTGGTCACCCCGAGCACACCGCCCCAGGCATCCTGGTCACCCGGTGCACCCGTACCGCCGACGATATCCTCACCGATCATGAAGACGGTGGGGTCGCGGCGCATCTCGTCGCGCAGTGCCTCATTGATCGCTTGGCGAAAACTTTTCCTGGACATGGGCTCCCCCTCAATAGGATACGTAGACATCGGTGTGGAGATCCGCTTCACGAGGCGACTCGGCCTGGCGGGCATCCTGCACAGACTGTTCGATGAGCGCGGCAATCTCCGCGTCAATCTTCTCGAGGTCCGCTTCAGCGATATCATGCTTGGCGGTCAAATCGGCGCGGAAGCGAACCATGCAGTCCTTGGTCTCCTTGACCTTGTCCATCTCACCTTTGCCACGATAGGTCGTGGCATCACCCTCGAAGTGGCCGTAATAGCGATAGAGCTTGATATGCAGGAGCTGGGGTCCCTCACCCTTACGCGCTTTATCGATCGCCTCACCCGCTGCCTGGTGAACGTCGAAGAAGTCGAAGCCATCCACCAGGGTGGTAGGAATATCGAAGCCCGCGGCGCGCTTGGTCATGCTGCCCGCCACGGACCAGTTGGTAGCGGTTGCCTGAGCATACTCGTTGTCCTCGATGGCGAAGATCACCGGCAGGTTGAAGACCTTGGCCATGTTCATGGCTTCCATGGTCGAGCCTTCATTGATGGAGCCATCGCCCAGGAAAGCGACCACCACCCCATTGGTGTTCAGCATCCGGGCGCTGAATGCCGCGCCACAGGCCAGGGGCGGGCCACCGCCGACGATGCCGTTAGCGCCCATCATGCCCTTGTCGAGATCGGCGATGTGCATGGAACCGCCCTTGCCCAGGCACAGGCCGGTTCGCTTACCATACAGCTCCGCCATCATGGCAGGAACGTCGCAGCCCTTGGCGATGGCATGGCCATGGCCGCGATGGGTACTGGTAATGTAATCCGCATCGTTGAGATGCAGGCAGATACCGACGCCGGAGGCTTCCTCACCCGCATAGAGGTGAGCGAAGCCGGGGATCTCTCCCCTGGCAAAGACCTCATGCACCTTCTCCTCGAAGGCACGAATGGTGGCCATGCTCCGGTAAGCGGTCAGCAGGGTGTCTCTTGCGAGATGCATACGACTTCCTCTTGTTGACACCACCCCAACGGGGTGGCGCTCTTGTTAACAGCCGTGGCATCAGGGATGCAGACATCAGGCCGTTTCCGGCATCTCCCTGAGTTCCAGCTTGTAGCCCGTGGGATCGACGGCAAAGGCGATGCGCATACCATTCTGCATGGTCTTGGGCGTGAGCGAGAACTCGACACCACGCGACTTCCACTCCTCGTAAGCGTCATCAACACTGACCACGTCGAAGGCCATGTGACCGTAACCATCGCCAAGATCATAGGAACGGCCATCATGGTTGTAGGTCAGTTCGATCTCGTGGCCACTCTTGGGATCGCGAAGGAAGGCAATGGTGGCATCGTTGCCAGGCAGGTCCTCCTTGGACACGAGTTCCAGACCGATCTTCTGGGTGTAGAAGTCGATGGATTCATCGAGGTCCTCCACACGAATCATGGTATGTACGAGTCGCATAAGATCTCCTTGAAGGCGATGTCGACCTTTCCTGATAGAAAGGGCTTATTTGATATTCTCGTTGGCCCACTTCTTGTGCACGGCCAGAGCCATCAGGCGGCGATCACGCCACTGCTGACGGGCCTTGTGCTGGTCCATGGGCACGCGCTCGCGGAAACTCTTGTCGATGTAATCCAGTAAGGGGCCGGCCCAGGGCACGAGATCGCGCTGCTCCATGGCAATGTTGCGGTTCATGGTCTCGTACTTCTCGGCGTACTCGCGGAAGCCGTTGGGCGCGTTCAGGTCGCCGACTTCCAGCGGGCCGATGAACGACCAGCGCTGACTGATGCCTTCCGACATCGCCTTGTCCACGTCCTCAGGCGATACGACACCCATGGCGACCAGCCGAAAGGCTTCCTGAAGGATCGGCGACTGGAAGCGGTTCATGATGAAGCCGGTGACCTCCTTGTGCAGGGTGATGGGTGACATGCCCATCGCTTCCAGCCGCACGCGGGTCTTCTGGGTCACCTCGGGATCGGTCCAGGGGGCCGGAACCAGCTCGAGAATGGTGACCACATAGGGTGGGTTGGTGGGGTGGACGATCATGCAGCGATGACGGCCTTCAAGATCCTCGGTGAACTTGGACGTTACGATCGAGGAGGAGGAACTGGCCAACACCGCATCCTTGGGCGCGATCTTGTCCAGCTTGGCAAAGAGGTCGCGCTTCACCTCCAGGACCTCCGGCGCATTTTCCTGGACATGGATGGCCCCTTCGACGGCCTCCTCCATAGTCTTGACCGGAATCATACGGCTCATCACGTCGTCGGTGGTGCGGTCATTGAGCAGACCGTTCTTCTCCAGGTCGGCCACCGTCTCGCGCATCAGCGGGATCGCTGCTTCCGCCACACCCTCAATGGGGTCATAGAGGGTGACCTCGTATCCCCCGCGCGAGAAGCAGATGGCAAAGGCACGCCCGATAATGCCGCTTCCGATCATTGCTACGCGTTCCGCCATGATTATTCTCCTTTAGTCTGTTGTCTGTCTTTAGGTTGTTCGACGTTTCGGATCCAATCAACGATTCACGACCCTCGGATCCAGCAGGGTGTAGAGCATGTCGGCCAGCAGGTTCAAGCCAATATACAGGGCGGCCACAGTGGTCAGGCCTGCCGCCACCACCGGGATATCCAGCATTCGGATGGAATCCATCAGCAGGCGACCGAAACCGGGCCAGGCGAAGACCGATTCGATGACCATCGAGCCCGCGAGTATCCAGCCGAACTGCAGGGCATACAGCGTGATGTAGGGAATCAGGGCATTGCGCAGGGCATGCACATAGATAACCTTTTTTTCACTCAATCCCTTGGCGCGCGCGGTGCGAACATAATCCTCGTTGATGACCTCGAGCACCGTGGAACGCATCATTCTTGTCAGGTAGGCCATGGGCATCAATGACAGGATGACCATGGGCATCAGGATGTAGCGCGCCTGCTCCAGAATCGGTGAACCGGGATCGGCGCGCCCAGAGGACGGCAGAATGCCGAGCGTCGAGGAGAAAAACAGGATCGCCATGATGCCGACCCAGAAGTTGGGTGCCGCCTGACCGACCAACGCCAGGAAACGTGCCACATAGTCGATCCATGAATTGCGATGCACCGCACTGATGACGCCGACGGGAATCGACACGATGGCGGCAAGTAGCATCGCTGGAAGCGCAAGCTCGGCCGAGCGAAGCAGGCGTTCCCCGATGATCGGTACCACATCGGTACGATGCCGGTAGGAAACACCAAAGTCACCCTGAGCGGCACTGCCGATGAAATCGAGATACTGAACAATCATGGGACGATCGAAGCCGAGGTTCCTGCGATATTCCTCGAGCACGGCCGGAGACGCATCGGGCCCCACATACATCATGGCGGGATCACCGATCACGAACAGCATAAGAAAGGCAAGGGTCAGGGCCGCCGCGATGACGATCAGACCCTGGAGAATACGATTGAGCAGATAGAACATTGAGGGCGCTCCCCGAGAGACTACATGAGCGATCAGTAGCGACCGACCGACGCCTGTCGGCCGGTCGCGGCTGATTTACTCCTTGACGTAGATGGAAGCCCAGTCCTCGAGCAGCATCGAAGGATGGGGGTAATAGCCACCGATGCGCTCATTGACACCCATGGGAATCGGCATCAGGTAGGTGTAGAGCCAGGGTGGATCCTCGTGGAGGATTTCCTGCATGGCATAGTTCAGCTCCTGGCGACGATCCGCGTCGATGGTGACGACCAGTTCGCTGTACATGTCCTCCCACTCCTGGTAACGATCGCTGTAGGTCGCCCAGTGGGTGGAATTGGTCTGGCGTCCATTATGTACCGCCCACATGTCGGTCTCGGGTGTATTCTCGGCGGCTGACCAGGCGAACGCATGTACGCTGAGGGTTCGCTGTGCCCAGCGCTCACGCACCACGCTCCAGTCGAGCTGGCGGACTTCGCCGACATTGACGCCGATGGCCTGCCAATACGCCGCGGCAATCTCGGCGTAGTTGAAGGACTCCGGAGTCATGACATCGATGGTATCGATGGTGAAGCCGTCCGGATAACCGGCCTCGGCCAGCAGTTCCATGGCCTTTTCGAGATCGAAAGGAAAGGGGTCCAAGTTCGGATTGTCATTGGGCGCGTTGACCACATTGACCATCTGCAGGTCCTGGTTGCCGAAGGCCAGGGCATCAACCATCTCTTCACGGTCGATGGCATAGTTGAGGGCCTGACGGACGCGCGGGTCACGAAGCTCCTCGTACATGTCCATGTTGAAACCAAGCATGCCACGCACAAGACTCGGCGCAACGATGGTGGTGACGCCATCGGCTCGCTCGGCCGTCTCGACCAGATCAGGGCGCAGGCGGACAAAATCAACATTCTTGTCAATCAGCTCGGCCAGAGCCGTTGATTCCTCGGGAATATTGCGGAATACCAATTGCTGGATGTTAGCCTCTTCCGGCCAGCCCCAGTAATCGTCATTGCGATCCAGGATAAGCCGATCATCCGCGCGATACTCGTTGAACTTGTAGGGGCCGGTACCCATCGGATTCAGGCGCATGTCATCGATGGATCCGATCGCCTCGTAGTGACCGGGTTCCATGATGAAGGCGCCATTGCGAGACAGGCGCTCCGGCAAGATGGGAACCGGCTCGGTGGTGTGAATGATCACTTCATGATCATTAACGATTTCCACATGATCGATGGGCACATCGAGGAACTTGTCACCACTCGGGAACCCTTCCTGGAAGGGACGCTCGATACTCCACTTCACGGCCTCAGCAGTGAAAGGCACGCCGTTGTGGAAGGTCACCCCTTCACGTAACTTGAACCACCAGGCATTCTCGTTTCCCTCAACAGGACCCCACTCGGTGGCCAAGGCAGAACGCAAGCCGCTCTTCTCGCCGTCGGGTGCGCGGGCATCGAAATCCCAGACCAGCGGCTCGAACATAGCCTTCGAAACCATCTGCTCTGAATAGTTGACGTTCATGACCGGGTCACCGAAGACATCTATGGTCTCATAGAGAACATAGGTGACGGTGTTGGCTTGAACGGCGCCGGCAATGGCCGTAAGGGCGAAGGCCGGCAAGATTCCATGGCGTAATAAGTTTATTGGCTTTTTCATCATGCACTCCGGTTTCATTGTATTTTTGGAAACTACGTTTACTGCCTTACCTCCTATTCCGCCTTGACATCGAAGTGATCCCTCACCCAATCCCCGAGAAGATTGAAGGCAAGGACGGTGAAGGTGATCGCCAATCCAGGGAAGAGGGCGAACCACCAGTTGCGCAGCATGACGTCACGCGCGTCAGAGATCATGTTACCCCAGGTGGGAATGGCCGGCGGGATGCCCAGGCCGAAGAAGCTCAGTGATGCCTCGTAGTAGATGGCGATAGCCAGGGTGAAACTGGCCACGACCAGCATGGAGGCCAGCGCATTGGGCAACACGTGTTTGAAGATCAGACGTAAATTGCTCGCGCCCAGCGCCCTCGAAGCCTGGACATATTCCGTCTCGCGCACCTTGATGACTTCAGAGCGCACTATGCGCGCATAGTAGGCCCATTGCGTCAGGGCAATGACGAAGATCAGCTCCATGACACCGGAGCCAATCAACGACATGACGATCAGGCCGATCATCAGGCTGGGAAAGGCGAGCTGGAGATCAGCCAGGCGCATGATGACCGCATCCATCCAGCGGCCGAAGAAGCCGCTGATCAGTCCCATGAAGACACCGACGAGGCCGCTTACGATGACCGCCGACACGGCGACCACGATGGTCATCTGAGAGGCGAAGATGAGACGACTGAGGATGTCGCGCCCCAGCGCATCGGTGCCAAGCAGATACATCGGGTTTGAATTCGCGTCCGTCCAGACGGGCCACAGCATGCGGTTTCGGATGTCGATCCCTTGAGGGTCGTGGGGCGCGATCCACTGAGCTGAAAGAGCAATTATAACCATCAGAAGCAGGAAGATCGCCGATATGAATGCCGCCTTGGAGCGGTACAGCGAGCGCATCGCATCCTTCCAGACGCTGCGCTTCGCCACGACCTCCTGCACATCCTTGCTGTCCGTTAAGCGCGCGGTTGAAACGGTATTTGTTGTCATCTTGTTAACTCCATGGATCCAGCTATCTCAGCGATGAATGCAGGCATTGAAGTGTCCGGGACTCTTCTCTTCCAGAGGCGGCACGACCTTCGCGCACTCGTCGGTGGCGATCGGGCAGCGGGTGCGAAAGACACAGCCGGAAGGCGGGTTGATGGGGCTCGGGATATCACCCTTGAGAATGATGCGTGTCTTGTCATCGCGTCGGCGGGGATCGGGAATGGGCATCGCCGAGAGCAGCGACTGGGTATAGGGATGCAACGGATTGGTATAGAGCTTGTCGGCGGGCGCCATCTCCATGACCTTGCCCAGGTAGAGCACGATCACCTTGTCGCAGGCGTGCTCGACTACCCCCAGATCGTGGGAGATCATCAGCATGGAGAAGTTGTACTCCTCCTTGAGATCCTGAAGCAGGTTCAGAACCTGCGCCTGAACCGAGACATCCAGCGCGGAAACCGGTTCGTCGGCTACCAGTAGCTGTGGGCTAACCGCCAGCGCACGGGCAATGCCTATCCGCTGACGCTGACCACCCGAGAACTCATGAGGATGGCGATTGACGTGGGCCGCTCCCAGCCCGACGGTCTCCAACAGCTTGGCAATGCGCTCATTTCGCTCGGCCATGCTGTACATGCGATGCACGTCGAGGCCTTCGCGGATGATCGGTCCCACCTTCATGCGTGGGTTAAGGCTGCCATAGGGGTCCTGGAAGATGATCTGGATCGCCTTGCGCATGGCCATAAGCTGCTTGCCCTCAGCCGTCGCCACATCGGTATCGCCGAACTGCATGCTGCCTGAGGTCGGGTCAATCAGGCGCATGATCATCCGCCCGATAGTGGTCTTGCCCGAGCCGGATTCGCCCACGAGGCCAACCACCTCGCCCTTCTTGACGGTGAAGGAGACATCGTCAACGGCCTTCACCACACGCTGGTTCTTCTTGAAAAAGGTCTTGCCGACCGGAAAATATTTCTTCAGGTGGGAGACGCGCAATATGATGTCATCAGGCAAGGAAGCCTTCACGTTGTCCTGTGCTACTGCGGTGTTAGTCATGATCAGAATCTCCCCGCCTTGGCTTCATTCTCGATTTCCTGCCACCGCACACACCGCACGCGGTGATCGCCACCGATCGTTTCCAGCGGTGGGACTTTCTTCGTGCAGATGTCCTTTGCATAGCGACAGCGTGGCTCGAAGCTACACCCGGGCGGGAGATTGAGCGGACTGGGCACGTTGCCGGGAATCGCCACCAGGCGTTCCTTCTTGCCTTTCTTGTCACCCGCCCAGGAGGGAATAGAGTTGAGTAGGCCTTGGGTGTAGGGCATGGTGGGTCGTTCGTAGATTTCGAAGACGCCTGACTCCTCCACGGCACGGCCGGTGTACATCACCACCACGCGATCGGCCATCTCAGCGACTACTGCCAGGTCGTGGGTGATGAACAGGATGCTGGTGCCGATCTCCTTCTGCAGGTTGCGCATCAGATCGAGAATCTGGGCCTGGATGGTCACATCCAGTGCCGTGGTCGGCTCGTCGGCGATCAGCAACCTTGGGTTGCAAGAGAGGGCAATGGCGATCATCACGCGCTGGCGCATCCCGCCAGAGAGCTGGTGGGGATACTCCTTGGCTCGCTGGGCCGGCTCGGGAATGCTGACCAGGTCCAGCATCTCGATGGCCTTCTTCCAGGCGGCCTTCTTGTCGAGCTTCTGGTGCAGGGCCACCGCCTCGGCGATCTGATAACCGCAGGTGAATACCGGATTGAGGCTGGTCATCGGCTCCTGGAAGATCATCGAGATGCGATTACCACGCAGGGTCTGGCGCTTCTGCTTCTCCATCTTGACCAGGTCATCGCCTTCGAACAGCATCTCGCCTCCGGCGACATAGCCCTTGCCCTTCGGCAACAGATCCATGATCGCCAGGCTGGTGACCGACTTGCCCGAGCCAGACTCGCCGACCACGGCCAGGGTCTCTCCCTCGTTGATATCGAAGCTGACACCGTCCACCGCCGGGACAATGCCGTCGTCAGTCTTGAAGTGGACCTTCAGGTCCTTGACGCTGAGAAGCGGTTTGTTAGCTGTCATCAGAAAGGGCTCTCACTAGCAAAAAAATGGTGGTGACCCGCCGGGGCAGGCCACAGATAAAGGCTAGGGAATCAGGACGGCTCGTCCTGGCACTCTTCCGTGATGCAGATCATGAAGCGCCTTGTTGGCGTCCTTGAGGGCGTACTCGCGAGTGGCCAGTTCCACGGCCCCCCGGTCGGCCAGGGCCATCAGCTCGACCAATTCCGGATAGGTGCCCACGAGATTGCCGATGATGCTCTTCTCGGTGACGATCAGGTCAATGGTGGGAATCTCGATCTTGCCGCCGTAACCGATCACGTAATAGCTTCCGTTGGCACGGGTCATGGCCAGGCCCTTGCTCACCGCATCGCCCTCGCCAACGAAGTCGAGCACCGCCTCGGCACCGTGGCCGTTGGTCAACGACATCACCGCATCGACCTCACCGCCGTCGGCCTTGATGGCATGGTGGGCACCGCCGGCCTCGGCCAGTTTCAGGGCACTCTCGGCACGATCGATAGCGATGATCTCGGCACCACACAGGGCCGCCAGAACCTGCACCCCGATATGACCCAGACCGCCCACTCCCAGGACCACCACCTTCTGGCCCGGCACCAGATGCCCGGCGGCCTTCTTGGCCGCGTGATAGGCGGTCAGGCCGGCATCGGTGTAGGGGGCAACGTCCTTGGGAGCCAGGCTGGTAGGCAGCTTTATCAGCGCCCGCTCATTGGTATGGAGGTAATCGGCATAGCCACCCTGGGCATTGATGCCCGGAAAGCTGCTGTCTTCAGCATGCATGTCGTTGCCGCGCCGACAGGCGAGGCAGTGACCGTTGGTGGCCAGCGGGTGGCAGATCACCGAGTCGCCAGGCTTGACACTGGTGACGCCAGAACCGACCTCCTCCACCCAGCCGGCGTTCTCGTGTCCCATCACGAAGGGCAGGTCAATCGGCGAATGCTCCCGCCAGATCCCTTCGATGATATGCAGATCGGTGCGACATACCCCTGCACCCCCAATCCTGACGATCACATCATCGGGCTTCTCGATCTTGGGGTCCGGCCAATCTTCGTAGGTGACCAGTTCCTGGCGTTCGACCTTCTCGTCATAGGCATGAAGCACCGCTGCTTTCATGGTCTATCTCCTTGTCGTTGTGATTGTTATCGAGTGGGGCACGGTGGCTGTGGCACCTCGTGATGGCCTCTCGCCATGTCACGCGCTTATCAATGTTTGCCCATTACCTCGCAAGAGCCATGCCATGTGCTTTTATTCAATGGGTTAGGGGTTATCACTTCTCTTATGGTGTCGTTAAGTGCGAACCATGGACATCAGCTGGTAGTCAAAGCTGAACAATTCTGAACAACACTCGAAGTGACGACACTTCACTGCTCGACCACCCGAGTCGGCGCGCCGCCTTGCCAGGCCACGATATTCTCGACCAACTGACCGACGATACGCTGTCGCGCTTCCCGGGCGCCCCAGGCGGAGTGCGGCGTGACGATCAGGTTGGGCAGCGGCTCGACCAAAAGGGGACTGTCCTGTGCCGGTGGCTCACCATCCACGACATCGATGCCGGCACCACCAATCACGCCGTGCCTCAGGGCATCAGCCAGGGCGCGTTCGTCGATGAGCCCCCCGCGAGCCGTGTTGATTACCAGAGCCGTCGGTTTCATCGCGGCCATTTCCTTTTCACCAATCAGGTGACGCGTCGACTCGGTCAGTGGGCAATGAAGGCTGATCACATCAGCCCGAGGCAGCAGCGTCTCGAGGGGCTCACGATTCCCGTCTGTCTCGGCGCCCGGCCGTGCTGCCACCTTCACGGTCATGCCTAGGGCGCTGCCCAACTCGGCCACGCGCCCGCCCAAGGTACCAAGCCCCACGATCACTAGCGTCTTCCCGGCCAGTTCCTGGATCGGGTAGTCGAGCAGGCAGAATTGTGAACTGCGGTGCCAATCTCCCCTGGCCACCCCTTGGTGGTAGTCGATCAGGCGCGTAGAGAGCGCCAGCATAAGACACAGAGCATGCTGGGCAACCGAGTCAGTTCCATAGCCACGGCTGTTGCACACCGTGATACCCAGATCATGACAGGCTTGAAGGTCGATGTTGTTGGTCCCGGTGGCCACCACACAGATCATCCTGGGTGGATTGGCCGCCAAGGCCTGACGGTCCAGAACCACCTTGTTGACGATGACGATATCGTGTCCGCGGATTCTCTCGGCGACTTGTTTCGAGGTGGTCTGGGGGTAGCTCACCAGGGCGTCGACGACCTGCTCTACCGGAACCAGATCTAGGTCTCCCCTGTCCAGCGACTCTCGGTCAAGAAACACAGCACGCATGATTAACCCTCCATATGAAAGAGCTTTGGCAATAATCGGCACTTCGTGGACATCGCTGGCTTAATCGGCCAACGGAATATCTCTACTTACCTCACGGATCCTCGTCACCAGCGCATCGTCCAGGGACGGCCCCTCGATGGCTACCACAGCCTGTAGTGGCCAGATTCACTATGCCACTACACATGCGGGACGGTGGGTCTGCGTGGCCATGTTCGAAATCACCAAAATCACCGTGGATGCCTTATCGCGGCGGCTGCGGCCGCGAGAGGGGGCCGTTCTGGACGACCCCTGCGGCCGCTAGGCGCTTGCTTCAGTGGCCGCTAGGCGCTTGCTTCAGTGGCTGTACTCGCCGCCGATCACCAGGGCCGTGACGGTGATCTCCACCCTGAGCTCATCGGCGGGCATCGGTGCG
>NZ_JACUUD010000213.1 GCF_014859505.1 Halomonas sp.
CCCTCGTCGGGTTCGCCGGGCGCCTCGCCGGTGAGCAGGGCGAGCGCCTCGTCCACGTGGCGCACGGGGAAGATACGGAAGCGCCCCGCCGCCATGGCCTCGCGCACCTCGGCCTTGAGCATCAGGTGCTCCACGTTGCTGGCCGGCAGGATCACCGCCTGGCCGCCGAGCTCGCCCCGGGCCCGGCAGACGTCGAAGAAGCCCTCGATCTTCTCGTTGACCCCGCCCACCGCCTGCACCTCGCCGTGCTGGTTGATGGAACCGGTCACCGCGAAGCCCTGGTCCAGCGGCACCCGGGCGATGGCCGAGACCAGCGCGCACATCTCCGCCACCGAGGCGCTGTCTCCCTCGATACCGCCGTAGGACTGCTCGAAGGCGAGGCTCGCCGAGAGCGACAGCGGCGCATCCGGGGCGTAGCGGCCGGCCAGGAAGCGCGACAGGATCATCACCGCCTTGGTGTGGATGCGCCCGCCCAGGCGCGCCTCGCGCTCGATGTCCACCACCTGGCCGGCGCCGGGCCTGGCGGTCGCGGTGATACGGGTCGGCTGGCCGAAGGCGAAGTCGCCCAGGGCCAGCACCGCGAGGCCGTTCACCTGCCCCACCGCGCGACCCTCGGTGGCGATCATCACCGTGCCGCGGTTGATCTGCTCGTGGCTGCGCTCGCGGATGCGCCCGGCGCGATGGAGCTGCTGTGCCACGGCCTTCTCAACGTGGGCGCGGGTGATCAGGGTGGCGTCCTCCATGGCCGCCCAGTGGTCGGCCTCCTGCAGCAGGTCGCTCAGGTCGCGGTGGCGGGCGGTGAGGCGCTGCTGATCGTCGGCCAGGCGGCTGGCGCGCTCGATGGTGGCCGCCACCCCGCTGCGGTCCAGCGGGCGCAGCGCCGCTTCCCGCGCCAGGGTCGCCACCATATGGGCGTAGAGAGTCAGGTTGGCCTCGCTGCGCGGCAGCTCGTCCTCCAGGTCCACCTGCACCTTGAACAGCTCCAGGAACTCCGGGTCGTGCTCGCACAGCAGGTAGTAGAGCAGCCGCTCGCCGAGCAGCACGATCTTCACATCCAGAGGAATCGGCTGGGGTTCCAGGCCCACCGTGCTGATCAGGCCGTAGGCCTGCTCCAGGGATTCGGTGCGGATCTCCCCCGCGCGCAGGATGCGCTTGAGGGTCTCCCAGGCGCCGGGCTGGGTGAGCACGCCGCGCACGTCCAGCACCAGGTAGCCGCCGTTGGCGCGGTGCAGGGCCCCGGCGCGGATCAGCGAGAAGTCGGTGAGCAGGGTGCCGTTGTGCACGTGGTGTTCGATGCGCCCTACCAGGTGCTGGTGGCCGGGCAGGTCCTGGTAGATCACCGGCGCCCCCTCGGTGTCGGCGTTGTCCACCAGCAGGTTCAGGTGGAAGCGGCTGAACACCGCCTCCGGGGGAATCTCGGGCTCGTCGGAGAGGAAGGAGTCGACATGGGTCAGGATCGCCTCGCGGATCGCCGCCAGGTGGGCGATCACCCCCGCCTCCTCGGCGTAGCGCTCCTCCAGTTCGGTCAGGGGCGCACCGATGGCGGTCTGCAGCACCTCCTCGTTGAGGCCATGGACCTGATCGCGCAGCTCCTTGGCGAGCTTGGGCATGCGGCGGATCGCCTGGGTCAGCTTGCGCTGCAGGATCTCCACCGTGTGTTCGATGCGCTCGCGCTCCTCCCTGGGCAGCTTCTCGTACTCCTCCGGCGACAGCATCTTGTCCTCCTCGCCCGCCGGCGCGAAGGTGAAGCCGTTGGGGGTGGAGAGCAGCAGCACGCCCTGCTCGCGGGCCTCGCGGCGCACCGCCTCGATGGCGTCGCGCTGGCGCTCGCCCATGGCCTGCTTCAGCTCCTGCAGGCGGTTCTGGTACTCCTCGCTCTCGAACACCGCCGGAATGGCGCTGCGCAGCTCATCCACCAGGGCCTCGATGTCGCGGCGCAGCTGGCGGCCCAGCCCCGGCGGCAGCGACAGGTAGAGCGGCACCGAGGGGTCCTCGAAGTTGTAGCGATAGCCCCAGTCCGGCGGCGGCGACTCGTCCCGGGAGCGCTCCTCCAGATAGCACCCCACCAGGCCGTGCATGCCGTGGCCCGGCTGGCCCAGCACGAAGAGGTTGAAGCCATCGCTTCTAATCGCGGTGCCGAAGTCCAGCGCCTCCCGCGCCCGATCGTGGCCACTCAGCAGGTCCAGCGAGGGAAGCTCGCTGGTCATCTCGAAGGAAAAGGCCTCCTCCGGGCAGGCCCGGTAGACCTCGGAAACCGTCAGCGCCTCGACCATCACCCTCTCCCTGTTCGTCCGCGGCATCTCATCCCGCCTGCGTCAGTTCGCTTGCTTCAAAGATGACGCATAGCGGGGCGGCGGTCGAGGGGGGCGCTCAATAGTGGTAGCGGCACTGCACGATCACGATGGCGCTGTCCGTGACCTTGTAGACCAGGCGGTGTTCACGATCGATTCGACGCGACCAGTAACCCGACCACTGATGCCGGAGGGGCTCGGGGTCACCCAGCCCATCGAACGGATGGCGTTGGATATCCTTGATCAGGGTATTGATGCGTTTGAGTGTCTTCCTGTCGCGCCCCTGCCAGTAGAGATAGTCCTCCCAGGCGGTTGTCGCCCACGTCAGCATCATGGGTCGATGAGCCCGTGCTCGTCCCCCTCGCCACGCTCGGCTTCGGCGATGGCCTCGTTGAGACGGCGTGCATTCTCGGGGCTGGCCATCAGGTAGGCGGTTTCCTCGTAGGACTTGAAGTCCTCGACCGACATCACGATGGCCGGCTTGCCATTCTGGCGCGTGATCAGCACCGGCACATGATCATCGTTGACGCGGTCGAGCACCTTGGCCAGGTGACTGCGAAAATGGGTATAGGTGACGGTATCCATGGTGGGTCTCCTTTGACGGGCTTCATTGTACTTGTTTCTGTACATCAACACCACGAAGCTCGACCACCAGGGCCTTTCCGTACAGCACCCAGATCAGCGCCATCAGCGATGGCGGGCAACACCGCCGGGCGGCTTCGCCGGCATTCGCCGAAGCGTCGAACCGCGGG
>NZ_JACUUD010000059.1 GCF_014859505.1 Halomonas sp.
GCCAGGGCGGCCACCCCGGAGCGCAGCACGATCGCCAGCAGCAGGCCGGCGCCCGCATCGAAGGCGACTCGGGCGGACACGTGGTTGGCGGCGAACAGGGTGGCGAGGCCACACATCAGCGCCAGGGCCAGCGGCCGTGGGAAGGGAGCAGGCGCCGTGAATTCGGCGGAAGGGGTCGACATGTCATGTCTTCCGTGCAGAGTGTAGGGTTAGATGCAGTGCAACATAATGGCCGTCGATCGGGCGGGGAGACGACCGACGGCGACCCCATGTTAGACTAAAGTCCACATTCCATCCCTCGAGGGGCGTCGATGAACGATCCGGTTCTGGTGATCAACTGCGGTTCCTCCTCCATCAAGTATGCGCTGGTGCCCGCAGCGGCCGACCAGCCGCGACTGACAGGGCTGGCCGAACGGCTGGGCAGCGGAGACGCTCGGCTCAAGGGCGTCGACAGCCACGGTGAGGCCTTCACCCGCGCCCTGGGTGGCGCCGGCCATGTGCAGGCCCTCGAGGCGATCCTCGAGGGGCTCGAGGGCCGGCGGCCCGGCGCCGTGGGGCACCGTATCGTGCATGGTGGCGAACGCTTCACCCGGGCCACGCGAATCGACGACGAGGTGGTGGCCGCCATCGAGCAGACCGCCGCCCTGGCTCCGCTGCACAACCCGGCCAACCTGCAGGGGGTCGCCGCCACCCGGACGCTGTTCCCGGCGCTGCCCCAGGTGGCGGTCTTCGATACCGCCTTCCACCAGAGCCTGCCGCCGCGGGCCTACCGCTACGCGCTGCCCGAGGCGCTCTACCGAGACCACGCCATCCGCCGCTACGGCTTCCACGGCACCAGCCACGCCTATGTGAGCGGGCGCGCCGATGCGCTGAGCGGCCTGTCCGGCGGCTGGCTGACCGCCCACCTGGGCAACGGCTGCTCCACCGCCGCGGTGTGGGAGGGCCGGAGCCTCGACACCAGCATGGGCCTGACCCCGCTGGAGGGGCTCGCCATGGGCACCCGCAGCGGCGACGTCGACCCCGGCCTGCACGCCCACCTGGCGCGCCAGCTGGGCTGGTCGATCGAGGAGATCGACCGCGTGCTCAATCGCGAGAGCGGCCTGCTGGGCCTCTCGGGGCTCTCCAACGACATGCGCGAACTGGAGGCCGCCACCGACGAGGGCCACGCCGGTGCGGCACTGGCCATGGAGGTGTTCTGCTACCGCATCGCCAAGTCGCTGGCCGCCCTCTCCTGCGCCCTGCCCCGACTGGACGGCATCATCTTCACCGGCGGCATCGGCGAAAACTCGCCGCGAGTGCGAAAGCAGGTGATCGACCTGCTGCCCCACTTCGGCCTCGGGCTGGATCCCGAGGCCAACCTCGCCACGGTCCGTGGCCGAGAAGGCCGCATCGACCCCCGAACCCCGAACCGGCCCGCCCTGTGGGTGATCCCCACCGACGAAGAGGGCCGCATCGCCGACGAGACCCGCCAGCTGCTGGGAGACACCCCCCGATGACACCTCGCCCTGCCCGCCCCACCCCCCAGGCCATCCTGCTGGTGCCCACCGGCGAGGGTGCCGGTCTCACCTCGGCCTGCCTCGGCCTGATCCAGGCACTGGACACCATCGGCCTCAAGGCCGGTTTCCTCAAGCCACTGCGCCAGGACGAGCTCAATGGCCCGGGACCGGATCGCTCCTGCGCCCTGGTCGGAAGCACGCTGGGGCTGCGCCCCCCCGCGCCGATCGCCCAGGCCGAAATGGAGCGCCTGCTGCGCCAGGATCGGCTCGACGTGCTGATGGAGCAGGTGGTGGGCCTCCAGGAAATCGCCCTGGAGGCATTCACCGAGAGCGCGCCCGATCTGCTGGTGATGGAGGGCCTGGTGCCGACGCGCCACGCCAGCTACGCCGCCCAGGTGAACGCCCAGTTGGCCGATGCGCTCAATGCACGAATCATCCTGGTGGGCAGCGGCGACCTGGCCGATCCCCAGGCGCTGGCCGAACAGCTCGACATGCATGCCCGCGCCTTCGGCGGGGTCAGTTCGGCCCGCACCCTGGGCTGTATCCTGATGCGCATGCACAACATGCCCGGCGGCGAGGACGCCAGCGGCCTGGCTCCCGGCACCGCCGCTCCGGCGCTGGAGGAGGCGCTGCTCGCCGAGCTGCGTCGCCACTCCCCGGCGCTTGCCACCGAGCGCTTCCATCTGATCGGCATGGTGCCCTTCGCCCCTGCCCTCTCCGCCCCGCGGGTGCTGGACGTGGCCCGCTCCCTGAAAGCCATCTTCCTCAACGAGGGCGAGCCCGAGCGCCGGGTGCTCGCCACCAGCCTGTGCGCCCGCAACGCCGCCAATGCCCTGCACATCTTCAAGCCCGGCACCCTGGTGGTGGCCTCCGGCGACCGCGACGACGTGGTGCTGGCCTCGGCGCTGGCCACCATGAACGGCGTGCCCCTGGCCGGCATACTGCTCACCAACGGCTTCCTTCCCGGCGACAACATGATCGAGATGTGTCGTCCGGCACTGAAGACCGGCCTGCCGGTGATCAGCGTCGACACCGACAGCTTCACCACCGCCAAGAACCTCAGCCAGATGGGCAACGACATCCCCATCGATGACTTCGAACGCGCCGAGCGAGTCGCCAACTTCGTGGCCGCCCATATCGATCTGGAGTGGCTCAAGGAACACCTGAGCCGTGGCTATACCCGTCGCCTCTCCCCCTCCGCCTTCCGTCATCAGTTGGTCAAGCTGGCCAAGCAGGCCGACAAGCGCATCATCCTGCCCGAGGGCAGCGAGCCGCGGACCGTGGAGGCCGCCGCCATCTGCCAGCGCCGTGGGCTGGCCCGCTGCGTGCTGCTCGGCAGGCGAGAGGAGATCGAGGAGGTGGCACGCCAGCGCGGCATCGAACTGCCCGTGGGGCTCGAGATCATCGACCCGGACAGCATCCGCGAACGCTACGTGGACGCCATGGTGGAGCGACGCAGCGGCAAGCTGAACGCGCTTACCGCCGAGGCCCAACTCCACGACAACGTGGTGCTGGGCACCATGATGCTGCAGCTCGACGAGGTGGACGGCCTGGTCTCCGGCGCCATCCACACCACCGCCAACACCGTGCGCCCGGCCTTCCAGCTGATCAAGACCGCGCCGGGCTATGATCAGGTGTCGTCCATCTTCTTCATGCTGCTGCCCGAACAGGTGGTCGTCTACGGCGACTGCGCGGTGAATCCCGACCCGGACGCCGAGGCCCTGGCCGAGATCGCCCTGCAGAGCGCCCGCTCCGCCCAGGCCTTCGGCATCGAGCCGCGGGTGGCGATGATCAGCTACTCCACCGGCGAGTCCGGCTCCGGCGCCGACGTGGAGAAGGTGCGCCAGGCCACCCAACTGGCCCGGAAGCAGGCGCCGGACCTGCTGATCGACGGCCCGCTGCAGTACGATGCCGCGGCCATCGAGAGCGTCGGCCGCCAGAAGGCGCCGGATTCCCCGGTGGCCGGGCGCGCCACGGTGTTCGTCTTCCCCGACCTCAACACCGGCAACACCACCTACAAGGCGGTGCAACGCAGCGCCCGGGTGGTGAGCGTCGGCCCCATGCTGCAGGGCCTCAACAAGCCGGTGAACGACCTCTCCCGCGGCGCCCTGGTGGACGACATCGTCTACACCATCGCCCTGACCGCCATCCAGGCCGCCCAGCGCGACTGAGCCAGCGCCCCTCTGAAAACAGCAGCGCCCCGTCAGGGTAACCGACGGGGCGCTCGCGTCTCACTTGACCCGCCTCAAGCCCCTGATCCGGGCCACTGGCCCCGGCTGTCGAATGGGCATATCCTCTGGCCATGGACCCGCCTTCGATTTCCTGAAGGACACCCGCTTCATCACGGAGACTCACATGCCCGGCTTGCTTCCCGACGTCGACCCCGATGGGCTGCTGGAATACTCGGTGGTCTACACCGACCGCGCCCTGAACCACATGTCCGCTCGCTTCCAGGAGGTGATGCGAGATATCTCCGGCCAGCTCAAGCGGGTCTACCACGCCCAAAGCGCGGTGATCGTCCCCGGCAGCGGCACCTTCGGCATGGAGGCGGTGGCTCGCCAGTTCGCCCAGGATCGCCGCTGCCTGGTGCTCCGCAACGGCTGGTTCAGCTACCGCTGGAGCCAGATCCTCGAGATGGGACACCTCTCCACCGACATCAACGTGCTCAAGGCTCGCCGCCTCGACGATGACAAGCCGACCTCGCCCTTCGCCCCGGCACCCATCGAGGAGGTGATCGAGGCGATCCGCGAGCAGCAGCCGGACATCGTCTTCATGCCCCACGTGGAGACCGCCGCCGGGATCATGCTGCCCGACGACTACATCAGCCAGGTGGCCGATGCCATCCACCAGGAGGGCGGCCTGCTGGTGCTCGACTGCATCGCCTCCGGCGCCATCTGGGTCAACATGCAGGACCTTGGCGTCGACGTGCTGGTCAGCGCCCCCCAGAAGGGCTGGAGCGCCTCCCCCTGTTGCGCCATGGTGATGCTCTCGCGCCATGCCCGCGACGCCATCGACGAGACCACCAGTTCGAGCTTCGCCTGCGACCTCAAGAAGTGGCTCTCGATCATGGAGACCTACGAGGGGGGCGGCCACGCCTACCACGCCACCCTGCCCACCGACGGGCTGGTGACGCTTCGTGACGTGATGGAAGAGATCGAGGCCTACGGCCTGGAGAAGGTCCGCGACGAGCAGCAGGCGCTGGGCGACGGCGTGCGCGAACTGCTGGCCGAGTTCGGCTACCGGAGCGTGGCGGCTCCCGGCTTCGAGGCCCCCGGGGTGGTCGTCAGCTACACCGATGACGCCGGCCTGGTGGGCAAGTTCGCCGAGGCGGGCCTGCAGGTGGCGGGCGGCGTGCCACTGATGTGCGACGAGGGCGAGGGTTTCCAGACCTTCCGCATCGGCCTGTTTGGCCTGGAGAAGCTCCATGACCGTGAGCGCAGCCTGCTCAACCTGCGGGCAGCCCTCGAGGCGATCGCCCGGGCGGAGCCGGTACCACCCGCCGAGGCCTGACCAAGGGATAGAGCCTGCAACAACGCGAGAGGGGGCGGCCATCAGGCCGCCCCCTCGCTTTGATCTCCTGGCCGTTTATCCCCCGGCGACCTGGTGCAAGAGCACCGAGATGCCAGCCATCACAGGCTGCCTACACCGCGAGGTATGAAGCCCAGATTGTTGTCGACCGCCGTGACGCCGGGCGTGTTCTCGGCGGCCACCTGCACGGCCATCTTCTCCTGCTGGTTTTCCACCAGCCCCCAAAGCTGTACCTTGCCCTCCGAGACGATGATGTTGATCCTGTCGACCATCACGCCGGTATTTTCGTCGACCTCCTTGTGAATGGCCTCGCGGATCTCGCGGTCGTCTGCGGTCACGCTGGCCTCGCTGGCCACCACCGAGAAGCCGCGCAGCAGGTTGGAGCGACTGACGATGCCCACCAGCTTGTCGTCCCTGACCACCGGCACCCTCTTGATATGGTACTTCTCGAGGAGACGGGAAATCTTGTGCAGCGGCATCTCCTCATCGATGGTGATAGGGTCCTTGGTCATTACCTCGCTGGCGCGACGACCGTGGGACTTCACATAGTCGGCCGCGTCCTGACCCGCGAACAGCCTCAGCCACCATGACTTGCGACGACTGGCATCGTTTTCCACTCGTCCCATCAGGTCACCCTCGCTGACGATGCCGAGCACCTTGCCACCGCCATCCACGACGGGTACCGCGCTGATGCCGTGCTCCAGCAGCAGGGTGGCGATCTCGCTCACCTCGCTGTCCGGTGACACGGTGATGACATTCTGGGTCATGACATCTGCAGCTTGCATCGGGCGTTCTCCACGGATTTATGGGAATACTCACTGAAGATAGCAACCCGCCGGCGCCCGCGCATTGATCGGGGTCGGGTTTGCTGGATGTCCTTTCAACCCTGGCCCCGGCTCACTCGGCCTGACCCGCTCCTTCGGCATGGACCCGCTCCAGGTCGACGATCCGCGATCGACTCATCACCACCTTCCATCGCTCCAGGGTCGGCGGCCGGTCACCCTGCACCTCGCGGATCACCAGATTGATCAGGTGGCGTTTCTCTACCTCTTCCCGCACCACCTGCCCCTTCTCCAGCCGATAGACCCGGTGGCTGCCCTTGTCCATCAGCCGCGACAGCAGAGAGAGGTCGAGGGTCAGGGTCTCGCGGGTATGCTCGTAGCCGCTGAGGAAGCGGGTCGGCGACATACGCGAGCGTGAGCGGTAGTGCAGCACCACCTCCTCGCGCTGGGCCACGCTGCGCTTGCGCACGCGCTGGATTTCCTCGTCCAGCTTGTGGAAGCGCGCATAGTCGAACCACTCCAGCTGGTGGCCCACCGGCACGTTACGGGTGGGGTCCAGGTATTGCCGACGCCACTTGGGACGCCCGCGACGCAGGAGGCGCCACAGGGTATTGCGCAGGTCATCCTTGAATACCTCGCGCAGGGCGTAGATCACCGCCATGGCCAGCACGAACAGGGCGGTGATATCGGAGAGGGTGTCACGCACCCGCAGCAGCCCCAGCGAGACGAACACCATCACCACCGCCGTGGCCAGCGCCTTGACCGCCTTCTGCTCGCCGCCGCCAAGCTCCTGGGTCTTCTGCTTGAGGGTCACCGGATACTCGATCAGCCGGCGCAGCAGGCGCATCTTGTTGGACATACGCGTCGGGTCCCGGGTTACCCGCTCGGAGTTGTACTCCCGGGCCTCGCGATAGGCGCCCTCCTCCCGGCAGATCGCCAGCAGCCGCTCGCGAATTTCGCGAAAACGCGTCCCCCTGGGCAGGCTGGCCACCAGCGCCAGCAGGCGCTGCTCGGTGAACCAGGAGAGGTAGTTGTCGATGGTGACGTAGTAGCGGCTCAGGCTCTCCTCGGCGGGCTGCTGGCGACGCAGCCGCTTGAGAATGCCCGAGGCCAGCTGCGCATGCTCCTCGAGCCTGGCCTCCAGGGGCGTCTCCTCCTTCTCCCTGCTGCGGCTCTTCGCCGGGCGACCAGCGGCCGCACTCTCCTTCTCGGACGTCGCCTTCTCCTTCTCGGACGTCGCCTTCTCCTTCTCGGACGCCGCCTTCTCCTTCTCGGATGCCGCCTTCTCCTTGCCGGCAGCGGCCTTCTCGTCCCGGCGCACCCGGCGGGCGGTCTCCAGCAGTGGCTGGTTGGATCGCTCCAGGGCCACCACGTACTGATAGGCATAGAGACTCATGCCGAGGCGGTACTGCTCCGGGTCCAGCCGGCCACGCTCCGCCAGCCGGCTGAGCACCATCGGCAGACGGTAACGATCACTGTAGTAGGTTCGCTTGACGTGGATCGCCGCGTGGTAGAACGCCTCCTCGGCGAGCACCTGGGGACCGAGTCCCAGTTCGCCGGGCACGAACAGGAAGAGGTCGATCTGGTGAGACGTCTCCTCCTGGAGCACCCGGGAGATGCGGAGCGAGAGAGCATCCGGGCGGTCGACGCTGATCATTGGCCGGGATCCGGAGAGGCACCCCGAGCGTTGGTGTCCCCCTCGGGGTCGGCCGCCTGGGCCTCGGCGGGCTCGCGCCCCGCCGCATCGCGGTAGTCGGCCTGGGCGGTGTCCTCGTCGCTGCCATCCAGGCGCCCGCCGGCGCGGCCCTGCATGCTGATGTTGAGGCGCGGCATGGCCAGATCGAGTCCCTCCTCTTCCATGCGCTGCTTGAGCAGCAGGTTGAAGGCGCGAGCCACGTCCCACTGCATCTCCGGCGCGGTGCGAAAGCGCATGCGCAGCACCGGGCAGCCCTCCTCGAAGGCCTGGATGCCCTGCATTTCCAGCGGCGACCAGATGTAGTGACGCATCATCGGGTCCTGGCGCAGCGTCTGGGCGGTCTCCTGCATCAGGCTGATGGCATCGTCGATCTTCATCTCGTGGGGAATACGGATCTTCATCAGGGCGATACCGAACTGACGCGACATGTTATGGATCGACTCGATACGACTGAAGGTAATGATGTGCACCACGGCATCGAGGTCGCGGAGTCGCACGGTACGCAGGGTGAGCCCCTCGACGGTGCCGATGTGGCCATTGATGCGCACGAAGTCGTCGACCGCCAGGGAATCCTCGATGAGGATGAAGATGCCGGTGATCAGATCCTGCACCAGGGTCTGGGCGCCGAAGCCGATGGCCAGACCGATCACGCCGGCACCGGCCAGCAGCGGCGTGACGTTAACGCCGAGGTTGGCCAGGCCGGAGATGGCGGCAATGATCACGATGGTGGTGAAGATCACGTTGCGGATCATCGGCGTGATGGTCTGGGCCCGCGCCTGATTGACCCGTCGCCCGCGGGTGCGCGCCGAACTGGTCAAGGCCCGCTGAATGGCGGTAT
Source organism: Halomonas sp. (assembly GCF_014859505.1). Lineage (GTDB taxonomy): Bacteria > Pseudomonadota > Gammaproteobacteria > Pseudomonadales > Halomonadaceae > Halomonas. The sequence goes on from NZ_JACUUD010000059.1 coordinate 8,341, forward strand.
CGGCGAAGATCCACGCCAGCCAGGCCAGCAGCACGGTGAAGGCCATGGCCAGCAGGGCCTGGCCGATGCGAGCGCTGGCAACACCCTGCTGACCGATGCCCATCAGCGAGCCACCCCATACCTGGATGGAGAGCTCGACGAAGGCCAGCCAGATGGTGGCATGGGCCAGCACATAGCCGAAGCGCTCCAGCCGCTGGCGGTACTGGCTGATGCGTCGACGCTTCTCGCGCTTGCTGCGCCCCTCCCCGTGGCGGCGCAACAGCCCGGTAATCACCAGTGCCAGCACCAGCAGCGAGGCGGAAATGATCGAGCGGGCCAGGGCGGTGCCCACGTCGCCACCGGTGACGAAGATCGCCACCAGCGAGCCCCCCACCAGCAGCAGGGCCGGCACGTGCCACAGCTTGCCCATCACCCCTACCACGCTGGCACTGCCCCTGCTCTCTCGGCGTTCACGCCAGGGGCGGTGGCGGATGATGTGCTGGATCGGCCGCTTGAAGCGCAGGATGAAGCGTATGCTGAGCAGTGCCGCCAGCATGTTGGCCAGCACCGAGAGCAGGCCGGCCAGCTCGCCGCCCATCAGGCCGGTCAGGCGCCCGGAATTGAAGGCATCGCCCAGAGCGATCAGCGCGCCTATCACGAAGAGCGGACGCAGGGCGCGCTGCTGCAGGATCTGTACCGCCACGAAGCGGTGCCCACGGGTGAACACCGAGACGAAGGTCTCCACCACCACCGAGAGGGTTCGCCCGCACAGGGCCACATAGGCCGTTACCAGGGCCATGGTGCGCCCGGAGCTCTCCGGAATCAGCTGCGCCAGGCCCAGCACCAGGAAGAAGGCCAATGCCCAGGGCAACATGCGGCGCAGGAAGTGCACGGTGAGAAGCCAGGCCCGCGGGTCCCGGGGCAGGTCCAGCGGCCACCTTCGGCGACGCGCCAGCAGACGCCCCAGGGCGATCAGTATCACCAGCAGGCCGACCCAGATGCCCATCAGCACCGCCCCCTCGACCAGGAAGCGCATCAGGTCGGCATTGTCGGTACCGGTCACCAGGCCGCTGAGGTCCACCCAGCCCTGCTCCAGCTGGGCGCGCCATCGATCGACAGGTGACTGGCCCGACTCGACCTGCTCGCCAAGAGCACTGAGTGTCTCGGCCAGGGCACCGAGCAGCCCCTGCCGAGGCGCCAGGGCCGCCTCCTCGGCCGCCTCGCCGTGCACCGCCTGCAGTTCGCGCAGGCCCTCCAGCAGCTGGCCCCGCCGTTCGGCGTCCTCCAGGGTGGCGATCACCTGCTCGAGGGAGGCCTGAAACGCCTGGGGGTCATGCTCGGCGGCCGGCTCCTCTCCTGCCCCCACCAGCCCGGACAGGCCGAGCTGCTGGGCCTGGGCGGGCAGCACCAGCAAGGGCAGCAGCCACAGCAGGGAGACAAGCAGGCTTCGCAGTGGTTGGGACATCGTTTCTCCGTCTTCCCTCGGCGACGCGGGTCGCCAATATGTTAGGCTCCTCGCGAGCCCATCGGTCACGCACAGGATGCCGCCATGACGCCGCTACCGCCACCCGAACCCCGGAATCCCGACGGCGAGATACGCCGCGTCGGGGTCGAGATCGAGTTTGCCGGGTTGCCGCCTCGCGATACCGCCGAGCTGGTCCGCGGCCTGTTCGGCGGTGAGCTGGTGGTCATCAGCGCCCACCGCCTGAAGGTCCAGGGGACCCGCTGGGGCGACTTCGTCATCGAGCTCGATACGCAGTATGCCCACCCCGACAGCCAGGTGCTCGATGCCCAGCCGAAGGACGACACCGAGTGGGAGCGCCAGCGCCACCAGATGCGGGTCGACTTTCACACCCGCACCCGCGAACTGATCGGCGACGTGGTGACTGGCCTCGTGCCCACCGAGATCGTCTGTCCGCCGGTGCCCTGGGACGAGCTCGAGGAGCTCGACGCCTTGTTCGTGGGGTTGCGCGAGCACGGCGCCAAGGGCACCGACGCCAGCCTGCTCTATGGCTTTGGCCTGCACCTCAACCCCGAGGTGTCCAGCCTCGAGACAGCGAGCATCCTCGACCACCTGCGCGCCTACCTGCTGACCGCCGAGTGGCTGCGCGAGCAGATCGACGTGGACATCACCCGCGAGGTGCTGCCCCACGCCAACCCCTTCCCCAAGCCCTATGCGCTGAAGGTATTGGCGCCGGACTATGCGCCGGACCTGGATACCCTGATCGGCGACTACCTGGCGGACAACCCGACCCGCAACCGTGAGCTGGACATGACCCCGCTGTTTGCCCACCTGCGGCCGAACTACCCCCACGAGCTGTTTCACAACAAGCTGGTCAAGGCCCGCCCGACCTTCCACTATCGGCTGCCGGACGCCCGCCTCTCCGAACCCGGCTGGGGCTCGGTGACGGAGTGGAACCGTTGGCTCGAGGTCGAAAAACTGGCCGCCGACAAGGAGCTGCTGACCACGCGCAGCGCCGGCTATGTGGCCAAGCACACCCGCTCGCCGCTGGCCCGGCTGTGGCTACGCATGCGCGGCTGGGCGGGGGCCGCGTGAGCGACACCCGTCCCCTGATCGGCATCACCACCTCCGACGACAAGAGCCAGATCGCCTGGCTCTTCGACTGGTTCGCGGTGTGGCGCCACGGCGGCCGTCCGCGTCGTCTGTCGCCCTCGCGCCCCCTGCCCGACTACCTCGACGGCCTGATCATCGGCGGCGGCGACGACATCCAGGCGCATCTCTACAACGCCGAGGTGCAGCTCGACGTACGCCTCGACCCCCAGCGCGACGAACTCGAGCTCGAGCTGCTGGAGCGTTTCATCCCCGCGGGCGCCCCGGTGCTCGGCATCTGCCGCGGCGCCCAGTTGATCAACGTCTACCTGGGCGGCACCCTGGACCCGGACATCTACACCACCCACGAGGGACTCAAGCGGCGCCGCACCGTGCTGCCACGCAAGACGGTAGACATCGTCGGCGCCAGCAAGCTGCACCGGATTCTCCGGGTCAGCTGGTGTCGCATCAACAGCCTGCACCACCAGGCGGTCCAGCGGGCCGGTCGCGGCATCGAGATCGTCGCTCGGGACCGCGACGGCCTGGTCCAGGGCATCGAGTCCCGCGACCACGAGTTCCTGATCGGCGTGCAGTGGCACCCGGAGTGGTTGATCTTCAATCGCCCCCAGCAGCGCCTCATCCGCGCCCTGGTCAAGGCATCAGGGCGCCATCGCGACCGGCTGGAGGGCGAGCCGGACCCCTGACACGCCAACGGCCACCCGAGGGTGGCCGTCGCGGTTCTTGCGGGTCAGCCTCAGCTCTCCAGGGTAGCCTCCAGGGTGATGTCGGCATTGAGCAGCTTGGAGACGGGGCAGCCGGCCTTGGCCTTCTCGGCGCACTCCTCGAAGGCCGCCCGGTCGGCCCCGGGGATCTTCACCTGGGTCACCAGATGAATGCTCGGAATATGGAAGCCGCCTTCCGGATCCTCGGCCAGGGTCACGCTGGCCTGGGTATCGATGCTCTCGGCCTCCATGCCGGCATCGCCCAGGATCAACGACAGCGCCATGGAGAAGCAGCCCGCATGGGCCGCGCCGATCAGCTCTTCCGGGTTGGAGCCAGGCTCGCCCTCGAAGCGCTGGCGAAAGTCATAGGGCGTCTCCTTCAGCACGCCGCTCTCGGTGGACACCGTGCCCTTGCCGTTCTTGATGCCGCCCTGCCAACGGGCGGAAGCCGTCTTGGTAATGCTCATGGGTCACTCTCCCGGATAGATAGCAATGATGAGGTGAATGGCTACCGCAGTTTAGACGCCTCTCGCAGTGGCGCCTCTCACCCAGGCAGCACTTATGCCTTATGCCAGCGACTTGAGGGCCGCCTCGTAGTCGGGTTCGTTCTTGATCTCCTCGACCAGTTGGCTGTAGATCACGCGGTCGTTCTCGTCGATCACCACCACCGCCCGGGCGCAGAGGCCGTTCATCACGCCGCTGCAAAGGTCAACGCCCCAGGCCCGATGGAACTCGGGATGGCGAAAGGTCGAGAGGGTCTCGACGTTATCGAGCCCCTCGGCGCCGCAGAAGCGCTTGGCGGCGAACGGCAGGTCGGCAGAGACCACCAGCACCACGGTATTGGCCATCCCGGAGGCCAGCTCGTTGAACTTCCTCGTCGAGGTGGCGCAGGTGGGGGTATCGACGCTGGGAATGATGTTGAGCACCTTGCGCTGGCCGGCATAGTCGCCCAGCGTCACATCGGCCATGTCGGTATTGGTCAGTGTCAGGGCGGGGGCCGCCTGGCCCACCTCGGGGAAATCGCCGGCCACATCCACCGGATCGCCTGCGCGGGTTACCTGTCTCATGCAGCACACTCCTGGGTCATCATGGGGAAAAACGAGCCTAACGAGACGCCGCTGGCTCGGCCAATGCCGGCGTCAACGCTTGCCATCATGCAGTTCCGCCAGCGCGCTGGCCAGCACCTGGGCGCCCAGTTCGCGCATGGTGGCGACATTGCGCTCGGGGATCGCCTCGGGGTCCGGGTAGTGCTCGAGCGCCTGCTCGAGACCCGCCTCGCGCAGCAGGTGCAGCATGGGATACGGCGAGCGGTTGGTGAAGTTGGCGGGGTCCTCCTGTTCTGCCCCCTCGAAGCAGTAGTCGGGGTGGAAGCTCGCCAGCTGGTAGGTGCCTTCATACCCCTGGTCGTCCAGCAGCGTCTCGGCCACGGCGAGGAAGTCGAGGTAGTCGTCGAAGGCCTCGAGCCCCGAGGTCAGCACCAGCAGGGTGGTCTCGATCGCTGGGGTCTCGTCGAGTCGCTCGCACTCGGCCACCAGCGAAAGCAGGGCAGGCTCCCAGTCACCGGCCTCCACCGCCACATAGCGGATGGTGTCGCGGGCCACCTCACGGCCGGCGAAGGGGCAGACGTTGCGGGCGACCACGAAGGTCTCGACCCAGGCGCGGGTGGCGGCGAGGGCCTGATCCCGGGTGGACTCGGCGGATGCGGACATGGGGACTCTCACGGCAGCAGGAAGAAGGTCTGGGGAAAGCGGTCTGCTATTAGGGTTTCCTTGACGCGAGACAAGAAGTCGACAAGCAAGACATCGTGTGTCGCTTTACCCTGACGGTATAGCCTTTGCCCATCTGCCATCTGCCATCGTGGCACTCGGGTACTGCTTTCAGCCAAGGGGTGATACACGGAGAAACGCAATGCTCAACGCTCATGACATGCTCGACACCAACACATGGCACCAAGAACTCGACACCCTCTTCGCCCGTATCAGTGACCACTATCTGGTCGATGAAAATGCCTTCGTGGGCGAGCTGATCAAGGCCCTCGATACCAACAGCGTAAACGTCCAGCACATTGCCAGCAAGACCGCCGAATTGGTGCGCGAAGTCCGCGAGATGGACACTGCCGTCGACACCATCGACAAGCTGCTCCAGCAATACAGCCTCGATACCCACGAGGGGCTGATGCTGATGTGCCTGGCCGAGGCCATGCTGCGCATCCCCGACAAGGCCACTGCCGATGCCCTGATCGAGGACAAGCTGGGCCCGGCCGACTGGCAGGCCCATGTCGGCAAGAGCGAGTCCTGGATGGTCAACGCCTCGACCTGGGGCCTGCTGATGACCGGCCGCGTGGTCAGCCTCGACCAGCCCAGGGATGGCAAGCCGGCCAGCTTCATCAACAGGATGGTCAACCGCCTGGGCGAGCCGGTGATTCGCCGGGCGATGGTCGAGGCCATGCGGATCATGGGCAAGCAGTTCGTGCTCGGCAGCGATGTCGATGCGGCTCTCAAGCGTTCCAGGCCGCTATTCGACAAGGGCTACACCTACTCCTACGACATGCTCGGCGAAGCCGCCCGCACCCGGGCCGATGCCAAGCGCTATTTCGACGACTACACCCGCGCCATCGAGCAAGTCGGGAAGGCCAGCAAGGCGCTGCCGTCGAGCACACCCCCACCCTCGATATCCATGAAGCTCTCGGCCCTGCATCCCCGCTACGAATTCGGCCGTCGTGAGCAGATCCTGCATGAACTGGTCGACAGCGTGTGCAAACTCGTCGCCCTGGCCCGGGAACGTGGTGTCGCGGTGACCATCGATGCGGAGGAGGATGACCGCCTGGAACTCTTCCTTGAGGTGTTCCGCGCCGTCTACGAGAGCGAGACCTGCAAGGGCTGGGGCCACTTTGGCCTGGTGATACAGACCTATGCCAAGCGCGCTCTGCCGGCACTGCACTACCTCAATCGCCTGGCCGAGACCCAGGGCGACGAGATCCCGCTGCGTCTGGTCAAGGGGGCCTACTGGGACAGCGAAATCAAGGAGGCACAGCAGCGCGGCATCGATGGCTACCCGGTCTTCACCCGCAAGGCCTCCACCGACGTCGCCTATCTGGTCTGTGCCCGCTTCCTGCTCTCCGACGACACACGCGGACGCATCTTCCCGCAGTTCGCGACCCATAACGCCCACACCATCAGCACTGTCCTCGAGCTGGCCAACCAGGCCAACCGTGCCTTCGAGTTCCAGCGCCTGCACGGCATGGCAGAGGCACTCTACGACGCGGCCCTCGCCCGCGCCCCCGAGGGAACCTACTGCCGCATCTATGCGCCGGTGGGTGCCCACAAGGACCTGCTGCCCTACCTGGTGCGTCGCCTGCTGGAGAATGGAGCCAACTCCTCCTTCGTGCACCAGCTGGTGGATCCCGCGGTCCCGGTGGAATCGCTCTGCGTGCACCCGGTGGAGACCCTGCGCGAGTACGACAGCTATGCAAACCCGCGAATCCCTCTGCCGCCCGATATCTATGGCCCCGGGCGTCGCAACTCCCGCGGGATTAACCTCAACATCCGCAGCCACTACCAGCCGCTGATGGATGCCATGGCAACGACCATGGACAAGACCTGGAAGGCCGGTCCCCTGCTGGCCTTCCAGGTCGAGCCCGACCCGGCCCATACCCATCAGGTGAGCTGTCCCTATGACCGCAATTCGCGGGTCGGCACCATCCAGTGGACGACCAGGGAGCAGGCCGGCAAGGCCCTGGATGCCGCCTGGGCGGCCTTCCCGCGCTGGTCAGCCACACCGGTGGCCAAGCGCGCCGCCATCGTGCGACGTCTCGGCGACCTGATGGAAATCCATATGGCCGAGCTGATGACGCTGTGCTCCCGCGAAGGCGGCAAGCTGCTCACCGACGGCGTCGACGAGGTGCGCGAGGCGGTAGACTTCTGCCGCTACTACGCCATGCAGGCCGAAACGCTTTTCGCCGAGCCAACTCGCCTGCCGGGTCCAACCGGCGAATCCAACGAGCTGATCATGGGCGGCAAGGGCGTGTTTGCCGCCATCAGCCCCTGGAACTTCCCCGTGGCGATCTTCTGTGGCCAGCTGGTCGCCGCTGTCGTGGCCGGCAACACCGTGCTGGCCAAACCTGCCGAGCAGACATCGCTGGTCGCCCATCGGGTCATCGAACTGCTCCGTGAAGCCGGCATGCCGAGCGACGTGGTGCAGCTGCTGCCGGGCGACGGCCCTACCGTGGGTAGCGTGCTGACCAGCGACCCGCGCGTCACCGGCGTCGTGTTCACCGGCGGCACCGACACCGCCCAGATCATCAACCGCGCGCTGGCGGCCCGGGACAACGCCCCTCTGCCTACGCTGATCGCCGAAACCGGTGGCATGAACGCGATGATCGTCGACTCCACCGCCCTGCCCGAGCAGGTGGTCGTGGATGTCGTCCGCTCGGCCTTCCAGAGTGCCGGGCAGCGCTGCTCGGCCTTGCGAGTGCTCTACTTGCAGGACGACATTGCCGACCGGGTCATCGCCATTCTCAAGGGGGCAATGGCCGAACTGCAGGTCGGCGACCCCCGCGACCTGGGCACGGACGTCGGCCCGGTCATCGACGAAGACGCCCGCAACGGGCTTATCGCCCACATCGACAAGCTCCGGGCCGAGGGTCGCCTGGTGGCCGAAACGCCGCTCGACCCGACGGTTACCTCAGACGGCACCTTCGTGGCACCCGTGGCCTTCGAAATCGACGGCATCGCGGCGCTCGAGCGCGAGCAGTTCGGCCCCGTACTGCACATCGTTCGCTACAAGGCCAGGGAGATCGACCGCGTCGTCGACGCCATCAACAAGCGAGGCTATGGCCTGACCTTCGGCGTGCACAGCCGCAACGAATCCTTCGCCGAGGAGATCGCGCGCAAGGTGCGTGTGGGTAATGTCTATATCAACCGCAACATCATCGGTGCCGTGGTCGGCGTGCAGCCCTTCGGTGGTCAGGGGCTTTCGGGCACCGGCCCCAAGGCGGGTGGACCGCATTACCTGCTGCGCTTCGCCACCGAGAAGACGGTGACCAACAACACCGCGGCCCTGGGCGGCAATGCCTCGCTGCTGGTGCTGGGAGATCAGTGAACCTTTGATTACCGCCGCCGGGAAGCCAGCCGATCCGCCAACCGGGTCGGCTCCGGCAGTTTGGTGCGCCCGAGGCACGCCACACCGCACCGATTACCTCGTCGTCGGAGCCATCCACCAGCGGTATCCAGTCATGCAGGGGAGTGAGTGTCACGGGGGCTCCTGAACAGCCGCTTTCCAGTCGCGTAGACTAGCGCCTTCGGGACGGCGACAGGAAGGGAGAGCCATGCAACTGATCCATACCGCCGACTGGCACCTGGGCCAGACCTTCCACGGCCAGGAGCGCCACGCCGAGCACCGCGCCTTCCTCACCTGGCTGCTCGACACCCTGGTGGCGCGCCGGGCCGACGCCCTGCTGGTGGCCGGCGACATCTTCGACGTGGTCAACCCCTCGCTGCGCGCCCAGGAGCTGCTCTACGACTTCATCGTCTCCGCCCACGAGCGGCTGCCGCGCCTGGACATCGTGCTGATCGCCGGCAACCACGACAGCGGCAACCGCATCGAGCTGCCGGCCCCGCTGATGCGCCGCCTGCGCACCCACGCCCTGGGCCGGGTGAGCTGGCTGGACGACGGCCGCCTGGACGCCGAGCGCCTGCTGGTGCCGCTCACCGACGAGGCGGGCGAGACCCGCGCCTGGTGCCTGGCGCTGCCCTTCCTGCGCCCCGCCGAGGTGACCGGCGCGGCGCTGGCGCACCATGACGCCGAAGGCGAGCCCGGCGACACCGCTCCCGGCGTCCCCACTGCGAATGAACCTGCGGCGAATGATTACGTGGCCGGTATCACCCGGGTGCATCGCCAGCTGATCGCCGCCGCCGAGGCGCGCCGCGAACCGGGCCAGGCGCTGGTGGCCATGAGCCACGCCCACCTCCACGGTGCGGCGGTCTCCGAGGCCAGCGAGCGGCCCATCGTGATCGGCGGCGAGGAGTCGATCTCCGCCGCCCTCTTCCCGCCGACGATCGCCTACGTGGCGCTGGGCCACCTGCACCGCGCCCAGCAGGTCGGCGAGCCGCGCATCCGCTACAGCGGCAGCCCCCTGCCGCTGGACTTCAGCGAGGTGGCCTACCCCCACCAGGTGGTAGCGGTGACCCTCGACGGCGAGGCGCTGGCCGGGACAGAGGCGATTCCCGTGCCCCGCCCGGTGGCCATGCACCGCATCGGCCCCGCCCCCCTCGAGGCGGTGCTGGCCGCGCTGGAGGCCCTGGAGGATGATCCGACGCTCGACCGCGAGCGCCAGCCCTGGCTGGAGGTGCGCGTGGAACTCGATGCGCCGATTCCCGACCTGCGCGCCCGGGTAGAGGCCGCGCTCAAGGACAAGGCGCTTCGCCTGCTGCGCCTGGAACGCCGCCTGCCGAAGGGGGAGGACGACGCGCCCCCGGCGCGGGTCGATCTCGAGACCCTGGGCCCGCGCAAGCTCTTCGAGCGCACCTGGGAAGAGCGCTGGAAGGAGCCACCGGGCGACGACGTGCTGGCCGACTTCGACCGCCTGCGCCAGGAGGTGCTGGACGCCGATGACAGCGAGACGAGCGCACGGGAGGCGTACCCATGAAGATCCTCGCCCTGCGTCTGGAGAACCTGGCCTCGCTGCCGGGGCCCCTCGAACTCGACTTCACCGCGGCCCCGCTTGCTGACGCCGGCCTGTTCGCCATCACCGG
>NZ_JACUUD010000060.1 GCF_014859505.1 Halomonas sp.
CCCATGGCCCGCATCAGGGATCAAATGGTACTCAGCCGGCCAGAGCCTGTACAGCAGCGAGGCGCACCACTTTGACAGCGCCGCGCCGCTTGCGTGTAATCAAGCTCCCCCCACCAACGCGCAGGAGACTTCCATGAGCGTGAGCATCGGCCAGCCGGTCCCCGACTTCACCGCCACCGCCACCGGTGATACCACCCTGTCCCTCGCCGAGTTCAAGGGCCGGCAGGTGGTGGTCTACTTCTACCCCAAGGCCAGCACCCCGGGCTGCACCACCGAGGGCGGCGACTTCCGCGACCGCAAGGCGGAGTTCGAGGCCGCCAACACGGTAATCCTCGGCGTCTCCCGGGACGGGCTCCGCGCCCAGGAGAACTTCAAGACCAAGCAGGGCTTCAACTTCGATCTGCTCTCCGACAAGGACGAGGCGGTGTGCGAGCTGTTCGAGGTCATCAAGCTCAAGAAGCTCTATGGCAAGGAGCATCTGGGCATCGAACGCAGCACCTTCCTGATCGACGCCGAGGGCAGGCTGGCCAGGGAGTGGCGCGGGGTCAAGGTACCGGGTCACGCCCAGGAGGTACTGGAAGCCGCCCAGGCGCTGCACAACGGCTGAGCCCCGCCGGAGGCCGCCCCGAAGGGCGGCCCTCCACACGTCCCCCTCGCTTCGCTCACTCCTGGGCCATGACCTCGGCCGCCTCCTCGCGCTTGTGTCGCTGAATCCCCCGGGGCCAGGCATAGACCAGCGCCTTGAGCAGGGTCGCCAGCGGAATGGCGAAGAAGATCCCCCAGAAGCCCCAGATCCCGCCGAAGAACAGCACCGCCACGATGATCGACACCGGGTGCAGGTTGACCGCCTCGGAGAACAGGATCGGCACCAGCACGTTGCCGTCCAGTGCCTGGATGATACCGTAGGCGATCACCACATAGGCGAACTCGCTGGTCATGCCGAAGTGGAAGCCCGCCACCGCCGCCACCGGCAGGGTCGCCACCGCCGCGCCGATGTAGGGCACCAGTACCGAGAAGCCTACCAGCACCGCCAGCAGCGCCGAATAGGGCAGCCCGAAGTAGGCGAAGGTGAGAAAGGAGACGGTGCCCACGATGATGATCTCGATGAACTTCCCGCGCACGTAGTTGGCGATCTGGACGTCCATCTCCTGCCAGATGCGGGTCATCAGGGCACGCTTCTGGGGCAGCAGCGAGAGGGTGAAGCCCACCAGGCTGTCGCGATCCTTGAGCAGGAAGAAGACCAGGATCGGCACCAGTACCAGGTAGATGATCAGCGCCAGCACGTTGCCCAGCGAGGCCAACGACAGGGTCAGGGCACGCTGGCCGAACTGGGTCATCTCGCGCCCGGCCACGGCAACCCAGTTCTGGATCTGGTCGGGGGTGATCAGCTGCGGATAGCGCTCCTGGAGGTCGTCGAGCAGCTGCTGACCGCTGGCGAACATGCGCGGCGTCTCCTGCACCAGCCCCACCAGCTGGTTCCAGATCAGCGGCATCAGGATGAAGGCCAGCGCCAGCAGCAGGCCGATGAAGCCCAGGAACACCAGGGCCACCGCCAGCAGGTGGGGCACGTGGCGGCGTTGCAGCCAGCTCACCGCCCCCTGCAGCAGAAAGGCGATCACCAGGGCGGTGAGGAAGGGCGCCAGCATGCGCCCGAGAAAGATCACCGCGGCGAAGCCAAGCACCAGCAGGACCAGCAGGATGACCGCCTCCTCGTCGGAGAAGTAGTGATCGATCCAGCCCTTGAAGACAGTCCGCAGGGTCATGAAGTGCCCTCCGCGCCCTTGCGGATCCAGTAATGGTAGACGTCGCCTCGCGCCTCGCGCTCCAGCATGTCATGGTGGCTCTGGGCAGTGAATGTCTCGAAGTCCTGCCAGGAGCCGGCGTCGGTGGCCACCACCTCGAGCAGCTGGCCAGGCGCCAGGCGCGCCAGCGCCTGCTTCGCCTTGAGCAGCGGCAGCGGGCAGGGAAGACCGCGGGCATCGAGCAGGTCGTCGGGTTGCAGGGCCATGATCTCTCCCGGAACAATGAAGGGGTGGGGTGTGCGAGCCTGCGCCGGATGGCCGCGCGGCACGGAAGCCCTTGGGATTTAAAGGCACTTTACCGGCTGAATCAATGTCAGACCATGGGCCACCCCGGCCCACCACTGGAGACTCCGAGCATGACGCGCCGTTTTCCCCGACTCGCCCTCGGCGCCCTGTGCCTGGCGCTGGCCCTGCCCGCCACCGCCCAGTGGACCCAGCCCCAGTGGGACAGCGCCGCCGGGCTGCCGAGCCTGGCCAGCGGTGACAGCCAGGCCGCCAGCGGCGAGGAGTTTCGGCTCGGCCGGGCCTGGCTGCGGCAGTTCCGGGCCCGCGCGCCCCAGTGGCAGGACCCCATCGCCCAGCACTACATGGAGTCGATGGTCACCCGCCTGCTGCCCCACAGCGGGCTCGGCGGCAGCCAGCCCCTGGTGACCCTGGTCGACAGCCGCCAGCTCAACGCCTTCGCCGTGCCGGGGGGCATCATCGGCGTGAATGCCGGCCTGTTCGCCTTCGCCGAGGAAGAGGCGGCAATTGTCTCGGTGCTGGCCCATGAGCTGGGCCACCTCTCCCAGCGCCACTACGCCCGCGGCCAGGCCCGCGCCGAGCAGACCCAGGTGCCCGCCATGGCCGCCATGCTGGCCGGCATGCTGATCGCCGCCGCCGGCGGCGGCGATGCCGGCATCGGCGTGGCCATGGGCTCCCAGGCCGCCTTCATCCAGGACCAGCTGGCCTACTCGCGGCGCTTCGAGCAGGAGGCCGACCGCATCGGCCTGCAGGCCATGGCCCAGGCCGGCTACGACCCCCAGGCCATGGTGAGGATGTTCCGCGCCATGCAGCGCATGGCCAGCCTGCAGGGCGGCAATCCGCCGGAGTTCCTGCTCACCCACCCGGTGACCGAATCGCGGATCAGCGACACCCAGGACCGGGCCGGCCAGCTTTCGGTCCCCTCCCCTCGCGACGACGACCTCCAGTACCACCTGGTGCGCGCCCGCGCCCTGCTGACCATCCATGAGCAAGACCCTCAACTGGCCGTCACCCGGCTTGACCAGGACGACGTACCCCCGGCCGCCCGGCGCTACCTGAGCGCCCTGGTGGAGGCCCGCCGGGGCAACACCAGCGGTGCCCTCGCGACCCTTGACGCCCTGGCCCGCCAGGAGCCCGACCTGGGCCTGCTGCCCGCCTCCGCCGCCCTGGTGGCCTTCGAGGCCGGCCGCTATGACGACGCCATAGCGCGCAGTCGCCGCCTGCTGAGGCTGATGCCAGGGCACCTGCCTGCCACCCTGGTGCTGGGTGAGGCGCTGCTGCAGCGCGACCCGGACGAGGCGTGGCGGGTGCTGCGCGAGCTTTCCGAGCGGCGCCACGAGGACCCGCAGGTATTCACCCTGCTGGCCCAGGCCGCCGGCCGCAGCGGCCGCGAAGCCTGGGGCCACCTGGCCCGGGCCGAGCAGTTGCAACTGAACGGACGCATCAGCGAGGCCATCCGCCAGCTCGAAGTGGCCCGGCAGGTGGCCGAGCGGGAGGGAGACGCCGCGGCTACTGCCCGCATCGAGCAGCGCCGCGAGGCGTTCATCGGCTATCGGGAGACGCTGGAGAAGTTCTAGCGCTCAGCGCCTTCGATCAGCGCTGGAAGTTCAGCATCCGCTCCAGGGGCTTGAGCGCGGCCAGGCGCAATGCGTCATCGACGAAGATCTCGCCGGAGCCGTGGCGCAGGGCGTCGGCCAGGTTGTCCAGGGCGTTCATCGCCATCCACGGGCAGTGGGCGCAGCTTCGGCAGGTGGCACCGTTGCCCGCGGTGGGCGCCTCGAACAGGGTCTTTTCGGGCACTGCCTGCTGCATCTTGAAGAAGATGCCGCGATCGGTGGCCACGATCAGCTTGTCGTTGGGCAGCTCCTTCGCCGCCTTGATCAGCTGCGAAGTGGAACCCGCCACGTCGGCCAGCTCCACCACCGAGGACGGAGACTCCGGATGCACCAGCACCGCGGCCTCCGGATAGAGCGCCTTGAGCTCCTCGACCCCCTTGGCCTTGAACTCCTCGTGGACGATACAGGCACCGTCCCAGAGCAGCATGTCGGCGCCGGTCTTCTTCTGGATGTAGCCGCCGAGATGCTTGTCCGGCGCCCACAGGATCTTCTCGCCGCGGGCCTGGAGCTCCTCGATCACCTCCACGGCGATCGACGAGGTGACCACCCAGTCGGCGCGGGCCTTCACCGCCGCCGAGGTGTTGGCGTAGACCACCACGGTGCGGTCGGGGTGCTGGTCGCAGAAGGCGCTGAACTCATCGGCCGGACAGCCCAGATCCAGCGAGCAGGTCGCCTCCAGGGTGGGCATCAGCACCCGCTTCTCCGGCGAGAGGATCTTGGCGGTCTCGCCCATGAAGCGCACCCCGGCCACCACCAGGGTATCGGCCTCGTGGCGGGCGCCGAAACGCGCCATCTCCAGGGAGTCGGCCACGCAGCCGCCGGTCTCCTCGGCGAGTTGCTGGATGGCATCGTCGGTGTAGTAGTGGGCCACCAGCACGGCATTTCTGGCCTCGAGGAGCCGCTTGATCTCCTCGATGAGGGCATCGTCCTCGGCGGGAATCCGGGTGGGGCAATAGGTGCGGGTCAGGTACTCGTGTACCTCCGCACGGGAAGTCATGATCGTCATCGTGTCTACCACTGTGACTGGCAGGGGCTCCCCCTGCATGATCGGGTGCATCGTGGCTCGCGCGCTCCGCGCGGACGATGCGCCTGGGGCCAACCCTTGCGTCTTTCGCCGTGGTCGACCCGAGCCTCTATTCTAGACGAGAACGGTGGGGTATTGACCAGTCCCGACCAGAAAATGAGCGCATGGGAGATATGGGGGCTCCACTGGGCAGGATCAAGGGCACGCGAAGCGCTTGCGACATCGATCGCGACGGTGTGGCAGCGCACCGACGGCGACCCGGCGCCCTGTCAGCATCATGCTACCGATGCTTCACGATACCGTGAAGGCCGGGCAGTGACGCGAGGTCACCATGTCAACCATCTCCGAGCACAGCGCTCCTGACACTTCCACGTTCGAGTCGTTCACGCGTTTACCCGAGCGCGAACCCAGCGAGCAGCAGCACGGCTACCCCTTCAAGCCTCACCGTATGCCTGAAGCTCCACTCGAGTCGGACCGTGACGATAAACACGATGAGGAACTCGACGGGCCTGCCAGACATCCCAACGAAGGCGACGATGAATTGCTAAGCGAGGAAATTGACGGAATCATCTACGACATACCCTCATGATATTCCGGCTGGCGAGGCCTTGACGAAGCGCGCCAGCCAAACATGACGACAAAAGCCCGGCCTGATATTGTCAAGCCGGGCTTCCACACTACTTCGATTACATCAACTGGCAATGACATCGTGGAGTCATTTATTCCTTTGACGCCTTCTTGATATCGCTCTTGACATCTCCGTATTTGGCCTCAACCTTGCCAGCCTGCTTTTCGGCCTTGCCCTTGTACTCCGTCTCCTTGTTGCCGGTCGCCTTGCCGACAGCCTCCTTTACCTTCCCCTTGGCTTCCTTCGCACGACCTTTCACCTGATTCTTGTTCATGAGCCGACCTCCAAGTGACTGTTCCATTTGGGTTCTACCTCTCGCGATGAAGTGATAAAGATTCAAGGCGAAGGCTACCAATCCCAATGTAGTTGATACTCGTCGCACGGTCTGTGTGGCATCGAACTTAATTGTAGTGATTTTTTTCGGATCAACGGCGGTCTCAATGCCCCTCGACATATCAGGATAAAGACCCTGGACTACAACAGTAAGGATCCCCTGGCTAGAAAAAATTCTCATACCCACCCGAGTCACAATAAGCTATAATGAATCTAATAGCCAAATAGCAGGTCAGGTCTTTCATATGTCAAAGACGAGTATTGAACCCAGGGTCTATGCACAGCTGCGAGACAAGGCCGAAGAGCAGTTGCAGGCAGGCACGACTGCGTCACAGAGCCAATGGTCGGTGGGCGTTGACGCCCTTCGCCTTCTGCACCGGCTCTCCAGCAATCCCGAAAGTGCGGAAGACGCCCTCAAACTGCTCCATGAATTGCAGGTGCATCAGGTGGAACTTGATCTGCAGATCGAGGAAATCAGCGACAATGAAAGAGCGGTTGCCGACGAATTGAGTCTTTATAGAAAGCTTTTCGACTTCGCCCCAGTTGGTTATCTTCTCATCGATTTCGAGGGCAACATTATTCAAGGTAATCTTGCCGCCGCCGAACTCCTTGGTGCTGGACGTGACGATCTTGACGGACACCCCATCGCGACGTTCCTGCCCGCCCGGAGCCGGCCGTTGCTGCTTGGCCTCCTGGAACGTGTCAAGCAGAGCGGCGCCCGTGATCACTGCCAGGCCGAGGCGGGAGGTGGCGCGCATGGCTCCCGGCACTTGCAGTTCCTGGCATCACTCCCCGCGGGGGGCGAGCATATTCTGCTGGCCTGCTGCGAATGCGGCAATGCAGATATCTCGAGCAAGACGCTCCATGGCTAGTCGCTCCATATCATGGCTGCCTTGACCCCTGGCAACACGCCGATGACACCCCAGGAAGCTTTACGCATCCTGGGTATTGGTGCGTCCGCCGGGGGGCTGGCGCCGTTGGAAGAATTCCTTGCCAGGATACCGCCCAACAGCCACCTGGCCTATGTGGTGGTGCAGCATCTCGATCCCACCCATAAGGCGTTACTGCCCGAGCTGCTCCAGCGAGTCACCCCGATGTCGGTTCGACAGGCGACCCATGGCATGCCCATCGAGCCGGACTGCGTCTATGTTATTCCGCCGAATACGGAACTCAGCGTTATCGACGGCTTGCTGAACCTGGCAAAACCCATGGAACCCAGAGGCATGCGCCTGCCTATCAACGTGTTGTTCTCTTCCCTGGCCCGCGCCCAGGGAGATCGCGCCATCGGCGTGGTACTCTCCGGCATGGGCTCCGACGGCACCCTGGGCCTGCAGGCAATCAAGGCCGTAGGCGGACTCACGGCGGTGCAACAGCCCGACACGGCACAGTTCGATGCCATGCCCAGAAGCGCCATCTCCGCAAGCTGCGCCGATATCATTGCAGCTCCTGGCGACTTGCCCGCCCGCATACTGAGCTACCTCGCCCAGGCTCCCTCCAACGGGGTTTCGGCAGAGCCAACGACAGAGCAAGAGTCCGAATCGACGCCCTTGCAGCACATATTCCGACTGCTTCAAGAGCGAACCCGGCACGATTTCTCCCTCTACAAGCACAGCACACTGCACCGCCGCATCGAGCGACGCATGGCGATACATGAAATCACCACCTTGACCCTTTATGCCGATTTCCTGGAGCATAACCCTCAGGAGATCGACCTCTTGTTCAAGGAAGTGCTCATCGGAGTGACCAGTTTTTTCCGTGATGCCCAGGTCTGGGAGCATCTAGCGAATATCACCCTGCCGGAATTGCTCGCGAGACAGGGCAACGAGCACCACCTTCGCGCCTGGGTAGTCGGCTGCTCGACCGGTGAAGAGGCCTATACCCTGGCCATGATCTTCATGGAGACATTGGACACGCTACCACGCCCCCATGACTTCACCCTGCAGATCTTCGCCTCCGACCTGAGTCCGGATGCCATTTCCACTGCTCGCCGCGGACATTATCCCACCGACATCGGCAGCAGTGTCTCGGCAGAGCGCCTGGCTCGCTTTTTCACTGTTGAGAGTAACGGCTATCAGATCAACCGGGATATCCGCGACCTGGTATTGTTCGCCCAGCAGGATGTGGTGCTTGACCCACCCTTCACTCGCCTGGACCTTATTTCCTGTCGCAACCTGCTGATCTACTTTAACCAGAGCCTGCAACGCAAACTCATCCCCCTCTTTCACTACAGCCTGCGCGCCGGAGGGATACTGTTGTTGGGGAGTTCTGAAACAATAGGACGCTACACTCAGTTGTTTTCCCCTATCGAATCCAAGCTGAGGCTTTACCGGCGCCAGGATAATGTACAGAACATTGACATCCGGTTACCGGTAAAGTCGTTCCCTCCCCTGGCCAGGATAGCCAAGGAGATTTCCGTGTCACCCAGTAGCGCATCCTCTCACAAGAATGAAAATCTGCAAGCGGCAGCTGATCAAGTGTTACTGCAGGTGTATGCCCCCGCCGCAGTGGTGATCAACGATGAGGGTGATATCGTCTATATCAGCGGTCGCACGGGAAAGTACCTGGAACCCGCCGCCGGCAAGGCCAACTGGAATTTTTACGCCATGGTGCGAGAAGGCCTGCGTACACCCATCGCCAGCGCCCTGCGCCAGGCAGAAACCCAAAGCGAGCCGTCACACTTGGCAGGACTGCAGGTACAGCTGCCCGGCGGGGTCACGCAGCACGTAGATATCACCGTACAGACGCTGCGAGAACCTGCCGCCCTGCGTGACATGAAGATGATCGTGTTCCGCGACATCGCCCCGGCGCATGCCGACTCGGCCGGGAAGAACACATCGAAAACAGACTCGAAACAGTCTCTTGCCACGGAGTTGCAACAATACCAGGATGAGATTCAGACGCTGAAGGAGGAAAACCGTGCCTCTCAGCAGGAGTTACAGGCAGCCAACGAGGAGTTGCAGTCGACCAATGAGGAATTGCAGTCAACCAATGAGGAACTGACCACGTCGAAAGAGGAAATGCAGTCCATGAACGAGGAACTGCAGACCATCAACGCGGAAATGCAGACCAAGCTCGATGACCTCGCCCTCGCCCAGAGCGATATGAAAAATCTGCTCAACAGCATCGAGATAGCCATACTGTTTCTCGACCAGAACCTGCACGTGCGCCGCTACACCGAAAGGGCATCAAAGATCATCAACATCCGGGAAAGCGATGTTGGTCGTCCCCTCAGCGATCTCACCTCCAGCCTGCTGTATCCAGAACTCAACGACGATGCCCTTGTCACTCTTAACACCCTGGAATTTTCGGAGAAACAGATCCTCACCACCGACGGCCGCTGGTTCACGGTAAGGATCATGCCCTATCGCCGGCTGGATAACGTGATTGACGGAGTGGTGATCACCCTTGTCGATATCACTGCGACCAAGGAGCTGGAACAGACCCTGCGCAAGAATCTGGAATCATGAACCACAGGGCACTGCGAATCGCGGATTACCTGCCCGAGGCTTTACCAAAGACCAGCAATCCCATACCGGCCACCGCAGCCGCCGCGCCAAGGATAATATACCAGATGGTGGCATCAGTGAATCGGCCGGTGACGGCCTCCGTCACCTGATCGCCGAGGCTCTGGGATGACTGATATGCGAAGAATAGCAGGATGACGCCCACGACGATCAGCACAAGAGCGAGTATTCGGTTAGCGGCCATTTCCATTCTCCCTGTTATTACAGCAATCAATTATTAATTTCCAACGTCAATTTTCGAGGGGGGCCCATTGCAGGTTAAGATGAGCGTGGATTATTTTTCATGTGAAATAGCCTGAGAGGCATGGTTGACCCGGATAGTCAATACTATCCAGGTCTTCCAAGCTCAGCGAGCTGAGCTGATCGATCACCTGGTGTAAAAAGTCTCGACAGTCGAGTTCCAACTGGCATCAGCCATATTCGGCCATTTATCCTTGTCAAATCCCGGCGCATCTTTCAAGCGCTCGGCATCTACATCGAGAATGAAACGCCTGTTTGCTTCATCGTGCTTCAGGGCCTTCCACGGAACAGCAAACAGGCGATCCCCCATACCCAGGAACCCCCCCGACGCCAAAACCGCATAACGTATCTTTCCCTCGTTGACATCGAGCATAATATCCTGAATCTTACCCAACTCTTCATTTTTCATGTTATAGACATCGTCGCCAGTCATTGTTGACGCACTCAATAACATGCCCCCGACCTGGCTGTCATCGACGGAGACGAAACTACCACTCGGCTGAACCTTTGAATCGTTCATTTCTTATCCTTCCTAAAATTGCAGTTGATATATTTCAACATGGCTCCAACCTTGCCGCCATGTTTCCCGGCAACACCCTTCTGTTCCGAGCGATTGCCCTAGGCAACTCCTTTGGACTTATCATCACCCGTTCTGTTTTTCACCGGATTCCTGCACATGAGCGGATCTCCAGTTGACTGTTGACTTGGCCTTTCCTCTCACCAGCAACTTAAATAAATCCAGAGAGTGGTTTAAAGCTAACGGTAGATGATGGCGAGGTCTGTGCGGTGGCATACAGAGGGGAACTAATTTTTCAGCCAGCCCTCCTGGCTAGGCCGTGACAGCGGGCGACACTGTGTGTGGTAGCGCACCGAAAGATCCGTCGCTTGTGCCTACGCTAAAAAAACATCAAATGGACGACTCTCCTGACCAGGGGGATACGGCATCTTTCGCCTATGAAAATAATACGCGACTCATAGATGGCTCAGAGCCTGCCAGATCTTCGCATAGAGGCAATGAATCCCCATGAGCTCAGAAAAGAGAGCCTATATCGACCTTGCAGCCGGTGAGAAACGGTTGCTTCGTTACACCATTGTCGCCCTCAGCGCCGTCACTCTGGTGACCACCATCGTGTTTATCATCTGGGTTTTCGGGCAAATCCTCGCCGCCCTGCACGCTCTGGTATTTCCCCTGGCCATGGCCGGCGTACTTGCACTTGTCCTGTTTCCGGTTGTGGAACTGTTCGAGCGTCACTTGCGCATGAATCGACTGGGCGCCGTGGTCTCCTTGTTTGTGGTCATGTTTGGCCTGTTTCTTTCGCTGATGGTGCTGGTCCTGCCCACGGCCATCTATCAAGGCAGCCAGTTCATCCAGTCCGTGCCAGGGATAGCCGAGCGCGGACACGAAAGCCTGTCCTACAGCTTCCCGAAAGCGTTTCCGATAGTCGAAGATGCCATCTCCAGAATGGATATCCAGTCGATGCTTCCGGATGCCGAGGAAGCCACCGACCGCACAATGAAATATCTAGGATTCCTGGTGGGTCTCGGTTTCGTCCCCCTCTATCTTTTCTTTGCGCTGCTCTCCGGAAATAGCCTGAAGGAGAATATCAAAGGCATGCTGTTTCTGTTCACCGACAAGAGGCAGAACGAGGTGCTCTACCTGGGTCAGGTCTTTATCGATTATGTCACCGCCTTTTTCCGGGGACAGCTGACCATCGCCCTGATCATGGGCGTCATGATGGCCATCGGTTTTACCGTCATCGGTCTCGAGGCAGCGATTTACATCGGCCTCGTGCTTGGTCTGTTGAATATCGTGCCTTATCTGGGCTTCATTGTCGGCGTCGTGACCGTCATGCCCATCGCTTATTTTCAGCCCGACGGTGGCAGCCAGCTTGTCATGTTGGTGCTGGCGGTTATCGCTGTCACACAGCTGGTGGAGAGCGTGCTCCTTACCCCCAAGATCATGGCAGACCGCTCGGGACTGCATCCGGCTCTGGTGGTGATCTCGATCCTCTTCTGGGGGATTGTGCTGGGTGGTGTCGTAGGCATGATCCTTGCCGTTCCCCTGACGGCGTTCTTGCTAACCCTCGGGAGGCATGTGAAAAGCCAGCTACCTACCGCGATATGGACCGATGAACCCGAACGGCTGATACTCACTGATACTTTTGGCGACAATAATCGCCAAACCTGACGAGGCAACGATGCCCGTCTACATGGCAACCAACGAGGCTACGACCATGATGAAATCAGGCGACCATGAAACCACCGATCAAGTTGCTGGAAAGGCTCACGAAGCGCTGAACCGGGCCGCCGAGACCGCTGGCAAGGCCGAGGAGTATGCTCGGGAGCACGCCTCCCATGCCGATGAGCGTATTCGCGAGGCGACTGCCCATGGGCGCCAGCGAGCCGATGATCTACTCGAACGTGTGACCGGCTACGTCCGCGACAAGCCACTGCTGTCTGTCGGCATGGCCTTTATCGCTGGCGTGCTGTATACGTCGCTGACGCGTCGCCGTTAACTTCCGTTGTCCATCGCATCGAAGATGGCACTTCGGTGCATGAGAATTTTTGATCAACCAGCTATCGAGATAAGCCGTGGAAAATCATATCACCAGTTCTTGGCAAACAATTTTTCATGGCTTATTTTCCCAATATCTGTCTCCATTCATCGTCTTCATTTCACATCACCGCATCCAGTAAACAACAAATACTTACCATAATTTACGCTTGATTTACCTTGGATTTTTCCTTGATTTTTTCAGTATATCTTGGACTGTGTGGGGCATCGCACCGACGAGTCGCCATCCAATGACCAATATGACGTGGCATTACCGCAACACGAGAGCTGCGATACGAGAACTGCTCTCTCGACCCAGCAGGGTCCAGAAGACAGACATGAATCTGTGGAGAAACATCATGAAGAAGCTAACTACATTTATTCTTTCCGCCGCTTTTGTCCCGGCATTGGCACTCAGCATGACGGTGTCAGCAGACAAGCATGACACCATGAAGGCCGACGGCCAACAGCGTGCCCATCAGCAGGGCGTCGGCGAGCAGATGATGGGTAGTCAGCATATGAAAGGTAAGCCCGCTGGAGCGTTTTATGCCGACGACATCATCGGCAAGAACATCAAGCAGCGCAGTACAGATGAGGAAATCGGCGAAATTCAGGATCTGGTCATCGGCGAAGATGGCCGCATCGTCGGCGTCGTGGTCAAGACCGGCACCTTCCTGGGCCTCGGCGGACAGGACGTTGGCCTGAGCTGGGACCAGATCGACCACGTCGTGGAAGATGACGAATCCCTGTTCTATACCGACGTTGACGAAGACACCCTGCGTGAATCGCCCGAGTTCGAGCGCGATTGATCCAACCACCGTTATCTTTGATCCGACCCAAAGTCAGCGGGGGCACAACGTGCCCCCGCTGTCTTCAGTAGTGGTCAAGCAAGCCGTCATTCCTGGATCTCGTTGCCATTCCCAAGGATGATGGCTAATCCTCATGACTCCGAAGGCTTCATCCTGCGCGTGCCAGCCGATCTCATGAAGCGCCTCCGCCGGTGATTACCCGAAGGTAGAGACTGCGGTCGGCGACATAGCAGCCACAGGAGGCCTCGATCAGCCCCTCTCGGTCCAGCACCACGATATCGCCGCGGTGATAGCTGATCAGCCGGCGTGCCTGAAGCGCCATGGCGGCCAGGGTGATTCCGGCACGACGCACTCCCAGCATCATGGCCAGAAACTCATGGGTGAGATGCAGCTGATCCGAGTGCGCACGATCCTGGGTCATCAGCAGCCATCGCGCCAGGCGCGCCTCGACCAGATGGTAGTGGGTACATGCCGCCACCCGGGACAGCTGATGGATGACCACATAGAGATATCGCTCAAGAAGCCTCTGCAGCGCGGGGCTCTGCTCGAGGTGCCGGACGAAGAGGCCCAGCGGCATGCGCAGTGCCGTTCCGGCCCCCTGTACCAGGGCAAGCCAGGGTGACTCATCGACCCCCAGCATCAGGGGGGTTCCCAACATCCCTTCACTGCCAACCATCGCCACTTCCAGCAACTTCCCGTCACTAAGGCTGGCAATCTGGGAGATGAAGCTGTCGAGTGGAAAGTGGACATGCAGGATGTTCCCACCCTGCTCGGTGATCACCTCACCAAGCATCAGCTCGATGACCTCGCAATCGGCAAGAAATGATGCCTTTTCCTGACGCGGCAGACTGTCGATCAGGTAGTTAGACATCGAACCAAGGGGTAAAGGGTTCATGCGTACGCTCCTGGTGGAAAGCATCGAAAATCGGCACATGGCAAGCCATCAGAGAATCACCAGCAGGCCCATCCCCTGACACTGACATATCCACCCTCAGAGCTCGGTGCGCCAGGAGACACACTCGGGTCACGCGCGG
Organism: Halomonas sp.; assembly: GCF_014859505.1. Taxonomy (GTDB): domain Bacteria; phylum Pseudomonadota; class Gammaproteobacteria; order Pseudomonadales; family Halomonadaceae; genus Halomonas. The sequence goes on from NZ_JACUUD010000060.1 coordinate 13,808, forward strand.
CTCGAGCCCCCGGCTCGGCAGGAGCAGAGGCCTTCAGTCGGGTAGCTGATAGTCCAGCAGGCGGTCGTACTCCTTCTTGACGACCTCATAGCATTCACAGACCCGAGCCTCCAGGCCGGGTCTGTCCAGAATGGTGATATGCCCGCGGTGGTAGGTGATCAGGCCGGCTTTCTGCAGCTTGCCGGCCGACGCGGTGACCCCCTCTCGACGCACCCCAAGCATGTTGGCGATCAGTTCCTGGGTCATGACCAGTTCGCTTGTCTGCAAGCGATCCAGGCTCAGCAACAGCCAGCGGCACAGTTGCTGATCCAGGCTGTGATGCCGGTTACAGACCGCCGTCTGTGCCATCTGGGTGATCAGTGCCTGCGTGTAACGCAGCAGCAGTCTCTGCAGGATACCCGCACGATAGAACTCTTCCTTTATCTGCCCCCCCCTGAGGCGATAGGCGCTGCCGGAACTCTGCACGATGGCTCGGCTCGGCGTCGTTTCTCCCCCCATGAACAGCGAGATGCCGACGATCCCCTCGTTTCCGACGACGGCAATTTCCGTCGAGTTTCCATCTTCCATGACGCAAAGTAACGATACGATGCAATCCAGCGGAAAATAGACATAGTGCATTGTCTTTCCCGACTCGCCCAGACAATCCCCGAGTTTCAGATCGACCCATTCCAGGTTGGACGTCAGGCACTGGTAGTCTTCATCCGGCAGCGCCGCCAGCAGGTCGTTCTGACGAGGATGATGCTGCGGATTCGCCAGAGAACGTTTCTGACGGGGGTTATTCTGCGCGGACATGATCCGTACTCCTTTACCGGACAATCTTCCTGACGGCAGGAGCCATCAAGGAGAGGACGTGACGCTGATGTTCGACGCGACCAGCTCAGTCTAGCCTTGCGGACCTCACCGCGGCGAGCCTCACGAAAGGGTCGGCAGACGGCTCTGCAACGCAGCTGATATCACATGCCCATGATTTTAAACAGTAAATATTATTTCCACGCCTCCAACTGACAACCACCTCGCAACAGTGATCATTCCATCGTAGCTTGGCGCAGCCACGCTTTCATGCTTGCGTACGCTATCGCACAGAAGCGACGCCGTCACGGGACTAGGCTTCGGGAAGACCGTCCTGGTTCCAGGGATTGGGTCATGCCGATCCACGGAGACTCGTACGCAGGCGGAAAGGAGGCCGATTCATGCCAGTGCCAACGTTCTTGATCATCACGCCCCTTGTCTCACGGAATCAAGCGCCGCATCGAGCCGCTCTGCCCCTGGCCATCATCCGGGAGCTCGACTCACGGAAGATGCGCATTCTTGGGCCTTGCACATGAGAGAGGACTCGATGCTTCATCAGCGACCCTCCGCCTCCCCTCGCGCCGAGTACCCGGTCTGGCTGGACCACGCCCAGACGAAAGCCTCGAGACGAGACGTCGCCGTAGCGCGGCATTCCGACGCGGTCCCCGTCAATATCGAGAAACCCTGGGCCAGGGTGGCCCTCGACGCCGTTGTCGATGCGGTGCTGACCGTCGATCTTCAGGGTACGATCATCTACATGAACCGAGTGGCCGAGACCCTGACGGGCTGGTCGGAGCTGGAGGCCATCGGCAAGCCCCTCTCTCGAGTACTCAAACTTGTCGATAGCAGGACACATCAAGCCACCCTTACCTCCGGGCGACGCGCCATCGAGGAGAACAGAGCGGTGGGCCTCTCCCTGGACTGCGCGCTGGTCCGCCAGGATGGCAGCAGGCTCGAGATCGAGGATTCCGCGGTGCCCATCCATGACCCGTCGGGTCGCGTCAACGGCGCCGTGATCGTGTTCCGCGATGCTTCCATGTCGCAGGTCATGCTGGAGAGGATGGCCCATCTCGCGCAGCATGATGTCCTGACCGGCCTGCCCAATCGTGCGCTGATGACGGAACGACTCTCCCGCGCCATCGGCCTGGCCCGACGCAACCGGCATCTGGTCGCCCTGCTCTACCTTGACCTTGATGGCTTCAAGTCCATCAATGACAAGCTCGGCCATGCCGTGGGGGACGGTCTGCTCCAGGAGGTCGCGTGTCGTCTTCGCAGTTGCATGCGCGATATCGACACCGTCTGCCGGCAGGGTGGTGACGAATTCGTGATCCTGCTTGCCCAGATCAGAAAGCGCGAAGATGCCTGCAGGGTCGCGGAAAAGCTGCTTGCCGCGCTGGATAGACGCTTCCATATCCTGGGTCACACGCTCCACATCACGCTGAGCATCGGCATCAGCCTCTACCCGAATGATGCCGACGATGCCGATACCCTCCTGCATACCGCCGACCTGGCCATGTATCACACCAAGCGGAATGGCCGAAATGGACACCAGTGCTTCACGGCCGACATGAATACCCAGCTCATCCAGCGCAGGCGGACCGAGCCAGGTCTGCATCACCCCCCCCATCCGTCGCAGCGTTTTTTTGACTTCTAGCCGAATGTACGCCAGCGCACAGAAGGAATGCCTGTCAATCGATATGCTGTCATCAGTGGGGCAAGGAATAGCCTGTACAGGGAGTTGCACTTCGCGTCGCACGGACTGCGACGCCATCATGTCACGAACCATCCCGCCACATCCTGAAACAGGTCAGTGCGCAACTGAGGTACACATCATGAACAGTATCGTCTATATCGTAGGTGCAATCGTCATCGTGCTGGTGATTCTTTCCGTCCTCGGCCTTCGTTGATACAGGCGAGGCATGAGGCGAAGGGCAAGTCCGCACGGTGAGGTCCTGAGGCTGCATACATCAAGTGGCGGCCCACCTTCACTGGAGATGCCCCGTGATCATCATCAAAGGATTTCTACTGCTATTCCTCCTGGTCAGCCACATCGGGCTGGCCAACGCCGATTACGCCGAGGCCATGCGCCACTACGAAAGACAGGAGTACCGCCAGGCACTCCAGGCATTCGGTGCAGCGGCCAGGGGCGGCGACGCCGATGCCCAGTACATGCTGGGCCGTTTGCACGAGGCCGGCAGCGGTACGCCGCAGGACTTCGTGCAGGCCCACCAGTGGTACAACCTGGCCGCGGCCCGAGGTCATCGTCATGCCGCCCAGGCGCGCGATGCGCTGACCAGCCGCATGACGGCCGGACAGATCGCCGAGGCTCAGCAGGCGGCGCGGGCCTGGCAGCCGGAAGAGGCACCCTCACAGGCGACACCGCCATCGCGGCCCGATATCGAGACCCTGACGGATCGGCAAGGCATCGCCGAGATACAGCGCGAGCTCAATCGACTCGGCTATGACGCCGGGCCGGTGGATGGCGCCATGGGACGCCGGACCCGCAACGCGATACGCGAGTACCAGGCCGACATCGACCTGATCCAGGACGGTCACGCCACGGCCGATCTGCTCAGACGCCTGCGTCAGACGGAGAGGGAAGCGGTGACGGCACCGCCGCCCACCATCTCGCCTCGAATCGCCCTGCAGGATGACTTCGGCGACGGCGACTACCGTCGCAATCCTGCCTGGACGGTGCTCAGCGGTGATTTCGAGGTCGATGACAACGGCTTGCGCAGCATCGTGGCGACACAGCGGGCAGCCGATCGCGAATCGCGCAGGCTCAGCGCCGACCGACCGGAGGAGATCGGCCTGGCCATGCTGGAGCTGATTCTCGAGCAGACGGGCAGCGTCAGACGCGACGAGGTGCCCATCGCCGTGGAACCGGCACGCATCTTCGTCAATGCCCCGGTCGACAACGCCTTCAGGATGGACCTCCAGATCGCCTCCCGTCAGCGCTCTGGAAGCCTGGAGATGGGACTGTTCCAGGGCAGCCGGCCCACCGGCAACGGCTATCGACTGGTCTACTCTCCCGGCGTGAACCCGGGGCTCAGCCTGGTCAGGCTGACCTCGACAGGCGTCGAGGTGATTGCCCGCCACGAAGGCCAGCTCGACCTCGAGGACGGACGGTTCCACACTATCGTCTGGACCCGCGAGGAGAATGGAGAGATGCAGGTTCACGTGGATGATCAGCGCCTGCTGCGGGTGCGGGACACTGAACTGCGCGAGCGCTTCCAGGGCTTCGTGCTGGCCAATCAGGGGGGTGACTACACCCTGGGACGGGCGCGACTCCAGGATCGCTGATCGCTCGCGGCAATGCCCGACAACAGGGCTCGGCATCACGGCTCTGCGGGTGCCTTCGCTCATGATGAGCCACAGCGCCGAGGGAGAGCGCTGAGCCTGAGTCGAACGCAGAACTCTCCGAGGATGACGAAGAAAAACGCCGCCGCTTCCAGGGAAGCGGCGGCGTTTTTTCATGACTGGTGGGTCGTGTAGGATTCGAACCTACGACCAATTGGTTAAAAGCCAACTGCTCTACCAACTGAGCTAACGACCCATGCTTGCGTACAAGCCTTCAGGTCCGGATGGTGGGTCGTGTAGGATTCGAACCTACGACCAATTGGTTAAAAGCCAACTGCT
>NZ_JACUUD010000061.1 GCF_014859505.1 Halomonas sp.
GAGCGCTTCGGGAAGCTGCCCTTCGCCGACCTGCTGGCGCCGGCCGTGGCGCTGGCCGAGGAGGGCTTTCCGGTATCGCCGGTCATTCACCAGATGTGGAATGACGCCTTCCACGGCTATTCTGCCTACGACGATGCCGCCTTCAAGCCGTGGTTCGACACCTTCGCCCCCGAGGGTCGGGCCCCGCGCCCCGGCGAGCTTTGGTCCTCGCCCGACCATGCCAGCACCCTGCGGCGCATCGCCGAGACACAGAGCCGCGACTTCTACGAGGGCGAACTGGCCGAGCGCATCGATGCCTTCTTCCGCGAGCATGGCGGCCTGCTGCGCAGGGAGGACCTGGCCCGCTTCGAACCGGAGTGGGTCGCCCCGATCAGCGTGCGCTACAAGGGCCACGACATCTGGGAGATTCCGCCCAACGGCAGCGGGCTGATCGTGCTGCAGGCGCTGGGCATGCTGGAGCACCTGGGACCCGAGGGGCGCGACCCGGTGGAGACCCTGCACCGGCGCATCGAGGCCACCAAGCTGGCCTATGTGGACGGCTTCGCCCACATCACCGAGCGCGGTGCCATGCGGCCGAGCGTCGAGCAGATGCTGGCCGACGATTACCTCAAGGCCCGGGCCGGGCTGATCGGCCACGAGGCCCTGGATCCGGTGCATGGCAACCCGCTTTCCGGCGGGACCGTCTATCTGGCCACCGCCGATAGCGCCGGCAACATGGTGTCGTTCATCCAGAGCAACTTCAAAGGCTTCGGCTCGGGCATCGTGGTACCCGGCACCGGTATCAGCCTGCAGAACCGCGGCTGGTCCTTCTCGCTGGACCCCGAGCATCCCAACGCCCTCGCGCCGGGCAAGCGGACCTACCACACCATCATCCCCGGCTTTATTACCAGGGACGGCGAGGCGGTGGGCCCCTTCGGGGTGATGGGTGGCTACATGCAGCCCCAGGGCCATGTGCAGGTGGTGACCGGCATGCTCGAAGACCATCTCAACCCCCAGGCGGTCCTCGACATGCCGCGCTGGAAGTGGACCAAGGGCAGGACAGTGGAAGTCGAGCCGCACTTCCCCGACCACCTCGCTCAGGCGCTGGCCCGGCGAGGCCACGATATCGTCAAGGTTGCCGACTCGATCAGCTTCGGTCGTGGCCAGATCATCCTGCGTGATCGCGACAGCGGCGTACTGTCCGGAGGCACCGAGCCTCGTACCGACGGCGCCGTCGTGCCCTGGTGAGTGCACCTGCCGGCGCTCTCCTTCCGGGGGAGCCGGCCGGGGCCAGGACTCACTCGATATTCTGGATCTGCTCGCGCATCTGCTCGATCAGCACCTTGAGCTCCACCGCGCAGCGGGTGGTGCTGGCCACCACCGACTTCGAGGAGAGGGTGTTGGCCTCGCGGTTGAGCTCCTGCATCAGGAAGTCCAGGCGTCGGCCCACCGGGCCCTTCTGGGTCAGCTGGCGCTGCACCTCGGCAACATGAGTGGCCAGGCGGTCGAGCTCTTCATCCACGTCGGCCTTCTGGGCGATCAGGGTCAGTTCGGCCTCCAGGCGCTGGGGGTCCAGCTCGGCCTTCACCGATTCGAGGCGTTCCAGCAGCAGGGTGCGCTGGCGCTCGAGGATCTGCGGCATCAGCGTGCGCACCTCCGCCACCTGGCCATCGATGGCGACGAGCCGCTCGCGGATCAGCGCGGTGAGCTTCTCCCCCTCCCGGGCGCGGCCGGCCACCAGGTCATCCAGCGCGGCCTGGAAGAGGGCGAGCGCGGCGGCCTTGACACTCTCGGGGTCCGGGCCGCGGCTCTCCAGCACGCCGGGGAAGTCGAGCAGTGCCAGGGCGTCGGGTGGGCGGGTGTCGGCCACGGCCTGGCGCACCTCGCCCAGGGCGCGGGCCAGCTCGGCCAGCCGCGCCGGGTTCACGCTGAGCCCCTCGGCGGCGCCGGCGGCCTCGAAGCGCAGGCTCACCTCCACCTTGCCGCGGGCCAGTCTCTGGCGCAGCGCCTCACGGAAGATCGGTTCCAGATCGCGCAGGCTCTCCGGCAGGCGGAAGTGGGGCTCCAGGTAGCGCTGGTTCACCGAGCGCAGCTCGAGCTGCAGGCTGCCCCAGTCGGCGGCGTGCTCCTGGCGGGCGAAGGCGGTCATGCTGTGGACCATGGCGAAGGCTCCCGGGGGTGACGCGGATGATCTGACGGATGTGGCGCAGTGTACCCGATTCGCCGGCAAGGCTGGCCCAAGGGTGTAGAATGGCCGCCAACCGTGATTCCTGTGCGTTTCAGACCCTACCTGACCCAGATGAGGTGATATGTCCACTCCGTTTCGACGCCCCAGCGGCCGTGCGCCCGACCAGTCCCGCGAGATTCGCCTGACCCGCGATTACACCCGCCATGCCGAGGGCTCGGTGCTGGTGGAGTTCGGCGATACCAGGGTGCTGTGCAACGCCAGCGTGGAGCCAGGCGTGCCGCGCTTTCTGCGCGGCAAGGGCCAGGGCTGGGTGACCGCCGAGTACGGCATGCTGCCGCGAGCCACCCACACCCGCAGCGGCCGGGAGGCGGCCCACGGCAAGCAGGGCGGCCGCACCCTGGAGATCCAGCGCCTGATCGGGCGGTCGCTGCGTGCTTCACTGAACCTGAAGAAGCTCGGCGAGTTCACCATCACCGTGGACTGCGACGTGATCCAGGCCGATGGCGGCACCCGTACCGCCTCCATTACCGGCGGCTGCGTGGCGCTGATGGACGCCATTCGCTATCTGCAGCGCAACAAGCTGATCAAGGGGGACCCCTTCAAGCAGCTGGTCAGCTCGGTGTCGGTGGGCCTGTTCAAGGGAGTGCCGGTGGTGGACCTGGACTACCCCGAGGACAGCGGGGCGGACACCGACATGAACGTGGTGATGGCCGAGGACGGCAGCCTGATCGAGGTGCAGGGCACCGCCGAGAAGGGGACCTTCAACCGTGCCGAACTCAACGCCATGCTGGAACTGGCCGAGAACGCCGGCGTGCAGCTGTTCGACCACCAGCGAGAGTCGCTGGGCATTCCGCGATAAGCGGTGAAGCAGCTGTTGCCGGATCAGCCCTGAGCACCCCGGCGAGATCCCCAGAAACATCACGCCGGCCATGATGGCCGGCGTGATGTGTTCCGGCAGGCCGGAACGGCGACGAAGGGCGGTGACTCAGAGCGGCAGGTCGTACTCGACGATCAGGGGTGCGAACTCCGAGAAGGTGGCGTCATAGTCGATCCAGGCATCGACCACATGGCGGCGGAAGTCGGGGCCCACCACCTGATAATCGATGCGCCAGCCCTCCTGGCGGGAGCGCGGCACCTCCTGGTCGAGCTTCGGCCACCAGGTGTACTCGCCGGCGTCGCGGTTGATCTCGCGGAAGGTATCGATGAAGCCGGTGGGGCCGAATACCTGATCCATCCAGGCACGCTCCTCGGGCTTGAAGCCGGGGGTGTCCTGGTTGTCGGCCCAGTTCTCCAGGTCGATGGTCTTGTGGGCGATGTGCCAGGTGCCGCAGATGATGTACTCCCGCCGCTTGCGGGCCATCTTGCTCAGGTATTCCTGGTACTGCGCCATGAAGGCCTGCTTGGCGGGGAAGTCGCTGCCGTCGGGCATCAGGAAGCTGACGATGCTGAAGCGGTCGTAATCGGCCTGCAGGAAGCGCGCCTCGTGGTCGCACTGGGGGAAGCCCAGCCCGTACATGATGGCCTTGGGAATCTTCCGGCAGTAGAGCCCCACCCCGGAGAAGCCGTCCTGCTCGGCGTCGAGGAAGTACCCCTCGTAGCCTTCCGGGTAGAGGATGCTGTCGTCCAGCTCGAAGCTCTTGGCCTTGAGATTCTGGACGCAGACGACATCGGCATCCTGGCTGGCCAGCCAGTCGAGAAACCCTCGACCGACCGCCTCCCGGATGCCGTTGACATTGATCGTGGCAATTTTCATACGTGGTCCCTTTACCGTCGCGGGTGTATGATACCCGACGTTTCGACGTTTGGGTAAAGGGCCCGCGCCAATAAAGATGATAGGAGCCACCAGTGGAGCACTCCGGCACGCCTGCGCTGCAGGACTACCAGCGTGAATTCATCGAGTTCGCCATCGACCAGGGGGTGTTGCGCTTCGGCGAGTTCACCCTGAAATCGGGCCGGGTCAGCCCCTACTTCTTCAACGCTGGGCTGTTCCGTACCGGCGGTGCCCTGGCGCGCCTGGGCCGCTTCTACGCCCGCGCCATCGTCGACCTTGCCCCGGCCTTCGATGTGCTCTTCGGCCCCGCCTACAAGGGGATCCCCCTGGCCGCCACGGCGGCGGTGGCCCTGGCCGACCATCACGGCCGCGACCTGCCCTACGCCTTCAACCGCAAGGAGGCCAAGGCCCACGGTGAAGGCGGCAATATCGTCGGCGCCGAGCTTTCCGGCGATATCCTGATCATCGACGATGTGATCACCGCCGGCACCGCCATCCGCGAGGTGATGGGCCTGATCGATGCGGCCGGCGCCCGCGCCGCCGGGGTGGTGATCGCCCTGGACCGCCAGGAGCGCGGCCAGGCGGAGGGTGAAGGGAAGAGCATGAGCGCCATTCAGGAGGTGGAGGCGCGCTACGCCATGCCGGTGATCAGCATCGTGACGCTGGACATGGTCCTGGCCTATCTTGAAGAGCATGCCGGCGATGCGCTGCGTGTCCATGCCGCTGCCATTCGCGACTATCGCGCCCGCTATGGCGCCTCCCCCTCGGCGTAACGGCGCTTGCGCTATACTGCCGTATAACTATACAAATATCGTACAAGGCAAGCTGATCGCACAGGTAAGGAGAGCGAGATGAAATCGACACTGACGCTGCTGGTCGCTCTTGCCCTGCTGGGCACCTCGGGCCTGGCCCAGGCCGCCAGCCTGGACCTCAACCTGGGACCGGACGCCGTACAGTTCGAGGCCACCGGTGAGGTAGTCGATGGCATCAGCCTGGGCGGCGGGGTGGTCCACAGCGAGTATCGCGAGGACGCCACGGTGTTCCACGCCCAGCTGATGGGCACCGACCACACCCGTGACCACGAGGTGGGTGTGGGGGCGCGCTGGACCCAGTACGATACCGACTACGGCAATGGCGGCGGCCTGGGGCTGGGCGGCTATGGTTACGTCTACCTGCCCAACCTGCCCGCGGTCTCCCTGGGCGGCTACGGCTTCTATACTCCCAGCGTGGTCTCCAGCCGAGACCTGGAGGATGGCTACGAGGTCGGCGTGCGCGCCCGCTATGCCTTCGCGCCCAACGTGGATGGCTATCTGGGCCTTCGCCAGCTGGGTGCAGACTTCGACAACGACAGCGGCTCCCGCACCCTGGATCGCGGCGCCCAGGTCGGCGTGCGCCTGCGCTTCTGAGCGCATCCGTCCCCCACCGCCGCCGATGATCGCGGGCCCCGTCATGGGGCCCGCCTGCGTTTCACTCGTGCCTTGCACAAGGGCTTTCGCCGGAATCTGCCATGCTCGATGTCGTTCTCTACCAGCCCGAGATACCCCCCAACACCGGCAACCTGATCCGGCTGTGCGCCAATACCGGCTTTCGCCTGCATCTGATCGAGCCGCTGGGCTTCGTGCTGGATGACAGGCGCCTGCGCCGCGCCGGGCTCGACTATCACGAGTGGGCGGCGGTGGGGGTGCACCGCGACTGGAAGGCCTACCTCGAGGCGGCAGTACCCGAGCGGGTCTTCGCCGTGTCGACCCGCGGGCGGGCCGGCTACCACGAGCCGTCCTACCGCCAGGGCGACGCCCTGGTGTTCGGCCCCGAGACCCGGGGTCTGCCTCAGGCGATGCTCGATGCCCTGCCCGAAACCCAGCGGCTGCGCATCCCCATGCGCGAGGAGAGCCGCAGCCTGAATCTCTCCAACGCCTGTGCGGTGCTGGTCTTCGAGGCCTGGCGGCAGCTGGGCTTCGCCGGCGCGGCACCCCTGGACGCCGCGAGGCCCGTGCGATGAATGCTCCTGTCACCATCCAGCAGCGCCTGGCTGCGCTGAATCCCCGCCAGCAGGACGCGGTGCGCTACATCGACGGCCCCTGCCTGGTACTGGCCGGCGCCGGCTCCGGCAAGACCAGCGTGATCACCACCAAGATCGCCTATCTGGTGCAGGCTTGTGGCATGAGCGCGCGGCGGATCGCCGCGGTGACCTTCACCAACAAGGCCGCCCGGGAGATGAAGGAGCGGGTGGGCGCCATGCTCAAGGGGCGCGAGGGCCATGGTCTCACCGTCTCCACCTTCCACACCCTGGGGCTCAACATCATCCGCCGCGAGCTCAAGGCGCTGGGCTACCGGCCGGGCTTCTCGCTCTTCGATCCCGAGGACGCCAAGGCGCTGCTGCGCGACCTGATGCAGAAGGATGCCCAGGTGGACGCCGAGGCGATCAACTCGGTGCAGCACCGGATTTCGGCCTGGAAGAACGACCTGGTGCTGCCGGGCCAGGCCATGTCCCACGCCGCGGAGGACGACGAGCTGTTCGCCGCCCGGGTCTATGAGGCCTACAACCGCCACCTCAAGGCCTACAACGCGGTGGACTTCGACGACCTGATCCTGTTGCCGGTGGTGCTGCTGCGCGATGACCCCGAGGCCCTGACCCGTTGGCGCAAGCGCATCCACTACATGCTGGTGGACGAGTACCAGGACACCAACGTCAGCCAGTACCAACTGGTGCAGCTGCTGATGGGGGAGCGCCAGACCTTCACCGTGGTGGGCGACGACGACCAGTCGATATACGCCTGGCGCGGCGCTCGGCCCGAGAACCTGGTGACCCTGGGCGAGGACTTCCCGCGCCTTCAGGTGGTCAAGCTGGAGCAGAACTACCGCTCCACCGGCACCATCCTGCGTGCCGCCAACACCCTGATCAGCAACAACCCCCACGTCTACGAGAAGACTCTGTGGTCGGACATGGGCGAAGGGGCGCCGATCCGCGTGGTGGTCAACCGCCACGAGGAGGCCGAGGCGGAGCGGGTGGCCAGCGAGATCCTCACCCGGCGCATCAAGGAGCGCGCCGAATGGCGCGACTTCGCGGTGCTCTATCGCGGCAACTTCCAGGCCCGGCTGCTGGAGCTCAAGCTGCAGCACTACCAGATTCCCTACAAGCTCTCCGGCGGAACCTCCTTCTTCTCGCGCAACGAGATCAAGGACGCCATGGCCTATCTGCGGCTGTTGATCAACCCGGCCGACGACAACGCCTTCCTGCGCATCGTCAATGTGCCGCGGCGGGAGATCGGCCCCGGCACCCTGGAGAAGCTGGCCAACTATGCCAATGACCCGGTCACCGGGCGCGGCATCTCGCTGTTTGCCGCCTGTCACGAGCTGGGCCTCGAACAGCAACTGCCGGTCAGGGCCGTCGAGAGGTTAGGGAGGTTTACCCACTTTATCGACGGGGTGCGGCGGCGCATGGACGGCGGTGACGCCATCGCCGCCATCCGCGACATGCTGCGCGAGATGGACTACGAGGCCTGGCTCTACCAGAACGCCAGTGCGCCCACCATCGCCGAGCGGCGCATGGCCAACGTCTGGATCCTCATCGACCAGCTGGAGAAGTCGATGCAGGCGGACCCCGAGGAGAGTACGGCCTCGGAAGAGACCGAGACCGACGACGTGCAGGCCGCCATCTCCCGGCTGGTGCTGCGCGACATCCTCGAGCAGCAGGCCGAGGAGGATGACTCCGACCGGGTGCAGCTGCTGACCATGCACGCCTCCAAGGGCCTCGAGTTTCCCCATGTCTACCTGATGGGGCTGGAGGAGGATCTGCTGCCCCATCGCAATGCCATCGAGGCCGGCACCGTCGAGGAGGAGCGTCGCCTGGCCTACGTGGGCATCACCCGGGCGCGTCGCACCCTGACCCTGACCCTGTCGCGACAGCGCAAGACCTATGGCGAGCTGATGGACTGCGCGCCCAGCCGCTTCCTGGACGAGCTGCCCCCCGATGACCTGGAGTGGGAAGGTCGGCCGGACCGCGAGGATCCGGAGAAGAAGCAGGCCCGCGGCCAGGACGCCATCGCCGGTCTGCGCTCTCTACTCGGCTGAGGGCTTCCAGGGATCACCAAACGCAAGCGGGGCGCCCTGAGGCGCCCCGCGGCTTTTCCGGTCGGAAGCCTTACTGTACCGCCTCGACCATGAAGTCCACCGCGGCCTTCATGTCGTCATCGGAGAGGCTCATGTTGCCGCCCTTGGCCGGCATGGCATTGAAGCCGTTGATGGAGTGGTCGTAGAGGGTCGCCATGCCCTGCTCCAGGCGGGGGCCCCAGGCGTCGGCATCGCCCTTGATCGGAGCGCCGGCGGCACCGGTCATGTGGCAGGCCATGCAGGCCTGGTTGTAGATCGCCTCGCCGTCGATGCCGGCATGGGAGGGCGCATCGGCCGCCGCGGCATCATCGGCTGCCTCGGTGACCTGCTCGTCGTCGGTGGCAGCATCGTCGGCAGCGGCTTCGGCCGTGGCTTCCTCGGCGCCGCCCAGTTCCGGCACATCCATCACCGGCTCCACCAGGTAGGCGGTGGCTGCTTCCATTTCCGCGTCGGAGAGGTTGGGATTGCCGCCACGGGCCGGCATGGCGCCGATCCCATTGATGGAGTGATCCAGCAGAGTGGCGAAGCCCTGGTCGACGCGGGCGCTCCAGGCGTCGGCATCGCCGCGGATCGGGGCGCCTGCGGCACCAGTCTCGTGGCAGGCCATGCAGACGCGGTTGTAGATGGCGCCGCCGTCGATACCGCCGCCGTTGCCGTTGGCCGCCGGTGCGGCGCCGGCAGATGCCGCGGTACCGCAGTCCTCGCCCTGCAGGCAGAGCTGGCCCGCCGGCTTGAGACGCTCGGCGATGGCGTCACGGTCGACGTTGGCCTGGGCGGTAGCCAGGCCGGCGGTCAGGCTCAGGCCCAGGGTGGCCAGGCACCCCATGATCAGCTTGCTGGAATTCACTCTCACCACCTCTTGACGGTCCTGTAATTAATCATTCGCGGCGCTGGTCTATTGGCCGACGCGGCCCGATGTCGCCGTGACGCGCATGGTGAAGATGAGTATACCGACATCCCGGGCGGCAGGAAAATGCCCAACCCCCGCCATTGGCATGAGACGGCTCGGAGCGGCGGCCGGCCCACGCTGGACAGGCGCCAGCGTGGCGGTTAGGATGGCGACCGCCTGGTGCCAACACCGGGCAATGCGCGCCCATAGCTCAGCTGGATAGAGTACTGCCCTCCGAAGGCAGGGGTCGCAGGTTCGAATCCTGCTGGGCGCGCCAAGAACACGAGTAAAAACGGTCACTTAGCCAATCGCGGCGGTGGCCGTTTTTCGTTGGCATCCCTCCACCAATTATAACCTTTCCGCTGACACTGATTCGACTCAGCCGCATGACCTCATCGGCAACGTAGGAAAACCTCGGCACCTCATTACTGTCCCACGCCGCGTGGCCGGTTTTCCAGGAGAGTTGTTGTTATCGGCAGCTGATGGCCATGCGAGCCTACCGTTTAATACGCGTCAGACCCTTCTTATCAGGACGCCTAGGATAGATAGGTGACATTTATTTATGACGACAGCATCCGAGATTAGGCATCGACGATGCGTTTCGAGCAGCTAATAGGGTACCGATTATGAACGAAGCCAACCTTCATCTGCATGGCGCCGTGAGCGAGATCCGCTCGCGGATCCGCGCCAACTATGCCGCCGATGAGGCAGATGTGCTGCACGAGCTTGTCAAACGAATCAAGCTGTCGGAGGACGACCGCCGCAAGGTGGCCGCCGTCGGCGCCAACTACGTGGATCGAGTGCGCAAGGAAAAGAAGCCGTCGATGATGGAGTCGTTCCTGGCCGAGTACGGGCTCTCGACCACCGAAGGGGTGGGCCTGATGTGCCTGGCTGAGGCGCTGCTGCGCGTGCCCGATGCGGAAACCATTGATGATTTGATTCACGACAAGATCGAGCCTTCCGACTGGGGCGCGCACCTGGGCAAGTCCTCGTCGTCGATGGTCAACGCCTCGACCTGGGCGCTGCTGCTGACCGGCAAGGTGCTGGAAGAGGACCCCAAGGGCCCGGCGCGGGCGCTGCGCGGCCTGGTGCGTCGGATGGGCGAACCCGTGGTGCGTACCGCGGTCGGCCGCTCGATGAAGATCCTCGGACGCCAGTTCGTGCTCGGCCAGACCATCGAGGAGGGCATGAAGAATGCCCGCGAACTCGAGAAGCAGGGCTACACCTACTCCTACGACATGCTGGGTGAGGCGGCGCGCACCGACGAAGACGCCGTCCGCTACCATGAGGCCTACGCCAAGGCGATCACCGCCATCGCCAAGCAGGCCAAGGGGGATGTGCGCGGAAGCCCCGGCATCTCGGTGAAGCTATCGGCGCTGCATCCGCGCTATGAATACACCCACCGCGAGACGGTGATGGCCGAGCTCGTGCCACGCGCTCTGGAACTGGTGCGGCAGGCGGCCAAGGCCAATATCGGCTTCAACATCGACGCCGAGGAGCAGGACCGGCTGGACCTCTCCCTCGACGTGATCGAAGCGCTGATGGCCGACCCCAGCCTCGACGGCTGGGACGGCTTCGGGGTCGTGGTGCAGGCCTACGGGCGTCGCGCCGGACCGGTCATCGAAGCGCTCTACGAGCTTGCTGAGCGTTTCGACCGCAGGATCATGGTGCGGCTGGTCAAGGGCGCCTACTGGGACACCGAGATCAAGCTGTCCCAGGAGATGGGGGTCGAGACCTTTCCGGTCTTCACCCGCAAGGTGAATACCGATGTCAGCTACATGGCCTGCGCCCAGATGCTGCTCGACCGGCGCGACCGCATCTATCCGCAGTTCGCGACCCACAACGCCCATACCTGTGCCGCCGTCGTGGCCATGGCGGGCGACGACAAGGACAGCTACGAGTTCCAGCGCCTGCATGGCATGGGTGAATCGCTGCACCACATCGTCAAGGAGTCCGAGGGCACGCATTGCCGCCTCTACGCCCCGGTCGGCGCGCACCGTGACCTGCTGGCCTATCTGGTACGCCGCCTGCTCGAGAACGGCGCGAACTCCTCGTTCGTCAACCAGGTGGTGGACGGTTCCATTCCGCCGAGCGAGGTCTCGAAGGATCCAGTAGAGGGGATGCAGCACCTGGGCGACGCCATCGCCAGCCCCATGATCCGTCAACCCGGCGAGCTCTTTGCCCCCGATCGCAAGAACTCCAAGGGCTACCGGATCAACGAGCCTGCCTCGATCCTGCCGCTGCTGGAAGCGCGCGAGGCCTTTGCCGACACGACCTGGACCGCCGGGCCCATGCTGGTCGGCAATCCGGCCCCCCAGGGGCCGGCTCGAGAAGCCGTGTCGCCCGCCGACGGCTCACGCGTGGTCGGCACCGTGCACGAGGCGACCCCGGACGAAGTGGCCGTCGCCCTCGACGCCGCCGAGGAAGGCTTCCGCGAGTGGTCGGCGCGGCCGGCATCGGAACGCGCCGAGGTGCTGCGCCGCACCGCCGATCTCTATGAAAAGCACATCGCCGAACTGACCGTGATCACCACCCGTGAAGCCGGCAAGATGATGTTCGATGGCATCGCCGAGGTGCGGGAGGCGGTGGATTTCCTGCGCTATTACGCCAACGAGGGCGAGCGGCTGGAAGCCGAGGAACCCGGCAGCGCACGCGGCATCTTCGTCTGCATCAGCCCCTGGAACTTTCCGCTGGCCATCACCACCGGCCAGATCGCCGCGGCGCTGGTGGCCGGCAACGCCGTGCTCGCCAAGCCCGCCGAGCAGACGCCGCTGATTGCCGCGCGTGCCGTCGAGCTGATGCGCGAGGCCGGCCTGCCCGAGGCGGCGCTGCAATTGCTGCCCGGCGACGGCCCGACGGTGGGTGGACCGCTGACCAGCGACCCGCGCATCGCCGGTGTCTGCTTCACCGGCTCGACGCCGGTGGCACAGATCATCCACAAGGCCCTGGCGAAGAATGCAGGACCGGATGCCGTGCTGATCGCCGAGACCGGCGGCCTGAACTCGATGATCGTGGACTCCACGGCGCTGACCGAGCAGGCGGTGCGCGACATCCTGATCTCCTCCTTCCAGTCGGCCGGCCAGCGCTGCTCGGCACTGAGGATGCTCTACGTTCAGGAAGAGGCGCGCGACCGGCTGCTCAACATGCTCGACGGCGCCATGGATTCGCTGACCATCGGCGATCCCTGGAATACCGACACCGATGTATCCCCGGTCATCGACGCCGACGCCCAGGCCGAGATCAGTGAATATATAGCGGCGCATGAGAAGGCCGGCAAGGTACTGAAGAAGCTGCCTGCGCCCGACGTGGGTACCTTCGTCACCCCGGCCGTGGTCGAGGTCGGGGGCATCGAGGATCTCGAGCGCGAGATCTTCGGCCCGGTACTGCACGTGGCCACCTTCAAGGCACGCGACATCGACAAGGTGGTCGACGCCATCAATGACCGGGGCTATGGGCTGACCTTCGGCCTGCATACCCGGATCGACGACCGTGTGCAGCAGATCGTCGAGCGTATCCATGTCGGTAACGTCTACGTCAACCGTAACCAGATCGGCGCCATCGTCGGCTCCCAGCCCTTCGGCGGCGAGGGCCTCTCGGGCACCGGGCCCAAGGCTGGCGGCCCGCTCTATGTCACCCGCTTCCGCCGCACCGGCAAGGTCGAGCACCATGAGGCACCCAAGGGAAATACCGTTTCCCTCGGCGATCTCCAGTCGGCCCTCGACAAGCTCGACTCGCGCAACTGGGCGGCGCGGCCCGATCGGGTCGAGGTGCTACGCAAGGCGCTGTCCGGCAAGGGAGGAGTGATCCGCAAGGCGCTGGCCGAGACCGCGGCTGTTGACATGACGCCGCAGACACTGCCGGGGCCCACGGGGGAGAGCAACCGCCTGGCGATGTATCCAAAAGGCCCTGCGCTATGCCTGGGGCCGACCCTGGACATCGCCATGGCGCAGGCGGTACAGGCGTTAGGTGCGGGCTCTCCGGTGCTGATCGTCGCCCCGGGTGCGGTGCAGGCCGTGAAGCCGCTGGTCGATGCCGGAGCCCCTGTGGCCGGGCTCGAGGGCAGTGTCTCGTCCGAGACGCTCACCGCGGTCAAGGGTATCGACACCGTGGCCGCGGCCGGCGACAGCGACTGGACCCGTGAGCTACGCATCGCGCTGGCCATGCGCGACGGTGCCATCGTGCCGCTGGAGACCCAGACCATCTGGCCGGAACGCTACGTGGTGGAACGCCATCTGTGCATCGACACCACGGCGGCGGGCGGCAACGCCAGCCTGCTGGCAACCGCCGAATAGACGCGATTCGAGACGCTCGACACCATCAGGTAGGAGGACCTGTCTTCCAACCACTACGCCGGGGCCTGAGCCCCGGCGTTTTTCATGACGCCATGGCTGAGCCTTGAGCGGCAGTTCCCGCTCGCGTCGTCAGCGCGCCTCTCGCTGCTTGAGGTGCTGCTCGCTGGCCTGACGGGCTTCCAGGATCTCCTTCTCGAAGGCGTGCTTGCGGGAGAACTCCTGCAGCGTCAGCAGGACGAGGTGAGCCCCCTGGTAGCGGATGCGCCGGCCGCTGCACAGCACCGGCATGGGGATGCCGCCGGGAATGGCCAACTCAAGATGAATCTCCTCCGCCCGGCTTCCCACGGCAAGGCGGTAGGCCAGCAGACCCAGATAGAGGACCCGGGACGTCGGTGTGAATAGCTCGCTGGCGGGGCTGCCGATCAGGGCGGCGGGGGGCTCTTCCATCCAGTTGGCCAGGGTGCGGTTGGCGGCCAGGAGGATGCCGTGCTCGTCGACCACGGCGTGGCCGGTGGGGGAGAGATCCCAGAAATGGGCCAGCTCGACGGGGCCTATGGACATACGGTGCCTCAGCGGTCGCTAACGGTCAGGCAGCCCCGCAGCACCCAGGCCAGGGTCTCCGGATCGGTGAGCTGCGGATAGTGGCCGGCGGTCTGCATGACCACCAGTTCACCGTCAGGCAGGGTCTCGGCCAGATACTCGGCCGCCTCCATCGGCACGATGGCGTCATGGGCGGTCTGCACGATAACGCTGGGCGTGGTCACTCGGGGAAGCAGGTGGCGGGTATCGCCGAAGAAGATGCTGCGCGCCAGGGGACGCAACACCTCCGGGGGCACGGCGAGCAGTCGCTGCTGAAGGTCTTGCCGGTGGTTCGGCGTGCCGGCGTCGCCCAGGGCAACGGTGGACAGGGTGCCGGCCCAGTCCAGATAGTTCTGCTCCATGAGCTGCATCAGCCCCTCGAGCTCCGCCTGGCTGTAGCCGCCACGATAGTGGGGCGGCTCATCCAGGTAGCGGGCCGAGCTGCAGATCAGGCACAGCTTGCGAAAGGTGCCGGGCCGCAATAGAGAGGCCATCATGCCGATGGTGCCGCCGATGGAGTGGCCCACCATCATCGCTCCCTCGAGCTCGAGCTCCTCGCACAGGGCGGCCAGGTCCTCGGCATGACCCGCGGGGTCGCCATGTCGACCGGGGTCGAAGGCGGCGGGGTCGGCGGCGCCGAAGCCGGGCAGATCGAGCAGGATCAGGCGGTAGTGGGCCTCCAGGCGCGGCAGCAGGCGGCTCCAGGCCGTCTGGTCGCAGCCGAAGCCGTGGATCATCACGACCGGAATGATGCCGCGCCCATGGCGAGTCACGTTGAGCTGCTGGTTCAGGTTGCGGGTCATGGTCGGGCCTGGTGACATGGTGGCTATCAGTTTCAGCGTAGCGCATCGGCGGCGTTGATTTCGCCCCTGGGCCGGCGCCAGCCGGGGTGCGCCGAAAGAATCGCAACCCACGGGCCTCAAGAACAGAAAGGATGGGTGGCCGGAATGCCGGGCGGCCCCTCGGTCAGCCCAGGGGGCTTCTGCTATCGTCTCGTTCAGGATTCACGCTTTCGGCCTCCTGCCGTAAGCCCTGCAAGTAAGCCCATCAAGAGGATACAGCAGATGGCAGGTTCCACCTCGGAGGCATCCCTTCCCGCTACCATGTCCGCCATGCTGTTGACCGAGCATGGCGATATCGACCGGCTGGTCTACCGTGACGATGTCCCCGTTCCCCGGCCGGGGCCGGGCGAGGTGCTGGTGCGGGTCACCGCCACCGCCAAGAACAACACCGACCGCAAGGCCCGCGAGGGGCTCTACCCGGTCAAGAAGGGCCAGGTGACCTCCTTTGCCATGGGTGGCGAGCCGACCCTGACCTTCCCGCGCATCCAGGGCGCCGATATCGTCGGGCGCGTGGCGGCGGTGGGCGAGGGGGTCGACCCGGCGCGGATCGGCGAGCGCGGCCTGCTCGACTTCAATCTCTACGCCGACGCCCGCCGCGACATCAACCTGACTCCGGACTACTATGGCCACGGCGCCGACGGCGGCTTCGCCGAGTACGTGGCGGTGCCCTCGGACCAGTTCCACCACGTGCCCAACCCGGAGATCAAAGATGCCGAGCTGGCCGCCATGGGCATGTGCTCCTACCAGACCGGCTACCACATGATGACCTCGGCGCGGGTACGTGCCGGCGAGCGGGTGCTGGTCACCGGCGCCAGCGGCGGGGTGGGCACCGCCCTGATCCAGCTCTGCCGGATCAAGGGGGCCATTCCCTATGCGGTGAGCCAGCCGGAGAAGGCCGAGGCGCTCAAGGCGCTGGGGGCCGAGGCCGTGTTCGACCGCGGCGACCTGGCAACCTTCGTGCCCCGGGTGCTGGAGGCCACCGGCGGTGCGCCCATCGATGCGGTGATGGACCTCGTCGGCGGCGAGATGACCGACCTGTTCATCGACACCATGATCCACGACATGAAGGCCCGCGCCACCTACCCGCGGCTCTCCATCGCCGGGGCCAGCGGCGGCAATATCTCGGAGATCCTCTGGACGCGCATCTACCTCTACCAGGTGCAGCTCTTCGGCGTCTCCCACGGCACCCGCGAGGAGGCCGAGCAGCTGGTCGAGTGGATTCGCGCGGGCCAGCTCAGGCCGGTGCTGCATGCCGCCTTCCCACTCTCCGCGCTGCATGACGCCGAGCGCTACTTCGTCAGTCGCGGCAGCAACTTCCTGGGCAAGATCGTGATCGTCCCCGACAGCCAGTGGAAGGAGCACGGTGCCCCCTTCGCCCTGGACTCGACCACCCCTCTGACCCGGGAGCCACGCCCATGAGCCGCCCGCTGACCTTCCAGATGATGGACACCCACGCCGGCGGCGACGTCAGCCGCATCGTGCTCGGCGGCATCGCGCCGCTGCCTGGCGACACCGTGCGGGCCCAGATGGAGTACCTGCGCGACGACGCCGACGGCCTGCGCAAGCTGCTGCTCTTCGAGCCCTACGGCATCCCCGAGATGTCGGTGGACCTGATCGTGCCGGCCACCGACCCCGAAGCCGCCGCCGGCTACATCATCATGGAGGTGATGGGCTACCCCATCTATTCCGGCTCCAACACCATCTGCACCGCCACCGCGGTGCTGGAGGCCGGCATCGTGCCCAAGCGGGAGGGGGTGCAGCACTTCACCCTGGAGGCCCCGGCGGGGCGGGTCCACATCGAGGCCCGGGTGGAAAACGGCGTGGTGGAGGCGATCACCTGCGAGGGACTGCCCAGCTACATCGATACCTATCGGGCGTCGATCCATGTACCGGAGGTGGGGGACGTCACCTATTCGGTGGCCTATAGCGGCGGCTTCTACGCCCTGGTGGATGCCACCGAGCTCGGTTTCTCGCTGGTGCGGGAGGAGGAGCGGCGCCTCGCCGAGTGCGCCCACAGGATCGTCGAGGCGATCCAGGCCGAGCGGGGCTTCTCCCACTACACCCTGGGCGACGTGGGGCCGCTGCCCTTCCTGCACTTCATGGGGCCGGTGGAGCAGGTGGCGGATGACTTCTACCGCTCCCGCTCCACCACCTACGTCCACCCGGGAGTGATCTGCCGCAGTACCACCGGCACCGGCACCTCGGCGCGGCTGGCGCTGATGAACCACGAGGGACGCATCCGCCCCGGCGATCGGCTGGAGACCGTCTCCCTGCGCGAGACCGGCTTCATCGGTACCTTCACCGGCACCCGCCAGGAGGGGCCCCACGCCGTGGTGGAGAACACCATCACCGGCAAGGCCTTCGTGCTGGCCCACTCGGACATCGTCGTCAACTGCGACGACCCCCTGGTGGAGTGCGCCGGCCTCTCCTCCATCCTCACCGCTCGCCACGGCTGAGGGGAAGGAAGGCTTGTCGCCGGAACAGCCTCGAGCAATCCTTGACCCCGCCACCTGGACTCGGCCGGTATGCCCGGCTGCCCCTTGAGCCCTCGGGCGAAAGGGGACAGGCTGGCGCTCATCCATCACGCTTTCGCCCCGGAGGTCCCCTTGGCCATCACCAACTTTGCCGACCTGATCAGCGAGGCTCGCCTGCAGCCCGACGCCCAGCGGCTGCTCTTCGTCTTCATCCGCGCCGAGCTGCCGGACAACCCGACGGCCGAGCAGCGCCGGAACTTCGAGCAGGGCGTCGGCGGCGTCCTGACTCCGGCACTCTGCGTCGACAAGGCGCCCGAGGAGCTCAGCGACATGGCCGCCCTGGTGGCGGAGTCCAGGGAGACCGGCATCGAGTGGGACATCGTCTTCGTCGGCGCCCTCTCCGGCCGCGGCCGTCCAGATCGGCTGACATCGGGGTGTCATCACCCATAGGGTTGAATTATCACCTCAATGCCATCATTCAATTTACGCTATCGGCGGATGCGGGCTACCATGCCTCCCGTATTCCGGTCTCCCTTATACCAAAGTCGAAAGGAGCATGTCCGAATGTCCCTGCTGAACACCGAAGTCAAGCCGTTCAAGGCCACCGCCTACCACAACGGCGAGTTCGTCGATGTCACCGAAGAGACCCTGAAGGGCCAGTGGAACATCTTCTTCTTCTACCCGGCCGACTTCACCTTCGTCTGCCCCACCGAACTGGGTGACCTGCAGGACAAGTATGAAGAGCTCAAGAAGATGGGCGTCGAGGTCTACAGCGTCTCCACCGATACCCACTTCACCCACAAGGCCTGGCACGACAGCTCCGAGACCATCGGCAAGCTGACCTACCCGATGCTGGCCGACCCGACCCTGCAGATCTCCCGCAACTTCGAGGTGCTGATCGAGGAAGCCGGTCTGGCCGATCGCGGTACCTTCGTGATCGACCCTGACGGCAAGATCCAGATCGTCGAGCTGAACGCCGGCAACATCGGCCGTAACGCCGAGGAGCTGCTGCGCAAGGTCAAGGCCGCCCAGTACGTTCGCAACAACCCGAACGAAGTGTGCCCGGCCAAGTGGAAGGAAGGCGAAGCGACCCTGGCTCC
>NZ_JACUUD010000004.1 GCF_014859505.1 Halomonas sp.
ACGGCACTCATCGCGTCCCAGCTGACGTAGACCGGCTCGTCCCAGCCGGGCCGGTCGCCGCGCCTCTCGACGTTGGTCATGCTGACCTTGACCAGGTGGCCCTGCTCGGTGCGCACGAAGTAGACCGAGAGCCCGCCCAGGTAGGCGATGTCCTCCACCGTGCCCGCCGCCCAGTTGTAATCGCCCTCGGGCGCCTCGCGGGCCAGCCAGGTCTTCTCCGGGCGCACCGCCACCCACACCCGGCGCTCGTCGGCCTGGGTGCTGACCCCGTGGCTGATGAAGATCCGCCGCCCCAGCTGGGGGCTCTCGATGATGCAGTGGTCGGCCTCGTCGGCGACGACCTCGCCCTCGAAGAGGTTCACGGTGCCGACGAACTCGGCCACCATGCGGCTCGCCGGGCTCTCGTAGACATCCATGGGCGTGCCCACCTGGGCGATCCAGCCGTCGGCCATGATCGCCACCCGGTCGGCCATGGTCATGGCCTCCTCCTGGTCGTGAGTGACCATGATGCAGGTCACCCCGACCCGCTCGAGGATCTGCACCACCTCGAGCTGCATCTCGGTGCGCAGCTTCTTGTCCAGCGCGCCCATGGGCTCGTCGAGCAGCAGCAGCTTGGGCCGCTTGGCCAGCGACCTGGCCAGCGCCACCCGCTGGCGCTGGCCACCGGAGAGCTGCTGGGGCTTGCGCCGGGCGAAGGCCTCCATGTGCACGAGCTTGAGCATCTCGGTCACCCGCTGCTCGATCTCGGCACGGGGCAGGCGGTCCTGCTTGAGCCCGAAAGCGATGTTCTGCGCCACGGTCATGTGGGGGAAGAGCGCGTAGGACTGGAACATCATGTTGATCGGCCGCTCATAGGGCGGCATGGCGGTGATGTCCTCGCCGTCCAGCAGGATCTGGCCTTCGCTGGGCCGCTCGAAGCCGGCCAGCATGCGCAGCAGGGTCGACTTGCCTGAGCCCGAGCCGCCCAGCAGGGCGAAGATCTCGCCCTGGCGGATGGTCAGGTTGACGTCGTCCACCGCCAGTTCGCCGTCGAAGCGCTTGCTGATGCGGCGGATCTCGACCAGATCATCACCGGTGCGTCGACCGGGCGGACGCGCCGACTCCCTGGCCGCGCTCTCGTTGGGGGGCATGGGCATCTCCTCTTCGACTCGCCCACGGCGACCCTCGCCGTGGGCAGCGACGACCTCAGCGGCCGGATTTCACGCGGTTCCAGACCCGGGTGCGCACCCGCTGCACGGCCAGCGGCTTCTCCTCGGCCACGTAGAGGTTGTCCATCACCTCCTGGTCGGGATAGATGGCCGGGTCGTTGAGGATCTCCGGGTCGAGGAACTCATTGGAAGCCAGGTTGGGGTTGGCGTAGACCACGTACTCGGTGATTGCCGCGGCGATCTCGGGCTCGAGGATGAAGTTGATGAAGGCGTGGGCGTTGTCCGGGTTCGGCGCATCCACGGGAATCGCCATCATGTCGAACCACAGCGCGGCGCCCTCCTTGGGGATGCTGTAGCGGATGGTGAAGTCGCGGCCCGCCTCCTTGGCACGGGCGGAGGCCTGGAAGATGTCACCGGAGTAGCCCGCCGCCACGCAGATGTCGCCGTTGGCGAGATCGGTGATATAGCGCGAGGAGTGGAAGTAGGTGATGTCGTCGCGCACCGCGGCGACGAGGTCACCGGCGGCCTCGAGGTCCGCGGCATCCTCGGAGAGCGGCGAGAGCCCCAGGTAGGCCATGGCCGGCGAGAGCATCTCGTCGCCGGAGTCGAGCATGGAGAGCCCGCAGCCTCCCTCGCGCAGGGCGGCGGTCACCTCGGGGTCGAAGAGCAGCGCCCAGGAATTCACCGGGGCGTCATCGCCGAGGATCTCGATGACCCGATCGACGTTGTAGCCGATACCGTTGGTGCCCCACATATAGGGGACCGAGTGGCGGCTGCCCGGATCCACGGACTCCAGGTCGTCCATCAGATCCGGGTTGAGGTTGCCCAGGTTGGGCAGCTTGTCGTGATCGAGTTCCTGGTAGACCCCGGCGCTGACGTGACGGGTCAGGTAGTGGTTGGAGGGCACCACCACGTCATAGCCGGAGCGCCCGGCGAGCAGCGCGGCATCGAGCACCTCGTTGCTGTCGTAGACGTCGTACACCACCTCGATGCCGGTGGCCTCGGTGAACTTCTCCAGGGTGTCCGGCGCGATGTAGTCGGACCAGTTGTAGACCCGAACCTCGCCGGACGCCTGGGCGGCGGCGCCCAGCGCCAGGCTGGCGGCGGCCACGGCCAGTGAGAGTCGCTTGGTTTTCATCATCCTTCACCTCTCGTCACTTGTTGTTATCGGTCGCCCTGAGGCGGGCCCGACGAGGCCAGCGTAGCCGCCCGCTCGGGTGCGGTCTCGACACTGGCAGGTCGTGTCAGACACTCAGCAGCAGGAATTCCCGCTCCCAGGAGCTGATCACGCGCTTGAAGTTCTCGTTCTCCACCCGCTTGACCGCCACGAAGCCGGTCACGAACTTGCTGCCCATGTAGGTCTCGAGTTCGGCACAGTGCTCCATGCGTTCCAGCGCCTGCTCCAGGGTGAAGGGCAGTCGCAGGTTGCGGCGTTCGAAGGCGCGCCCCTGCACCGGTGCCGAGGGATTGAGCTTCTGGATCATCCCCAGGTAGCCGCACAGCAGGCTCGCCGCGATGGCCAGGTAGGCGTTGGCATCGGCGCCCGGCAGGCGGTTCTCGACCCGACGATTCTGCGGGTTGGAGTCGGGCACCCGCAGGCCGCAGGTGCGATTCTCCTCGCCCCACTCCACATTGACCGGCGCCGAGGTGTCGGGCAGGAATCGGCGGAAGGAGTTGACGTTGGGGGCCATCAGCGGCAGCGACTCGGGGATGAACTTCTGCAGCCCGCCGATATGGTGCAGGAAGAGCTGGCTCATGGTGCCATCGGCGTTGGAGAAGATGCTCCTGCCGCTCTTCGCATCGAGCACGCTCTGGTGAATATGCATGGCGCTGCCCGGCTCATTGGTCACCGGCTTGGCCATGAAGGTGGCGGCCACGTCGTGCTTCAGGGCCGCCTCGCGCATGGTGCGCTTGAACAGGAAGACCTGATCGGCCAGGGTCAGGGGGTCGCCGTGACGGAAGTTGATCTCCATCTGGGCGGTGCCCTCCTCGTGGATCAGGGTGTCGATATCCAGCCCCTGAGCCTCGCACCAGTCGTACATGTCCTCGAACAGCGGGTCGAACTCGTTGGCGGCATCGATGGAGAAGGACTGGCGACCGGTCTCCTGGCGGCCACTGCGGCCGATGGGCGGCTGCAGCGGCAGGTCCGGGTCCTCGCAGCGCTTGGTGAGGTAGAACTCCATCTCCGGCGCCACGATGGGCCGCCACCCCTGCTCGGCGTAGAGCGCCAGCACCTTCTTGAGCTGGTTGCGGGCGGAGAGCTCGATGGGGTTGCCCATCTTGTCGAAGCAGTCGTGGATCACCTGGGCGGTGGGTTCCAGCGCCCAGGGCACCGAATAGGCCGCCCCTCCATCGGGCTTGCAGATCATGTCGATGTCGGCGGGGTCGAGCAGCGAATAGTAGATGTCGTCCTCGACGTAGTCGCCGGTCACCGACTGCAGCAGCACGCTCTCCGGCAGGCGCATGCCCTTCTCGGCCACGAACTTGGAGACCGGCGTGATCTTGCCGCGGGCGATGCCGGTGATGTCCATCACCAGGCACTCCACCTCGGTGATGCGTCGCTCCTTCAGCCAGCTTTCCAGGTCTTTCATGGAACCCTCGTCAGGCGCCCGGCGGTCGGGCGCTCGTCATAGTCGATCGCGCAATTTGTAGAAGGTGGTGGCCAGCACCAGCAGAGGCGTGCGCAGTGTCTCACCGCCGGGGAAGCGTCGATGGGGCATGGCGGCGAAAGCATCGAACCGCTCGGCCTGGCCGGCCACCGCCTCGGCCATCAGCTTGCCGGCCAGCCCCGCCAGGGCCATGCCATGGCCGGAGTAGCCCTGGGCATAGTAGAGCGTCTGGCCGATGCGGCCGAAGTCCGGTGCCCGATTGAGGGTGATGGCCACCTCGCCGCCCCAGCGGTAGTCGATGCGCACTCCGGAGAGCACCGGGAAGAGACGGGCGATCTTGGCATCCATGCGCGCCTGCAGGCCCGGCGGCTCACGGCCGGTGTAGCTCACCTCGCCGCCGTAGATCAGCCGGCGATCGGCGGAGAGGCGATAGTAGTCGAGCACGAAGTTGGCATCCGACAGCGCATCGTTCCGGGGCAGCACCCGGGCGGCGCGCTCGGCACAAAGCGGTTCGGTGGCGATGATATAGTTGGCGGCGCGCATCACCCGGCCCGCGAGCTCCGGCACCAGGCCATGCTGGAAGGCGTTGGTGCCCAGTACCACGCCGTCGGCGGTGACGCTGCCCGTGGGGGTGACCACCCGATGGGGCGACCCCTGGCGGATCTCCAGGGCCGGGCTGCCCTCGTGGAGCACGGCCCCCGCCTCGCGGGCGGCGCTTGCCAGGCCGAGGGTGTAGTTGAGCGGGTGCAGGTGGCCCGCCTCGCTCTCGAACAGCGCCCCGGGATAGGCGTCGCTGACCACGTGCTCGCGCAGGGCGTCACCCTCGAGCCAGCTCAGCGCCTCGTAGCCGTAGTCCCGCGTCAGGCGATCGCGAAAGGCCTTGAGCTCGCGCACGTGGCGCGGCTTCACCGCGGCGTGCAGGTAGCCCCAGGCGAGGTCACAGGGGATGGCGTGGCGCGCGATGAGCTCGGCGGTCAGGGCCACCGCCTCGCGGCTCATCGCCCAGATATCCCGGGCGGCCGACAGGCCCAGGGCGCGTTCCACGGTGGCGATGTCGGTGCCCAGCCCCGGCAGGATCTGGCCGCCGCTGCGCCCGGAGGCGCCGTGGCCGATCTCGCTGGCCTCCAGCAGCACCACCGAGTAGCCGCGTTCGGCCAGATGCAGCGCCGCCGAGCAGCCGGTGACTCCGCCCCCGATCACGCAGACATCGGCACGCACTTCGCCCGCCAGCGGCGGGCAGGGGCCAAGGTCGACGGCAATGGAGTCGCGGTACCAGGAAACGGGACGCCGATCGAGACTGGAGGGGCGGTAAGCCGATGCGGTCATGCGCAGAGCGCTCGTTGTTGTTAAGTGAAGTGTTTCGCCCCGTCAGTTTGACACCAGACGGCGAGACGTTGTCAAGTATTCAATAACAACGCTGCACACAATATCTGGAGCCAGGCATCCACAAGCCCACCACCAAAGCGCTTTCGACTCCTGGCCGGCACGGAGGGCGTCAAGAAATGAGCACCAGTCGCCGCCACGACCTCAGCCGCCGCAGACCGGGCAGGCGGGATCCCGCGGCACCCGGAAGTGGCGCCACTGGCCGGAGAGACCGTCGAAGGTGGAGAGCCCCCGATGGGGCGTGCCGGCGCCGCTGAGCAGCTTGATCGCCTCCAGTGCCTGGAAGCTGCCGATCAGCCCCACCAGCGGCGCCACCACACCGCTCTCTGCGCAGGAGAGTGCCTCGTCGCCGCTGCCGTCCGGCGGGTAGAGGCAGGCGTAGCAGGGGCCCTCGGGGTCGCGGGGATCGAACACCGCCAGCTGGCCGGAGAAACGGATCGCGGCACCGGAGACCAGCGGCACGCCGGCCTCGCGGCAGGCGGCGTTGATGGCGTAGCGGCTCGAAAAACGATCGGTGCAGTCGAGCACCACGTCGGCCGCCGCCACCGCCGCGGCCAGGGCCTCGCCCTCCAGGTGGGCGGTGAGGGTCCCGATGGTACAGCCGGGGTTGAGCGCCCTGGCCGCCTCCCCCGCGGACTGTGCCTTGTTGCGGCCCAGGTCCGCCTCGCCGTGGGCGATCTGGCGCTGCAGATTGGATAGCTCCACCTCGTCGGCATCGGCCAGGGTCAGCCGCCCCACCCCGGCGGCGGCCAGGTAGAGGGTCACCGGCGAGCCGAGCCCGCCGGCGCCCACCACCAGGGCGTGGCCGGCCAGCAGCCGCTCCTGGCCCTCGATATCGATCTGGGCCAGCATGATCTGGCGGCTGTAGCGCAGTAGATCGGCGTCGTTCATGGTCACTTGTCCTCGAACTCCTCGATGTCGGGCACGTGGAGGGAGAACTCCTCCTTGACCTCCTCCATCACCACATAGCTCTTGGACTCCTTGACCCCCGGCAGAGTCAGCACCACGTCGCCGAGCAGCTGGCGATAGGCGGACATCTCGGGGATGCGGCACTTGAGGATGTAGTCGAACTGCCCGGAGACCAGATGGCACTCCTGGATCTGGGGCAGCTTGGAGACGGCCCGGCGGAACTCGTCGAACACCGCCGGCGACTGGGTCTCCAGGCTGATCTCCACGAATACCAGAAGGTTGGCCTTCAGCGCCCGGGGGTCTAGTACCGCCTTGTAGCCGCGGATCACGCCCGCACGCTCCAGGCGTTTGACCCTCTCAAGGCAGGGCGTGGTGGAGAGCCCTACCTGGGCGGCCAGGTCGACGTAGGAGATGCGGGCGTTGTCCTGCAGGCAGCGCAGGATCTTGAGGTCGATGCGGTCGAGGGAGCGGGTCTTGGCTTTCATGGGCGTGGCGGCTATCTGTCTCTGGAGTGGCGTAGAGGGCCGGCTTGACAGTCGATCCGACTGAAAACGACCGCCAGGATGGCGGTATAGGAGTCGTCAGACATGAAATCACGGCGGCTTTCGATATTATTTTCTGGTAAATGTGTACCACAGCCCCGCCGACCACTGCCAGCCAGACCCTCAACGTCCCGGCCAGCGCCCCAGCGTGACCCGCTCGTGGCCGGCCAGGTCGAGACGCGTCGCCACCTCAAGATAGCCGGCCGGCACCAGGGCCTCGCGCACCGCCGCGCCCTGCTCGGCGCCGTGCTCGAGCAGCAGCCAGCCATCCGACGCCAGGTAATCACGCGCCGCGCACACCAGATGATAGAGGTCGGCCAGGCCGCCCTCGCCGGCCACCAGGGCGCTCGCCGGTTCGAAGCGCAGGTCGCCCCGGGCCAGGTGCGGGTCATCGTCGGCGAGATAGGGCGGATTGGAGACGATCAGCGCGAAATGCTCGTTGGCCCTCTCACCTTCCGCCAGGGCGGCGAACCAGTCGCTCTGGCGGAAGGTGGCGTTGTTGATGCCGAGCCGAGCGGCATTGCGCTCGGCGAGTGCCACGGCCTCGCCATGCAGGTCCACCCCCAGCACCGCCCAGCCTGGCCGCTCGCTGGCGAACGCCAGCGCGATGGCGCCGGTGCCGGTGCCCAGGTCGAGCAGGCGCCCGTTGGCCGCGGACGCCTTGTCCAGGGCGACCTCCACCAGGGTCTCGGTGTCGGGGCGGGGAATCAGGGTGCTGGGCTCGGTGGCCAGCGTCAGCCCCCAGAACTCGCGCTCGCCGGTGAGATAGGCCACCGGCTCGCCGGCTTCGCGCCGCGCCAGCAGCGCCTCGAAGCGCGCCACCATCGCCGCCTCGGCTTCGCGGTCGCCCCAGGTGTAGAGCCAGGTGCGATCGACTCCGAGCACATGACAGAGCAGCACCTCGGCATCCAGGCGCGCCGTGGGCGAACCGGCCGCCTGCAGCCGCCCGGCGGCCCGGGCCAGCAGCGCATCGAGGCGCACTCCCCCGCCCGCCACGTCAGGCCTCCAGCTGCAGGGCGGCGAGCTGCTCCGCCTGGTACTCGTGGATCAGTGGCTCGATCACCTCGTCGAGCTGCTCGCCGCTGACCACCTCGCCGAGCTTGTAGAGGGTCAGGTTGATGCGGTGATCGGTGACCCGCCCCTGGGGAAAGTTGTAGGTGCGGATGCGCTCGCTGCGATCGCCGGAGCCCACCAGGCTCTTGCGCTCATCGGCCTGGGCCTGGCGGCGCGAGTCCACGGCGGTCTGCCTGAGCCTTGCGGCCAGCAGCGCCATCGCCTTGGCGCGGTTCTTGTGCTGGCTGCGCTCCTCCTGACACTCCACCACCACGCCGCTGGGCAGGTGGGTGATGCGGATCGCGGAATCGGTGGTGTTGACGTGCTGGCCGCCGGCGCCGCTGGAGCGGAAGGTATCCACGCGCAGGTCGGCGGGGTTGATCTCGATGTCCCCCACCGCATCGGCCTCCGGCATCACCGCCACGGTGCAGGCGGAGGTGTGGATGCGCCCCTGGGATTCGGTGGCCGGCACCCGCTGCACACGATGGGCGCCGGACTCGAACTTGAGCCGCGCATAGACCCCGTCGCCCTTGATCCGCGAGATGATCTCCTTGTAGCCGCCCTGCTCGCCGTGGCTGGCACTGACCACCTCCACCTTCCAGCCGTGCTGCTCGGCGTAGCGGGAGTACATGCGAAACAGATCGCCGGCGAACAGCGCCGCCTCGTCGCCGCCGGTGCCGGCGCGCACCTCCAGGAAGACGCTGCGTCCATCGTCGGGGTCCTTCGGCACCAGCAGCTGCTTGAGCCGTTCGTCCAGCGCCTCCAGCTTCTCGCGCCCCTCGGCCTGCTCCAGGGCCGCCAGTTCACGCATCTCCGGGTCGCTGTCACTGGCCAACTGCTCGGCGTCCTCGATGTCGCCCTCCACGCCGCGGAATTCGCGCCATGTCTCCACCAGGGGCTGGAGTTCGGCGTATTCGCGGGAATAGTCGCGGAAGCGGCTCTGGTCGCCGATCACCTCGGGCTCCGCCAGCAGGGCGGAGAGCTCCTCGAAGCGCTCACCGAAGGCGTCGAGGCGCTGACGCAGGGAAGCTTTCATGGGTTGTCCTATCGGGTCTTGTCGTGAGAGGCATCGAGCAGCAGGGCGCCGGCGGCCTCGAGCAGGTCGTGGCGTTCAACGGAGGCGGCCTCGCGCAGCGCCACGGTAGGGCGATGCAGCAGCCGGTTGGTGAGCTGATGGGCCAGCCGGCGCACCACCGCCTCGGGGTCCTCACCGTGGCCCAGTCGCGCCAGGGCCTGCTCCAGGGAGAGGTCGCGCAGCGACTCGCCGCGACGACGGAAGTCGTGGATCAGCTCGCCGCCGCTGCGGATGCGCCGCTCATGCAGCCAGGCGCCCACGCCGTGCTCGATCAGCGATTCGGCCTGGTCGGCGGCCACCTGGCGATGGCGGCGATTCTCCTCGATCACCTCCTGAAGGTCATCGACGGAGTAGAGAAAGATGTCGGAAAGCTTGCCCACCTCGGGCTCGATGTCCCGGGGCACGGCGATGTCGACCATGAAGATCGGCCGATGGCGGCGCTTCTTCAGCGCCCGCTCCACCATGCCCTTGCCGATGATCGGCAGCGGTGCCGCAGTGGAGGAGATGACGATGTCGGCCTCCACCAGGGCATCGGGAATCCCGTCCAGGGCGATGGCCTTCGCGCCAAGGCTGCCGGCCAGCAGCTCGGCCCGCTCCCGGGTGCGGTTGGCCACGGTGAGCTGGCGAACGCCGGCCTCGTGCAGGTGCCGCGCCACCAGCTCGATGGTCTCACCGGCGCCGATCAGCAGGGCCCGGGCGCGGCCGAGGTCGTCGAAGATGCGGCTGGCCAGGCTGACCGCCGCATAGGCCACGGAGACGGGGTTGCGGCCGATGCCGGTCTCGGTACGCACCTGCTTGGCCACCGCGAAGGTGTGCTGGAAGAGGCACTCGAGCTCCTTGCCGAGGCCGCGGGCCTCGCGACTGGCCTGGTAGGCGTCCTTGAGCTGGCCGAGGATCTGCGGCTCGCCCAGCACCATGGAGTCCAGCCCCACGGCCACCCGCATCAGATGGCGGGCGGCCTCGTTGTCCAGGTAGTGATAGGCACAGGTCGAGAGATCCGACACCGGCAGGCCGTGGAAGCGGCCCAGCCAGTCGAGGACGGCCGCCTCGCCCTGGGGCTCGGTGACGCAATAGAGCTCGGTGCGGTTGCAGGTCGAGAGAACCGCCGCCTCCTTGACCTGTGGCAAGCCACGCAGCTCGCCGAGCGCGATCTCGAGCTGGGCAGGGTTGAAGGCCACCTGCTCGCGCACCTCGACGGTGGCGGTTCGATGGTTGATTCCTAGGGCAAGCAGCGTCATGCGTCGGGCATCTTTGCTAGTGGTGGCCGGCCTGGGCGGCATCCTGATCATTGGGTCGAGATACTACCATAGCGTCGCCCGCTTGGCCGCCTCCCCCGGTGCGCTTTGCCCACGCCGGTCAAGCCGTTATGCTGGCGCTTCGGCCCTGCCAACGAGACGCCCATGCCTGCCGCTCTCCCCCCGTCACTTCGCCCGCTCTTCGCCCGCCTCGCCCCGCTGGCGCTGGCGGTGCTGCTGGCCGGCTGCCAGACGCTGTCGGCCGTGGGCGGCGCGGACGCCCCACTGGAGGACCCCATGGCCGGCGCCCCGCCCATCACCCGGGGCCTGGACGCCGCGGGGCTGGCCGGCCTGCTCACCGCGGAGCTGGCCGGCCAGCGCGGCGACTACCGCCGCGCCGCCCTGGGCTACCTCGAGGCCACCGAGCGTTACGCCACCCCGACGCTGGCCGAGCGCGCCGCCCTGGCGGCCAGCTTCAGCAACGACAGTGAACTGCTGGCCCGGGCCGCCGATCGCTGGCAGGCCATGGCACCCGAGGCCGAAGCGCCCTCGCGGCTGCTGGCCGGGCTGGCCGTCCAGCGCGGCGACTGGCCCGAGGCGCTGCGCCAGCGCCTGGTGCTGATCGAGCGCGGCAGCGAGAGCGACCTGACCGCCTTCATCGAGGCCGCCCTGGCCGAGAACGCCGCCCCCGCGCCGCTGCTGGCGCTGCTGCGCCCCTGGCTAGCCCGCGCGCCCCAGGGAGCGATCCGCCAGGATGCCGAGCTGGCCACCGCCTTGCTGGAGGTCTCCACCGGCGACACCGCCGCCGCCGAGCGCCGCCTGGAACAGCTGGGCCAGAGCGCCCCCGAGATGCCGGCACTGTGGCTGACCCGGGCGCGCCTGGCCCAGGAACGCGGCGACCATCGGGGCGCTCGCGATGCCGCACGCCGCGGGCTTGCCGTCTCGCCGGATGATGCCCGCTTCATCCTGCTGCTGGCCCAGAGCGAGCTGCGCCTGGGCAACATCGCCGCCGCCGAGGCGAGCACCGACGCCCTGCTCGAGGATCACGCCGGCAACGCGGAGCTGCGCCTGGCGCTGGCCCGGCTCTACCTCGAGGAGGGCGCCACCGAGGCTGCCCGCCGCCTGCTGCTGCCGCTGGTGGACGAGCCCGACACCCCGCCCATGGCCTTCTACCTGCTCGGCACCACCGCCGAGACGGAGGGCGAGGTGGACAACGCCCTGCTCTACTTTCGCCAGGTAGCGCCGGGGCCCGAATTCCTGGCGGCCCGGCTGCGCGCCGCCGAAATGCTGATCGAGGATGATCGCCTGCTCGACGCCCGCGCCTTCCTGCGCATCGAGCGGCTGCGCCACGAGTCGCACTTCGCCGACCTGGTCTCTCTGGAGGTGGAACTGCTCGAGCGCGAGGGGCTCGCCGATGAGGCCAGCGCCCTGCTCGACCGCGAGCTCGACCGCACCCCCAACGACGAGCAGCTGCTCTACCTGCGCGCCATGCGCGCCTGGGAGGCCGGCGACCCCGAAGCCATGGAGCGCGATCTGGGGCGGATCATCGAGCGCGACCCGGACAACGCCATGGCCCTCAACGCCCTGGGCTATACCCTGGCCGACATGAACATGACCGAGCGCCTCGACGAGGCCCGCGAGATGATCGAGCGCGCCCATGAGCTCGACCCTGGCAACCCGGCCATCATGGACAGCCTGGGCTGGTTGCACTACCGCCTGGGCGATCCCGAGCGTGCCCTGCCCTGGCTCGAGCGCGCCTACGCCCTGATGCCGGATCAGGAGATCGCCGCTCACCTGATCGAGGTGCTGTGGGCGCTGGAGCAACGCGTCGAGGCCCGTGAGCGCCTGGCCGAGGCGCTGGAGCGCCATGACGAACACCCGCTGATCGATGAGCTGCTCAGACGCATCCCCGAGCTGGCCCCATGAGCCCTTCCCGCACTCCCCCCGAGCCCGCATCACCGCACAAGAGAGACCCCATGACACTGCGCTTGCTTGCCAGACCGCTGATTTCCCTGCTCGCCCTGCTGCTGCTGGCCGGCTGCGCCGGTCGCACGCCCGTCCCGGAGGGCGAGCGTACCGCCGGCCAGTGGCAGGCCCAGGCCGAGCGCATCGAGGCCCTGGACACCTGGATCCTGGCGGCGCGGGTCGGCCTGCGCACCTCCCGGGACGGCACCAGCGCCAACCTGGACTGGAGCCAGCATCCCCACTACTACCGGATGTTGCTCAGCGGCCCCTTCGGCAGTGGCCGCAGTACCCTGGAGGGCCGCGAGGGACGCTTCTCGCTGACCACCTCAGAGGGCCGCTTCGAGGCCGAGACCCCCGAGGCGCTGATGGAGGAGCAGCTCGGCTGGTCACTGCCAGTGGGCGC
The DNA here is from genome assembly GCF_014859505.1 of Halomonas sp. GTDB lineage: Bacteria > Pseudomonadota > Gammaproteobacteria > Pseudomonadales > Halomonadaceae > Halomonas. The sequence goes on from NZ_JACUUD010000004.1 coordinate 12,323, forward strand.
CCTGCAGGACTGGGTACGCGGCCTCCCCGGCACGCAGAGCGACTACCACCTGGAGGAGGACGACCTCGGCTTCCCCCTGCGCCTCGAACAGGACGGCTGGGAGATCGACTACCGCGACTGGACCCGCGCCGAGTCGCTGTGGCTACCGCGACGACTGGTGATGACCTACGGCGACCTGCGCGTCACCCTCGTGGTCACCGACTGGCGCCCCGTCGTTGATGACTGACACCGCCATGACCGCCACCCCTGCCGAGACCCTGGTGCTGCCGGCCCCGGCCAAGCTCAACCGCCTGCTGCATATCATCGGGCGCCGCCCGGACGGCTATCACGAGCTGCAGACCCTGTTCCAGTTCCTCGACCATGGCGACACCCTGCGCCTGCGCCGCCGCGAGGATGGCGAGATCCGCCTGACCCCCGAGATTCCCGGGGTGGCCCGGGAGGAGAACCTGATCCGGCGCGCCGCCCGCCTGCTGCAGGCCGAGAGCGACTGCCGGCTGGGCGCCGAGATCCACCTGGAGAAGCGCCTGCCGCTGGGCGGCGGGCTGGGCGGCGGCAGCTCTGATGCCGCCACCGCCCTGCTCGGCCTCGATGCCCTCTGGGGCCTGGGCCTCTCCCTCGAGCGCCTGGCGGAGCTCGGCCTTGTGCTGGGCGCCGACGTGCCGGTGTTCGTGCGCGGCCATGCCGCCTGGGGAGAGGGTATCGGCGAACGCCTCACCCCGGTGGATCTCGACACGCCCTGGTTCGTGGTAATCCACCCCGGCGTGGCGGTCTCCACCCCGGCGGTGTTCGGGGCCGACGAATTGACACGCGATACCCCCCCGATTACCATGGCGCGCGCTCTTCAGAGGGGAGCGTCAAGCTGGCGCAACGACTGCGAGGCCACGGTCAGGGCCCTCTACCCACCCGTGGCAGAGGCGCTCGACTGGCTGTCGGCGAGGGCACCGGCCCTGCTGACCGGCACCGGCGCCTGCGTCTTTGCCCGCCTGGCCAGCGAGACCGAAGCCGACCAGCTGCTCGGAGAGATCGCCGGACGCTGGCAGGCCTTCAAGGCCCGCGGCCTGAACCGCTCCCCCCTCCATGATGTTCTGGGTCGATGAGCCCCGCCCGGGCGGTGGTGCCCCTCTCGACACCCGATGACCCAACCCTGCATAGGTGGCTGCGCGTGTCAAAATTGATGGTTTTCGCCGGAAACGCCAATCCCGAACTCGCCCGAAAGATCGCCGAGAGTCTGGACACCCGCATGGGCAACGCCACGGTCGGCCAGTTCAGCGACGGCGAGATCGCGGTCGAGATCAACGAGAACGTGCGGGGCAAGGACGTCTTCGTCCTGCAGTCCACCTGTGCGCCGACCAACGACAATCTGATGGAACTGGTGCTGATGGTGGACGCCCTGCGTCGTGCCTCCGCGCACCGGATCACCGCCGTGGTGCCTTATTTCGGCTATGCGCGTCAGGATCGTCGGGTGCGCTCCGCCCGCGTGCCTATCTCCGCCAAGATCGTCGCCGACGTGCTGGTCAAGGCCGGCGTCGACCGGGTGATGACCATGGACCTCCACGCCGATCAGATCCAGGGCTTCTTCGACGTGCCGGTGGACAACGTCTACGGCTCGCCGATCCTGCTCGACGACATCGAGCGACAGAACTACGAGAACCTGGTGGTGGTCTCCCCCGACGTGGGCGGCGTGGTCCGCGCCCGGGCCATCGCCAAGCAGCTCAACGCCGATCTCGCCATCATCGACAAGCGTCGCCCCTCGGCCAACCAGGCCCAGGTGATGCACATCATCGGCGAGATCGAAGGGCGCAACTGCGTGGTGGTCGACGACATGATCGACACCGCCGGCACCCTGTGCAAGGCCGGCGAGGCCCTCAAGCAGCACGGCGCCTTGCGAGTCGTGGCCTACGCCACCCACCCGATCCTCTCGGGACCCGCGGTGGACAACATCGTCGGCTCGGTGCTCGACGAGGTAGTGGTCACCGATACCATTCCGCTCTCCGACAGCGCGCGGCGCTGCGGCCATATCCGCCAGCTCAGCGTGGCCGGCCTGATCGCCGAGGCGATCCGTCGGGTGAGCAACGAAGAATCCGTCAGCGCCATGTTCCACTGAGTCACCGCGCCATACGCACGGGACACGCGGGAACGGGCGCCGGAAAGGGCCCTGCGGGGCAACTGGAAGCGTCACGGTCAGGTCGCGGGCCGCGGTGCCTTCCTTACTCTACTGAAGAGGCAATACCATGTCTGATTTTACCCTTAGCGCCAGCGTTCGTAACGACCTGGGGAAAGGTGCGAGCCGCCGCCTGCGTCGTGCGAACCTCCAGGTGCCGGCCATCGTCTACGGCGGTGAGCAGGCTCCCCAGCCGATCTCCATCGAGAAGGCCGCCTTCTACAAGGCCGTCGAGAGCGAGTCCTTCTTCTCCTCGGTGATCAACCTGGTCATTGACGGCAAGAGCGAGCAGGTGGTGGTGCGTGACATGCAGCGTCACCCCTTCAAGCCGCTGATCACCCACGCCGATTTCCTGCGCGTGGATGCCACCCACGAGATCACCATCAACGTGCCGCTGCACGTGGTGGGCGAAGAGAACAACCGGGACATCAAGGATAACGACGGCGAGCTGCACGTGCTGGCCAACGAGATCCAGGTCAGCTGCCTGCCCAAGGACCTGCCTGACTACCTCGAAGTGGACATCTCCGAGGTCGAGCTGGGCACCACCCTTCACCTGTCCGACCTCAAGATACCGGCCGGCGTGACTCTGGTCGATCTGACCCACGGCGAGGACCACGACAACGCCATCCTGAGCGTCACCAAGGCCAAGGTCAGCGGTGGCGGTGCTGATGACGAAGCCGCCGGGGGCGAGGAAGGCGAGGAAGGCAAGCAGGGCGACGAGGAGTAATCCTCACCCGTCCTTCCTACCGTCCGGGGCCGTGCGCGGCACGGCCCCTTCCGGTTACGATCAAGCGCCCCGGCGCTTGATTTTTTTTGTGGCCGCCCCTCCCTGGCGGCCATCCTGCGGACCGCCGCTAACGCGACGTCAAAAATCATTCCAGATGATTTTTTGGAGGCAACCCCCATGAGTCAGGTCAGAGCGATCATCGGGCTGGGCAATCCCGGCGCCGACTATGAGGCCACCCGTCACAATGCCGGCGCCTGGCTGGTGGAGGCGGTCGCGCGTCGCACAGGCGCAGAACTGCGTCCCGACCGCAAGTTCCTGGGCCTCTATGCCCGAGGCCAGATCGAGGGCCAGGACGTCCACCTGCTCAACCCGACGACCTTCATGAACCGCAGCGGTGGCGCCGTGGCTGCCCTCTGCCAGTTTTACAAGCTCGCCCCCAACGAGTTGCTGGTGGCCCACGACGAGCTCGACCTCGACCCCGGCACCGCCCGCTACAAGACAGGCGGCGGCCACGGCGGCCACAACGGGCTGCGCGACATCATCAGCGCCCTGGGCAACGAGCGTGGCTTCCACCGCCTACGACTCGGCATCGGGCATCCGGGCGATGCGAAACAGGTCACCCACTACGTGCTGGGCCGCCCAGGCAAGGCCGAACACGCCGCCATCGAGGACGCCATCGACGAGTGCCTGGCCACCCTGCCCCAGGCGCTCTCCGGCGACTGGGCCCGCGCCATGAACCGCCTGCACAGCTTCAAGGGCGCCTGATTGCCATGTGTCTGATGGCCGAGTGCCCGATGGCCCGCTTATCGGTAGAATGGCGCCATCATTGATCGTTACTCCCGACCTCTCTTTCCAGGATGACTCCATGGGTTTCAACTGCGGTATCGTCGGCCTGCCCAACGTCGGCAAGTCGACCCTCTTCAACGCCCTCACCAAGTCCGGCATCGACGCCGAGAACTTCCCCTTCTGTACCATCGAGCCCAACGTCGGCATCGTGCCGATGCCCGACCCACGCCTCGATGCCCTGGCCGAGATCGTCAAGCCGCAGAAGGTGCTGCCCACCACCATGGAGTTCGTCGATATCGCCGGACTCGTGGCGGGCGCCTCCAAGGGCGAGGGGCTGGGCAACAAGTTCCTGGCCAATATCCGCGAGACCCAGGCCATCGCCCACGTGGTGCGCTGCTTCGACAACGACAACGTCATCCATGTCGCCAACCAGGTGGATCCTCGGGCCGATATCGAGATCATCAACATGGAGCTGGCCCTGGCCGACCTGGACACCGTGGAGCGCGCCATCCAGCGCCTTGTGCGGGTCGCCAAGGGCGGCGACAAGGAGGCGATCGCCACCAAGGCGATTCTCGAGCGTATCGAGCCACACCTGGCCGAGGGCCTGCCGCTGAGGAGCTTCGGCCTGGATGCCGACGACGAGAAGGCCCTGAAGGGCTTCGGCTTCCTGACCCTGAAGCCCACCATGTACATCGCCAACGTCAACGAGGATGGCTTCGAGGCCAACCCCTACCTGGACGTGGTGCGCGAGATCGCCGAGGCCGAGGGCGCCGTGGTGGTGCCGGTGTGCAACCAACTCGAGGCGGAGATCGCCGAGCTGGACGATGAGGAACGCGCCATGTTCCTCGACGAGATGGGCATGGAGGAGCCGGGGCTCGACCGGGTGATCCGTGCCGGCTACGCGCTACTGGGCCTGCAGACCTACTTCACCGCCGGGGTGAAGGAGGTGCGTGCCTGGACCGTCAAGGTGGGCGCCACCGCCCCCGAGGCCGCCGGGGTGATCCACACCGACTTCCAGAAGGGCTTCATTCGCGCCGAGGTCATCGCCTATGACGATTTCGTAGGTCTGGGCGGCGAGCAGGGCGCGAAGGACGCCGGCAAGTGGCGCCTGGAGGGCAAGGAGTATATCGTTCAGGATGGTGACGTGATCCACTTCCGCTTCAACGTGTGAGGCAGAACCAGGAGGAGGGAGGCCATGCGCAAGAAGATCGTCAAGCACGAGACCGAATGGCGCCAGCAGCTGACCCCCGAGCAGTACCGGGTCACCCGTGAGCGGGGCACCGAACCGCCCTTCAGCGGCAACTACCGGGTCAGCGACGAGCACGGCATCTACCACTGCATCTGCTGCAACGCCCCGCTGTTCGAGAACGAGCACAAGTTCGACGCCGGCTGCGGCTGGCCGAGCTTCGACCGCCCGCTGGGCCAGCACCACGTCGAGGAGCGACAGGACGGCTCCCATGGGATGCAGCGTACCGAGGTGGTCTGCGCCCACTGCGACGCTCACCTGGGTCACGTCTTCCCCGACGGTCCGCCGGACACCACCGGGTTGCGCTACTGCATCAACTCGGTGGCCATCGACTTTCACGCCGGGGAATAGCACGCCGTCGAGTCACCCGGCGTCTGTCCTGCCACGGCCGCCCATCTGGTAAGATGAGCGGCCGTTCTTTTGGCTGATTCAAGTGAGGCCCCCATGCTCGGCTGGTTTCCGGGACACATGAACAAGGCGAGGCGCCAGATCACCGAGGCGCTGCCGGAGATCGACGTGGTGATCGAGGTGCTCGACGCCCGCCTGCCCTACTCCAGCGCCAATCCCATGCTCGCCGTGCTGACCCGCCACAAGCCGGTGCTCAAGCTGCTGTCGCGCGCCGACCTGGCCGACCCGGCGCGCACTGCCGAATGGGTGACCTTCTTCGATGCGCAGCCCGACATGCGCGCCCTGGCCGTGACCACCACCAACGCCCGGGAGCTCAAGCGCATCCCCAGGCTGTGCCATGAACTGGCCGGGGCGGTGCGCGCCGACCGCGATGTGCGGGTGATGGTGATGGGCATCCCCAACGTCGGCAAGTCGACCCTGATCAACGGCCTGGCCGGCAGAAGCATCGCAAAGACAGGCAACGAGCCCGCGGTGACCAAGCGCCAGCAGAAGGTGCGCATCGACGGGCGCGTGGCGCTGATCGACACCCCCGGCGTGCTGTGGCCGAAGATCGAGGACCAGGCCAGCGCCTACCGCCTCGCCGCCAGCGGCGCCATCCGGGATACCGCCATCGACTACGTGGACGTGGCGGTGGTCACCGCCGCCGAGCTGGCCCGCCGCTATCCCGAGGCGCTCACCGCGCGCTACCGGCTCGAGGCCCTGCCGAGCTACACGGCCAACCCCGAGTCGGTGCGGGTCGAGGCCGATGGCCCGGTGCGCGTGGACCTGCTGGCGCTGGCCGGCTTCGATGGCCACGCCATCCTGGCCGAGATCGCCGCCCGCCGCGGCGGCCTGCGCCCCGGCGGCGAGGTGGATCTCCACCGCGGCGCCGAGGTATTGCTCCACGAACTGCGCGACGGCAAGCTCGGCCGGCTGACCCTGGAGACCCCGGCGGACATCCCGCCCGACCCCATTCCGGAGGCAGAGTTGGCGCCGTCGCCCGCCGAGGATGACGCCGGCAGCGACGACACCGCATAATCACCCCTCGCCCGCCGCCCTGGACACTGGACACCGAACGACATGGACACCACCCCGATCCGGAAATCGCACAAGCTGCACAACGTCTGCTACGACATCCGCGGCCCGGTGCTCGACCATGCCAAGCGGCTGGAAGAGGAGGGCCAGCGAATCCTCAAGCTGAACATCGGCAACCCCGCCCCGTTCGGTTTCGAGGCGCCGGAGGAGATCCTCCAGGACGTCATGCGCAACCTGCCCACCGCCCAGGGTTACTGCGATTCCAAGGGGCTCTACTCGGCGCGCAAGGCGATCATGCAGGAGTGCCAGCGCAAGCACATACCCAATGTCGGCATCGAGGACATCTACATCGGCAACGGCGTCTCCGAGCTGATCGTGATGGCGATGCAGGCACTGCTCAACGACGGCGACGAGGTGCTGATCCCTGCCCCCGACTACCCGCTGTGGACCGCCGCCGCCAACCTCTCCGGCGGCCACGCCGTTCACTACCTGTGCGACGAGCAGGCCGACTGGGCGCCGGACCTCGACGATATCCGCGCCAAGGTGACCGCCCACACCCGGGCCATCGTGATCATCAACCCCAACAACCCCACCGGCGCCGTCTACCCGCCGGCGGTGATCCGCGAGTTGCTGGAGATCGCCCGCCAGCACGACCTGGTGGTGTTCTCCGACGAGATTTACGACAAGATCCTCTACGACGACGTCGAGCACGTCTCCACCGGGGCCCTGGCAGGCGACGACCAGCTGGTGGTGACCATGAACGGGCTCTCCAAGAGCTACCGCTGCGCCGGCTTCCGCTCAGGCTGGATGATCCTCTCGGGCCATATCGCCATGCAGCGCGCCGCGGACTTCATCCAGGGGCTGACCATGCTGGCCTCCATGCGCCTGTGCGCCAACGTGCCGGCCCAGCACGCCATCCAGACGGCGCTGGGCGGCTACCAGTCGATCAACGACCTGATCCTGCCGGGCGGGCGCCTGCTGGCCCAGCGCGACATCACCTTCGAGAGGCTCAACGCCATCCCGGGGGTGAGCTGCGTCAAGCCCAGGGGGGCGCTCTACGCCTTCCCGCGGCTCGACCCCGAGGTGTTCAACATCCATGACGACCAGCAGCTGGTGCTCGACCTGCTGCTGCAGGAGAAGATCCTGCTGGTCCAAGGCACCGCCTTCAACTGGCCGGACCCGGACCACGTGCGCATCGTCACCCTGCCCTGGGCCGACCAGCTCGGCGACGCCCTGGATCGGTTCGCCCGCTTCCTGTCACGCTACCGCCAGTAAACGCCTCGCCGGACGGGTGTTGCGAGTGCTTGAAACCCACCCGCCCCGGCCGTATCTAAGCCAAAGCTTCTTGACGCCGCGCCCCGGCGCGGCACTGACCCCTTGATGACTCTTTCCCCGATAACGACTGGAGACCCCGCAACATGATGAGAATCCTGCTCTTCCTGGGCACCAACCTGGGCGTCATCATCGTCGCCAGCATCACCCTGCGCCTGCTGGGCGTCGAGCCCTACCTGACCGCCCAGGGCATCAACTTCAACAGCCTGCTGATCTTCTGCTTCATCTTCGGCATGGCCGGCTCCATGGTGTCGCTGTTCATCTCCAAGTGGATGGCCAAGCGCAGCACCGGCACCGTGATCATCGAGACGCCCAGCAATGCCACCGAGAAGTGGCTGCTCGACACCGTGGAAGAGCTCTCCCGCGATGCCGGCATCAAGACGCCCGAGGTGGGCATCTTCCCCGCCCAGCAGTCCAACGCCTTCGCCACCGGCTGGAACCGCAACGACGCCCTGGTGGCGGTCTCCGCCGGACTGCTCAACCGCATGCGCCCCGAGGAGGTGCGCGCGGTGCTCGCCCACGAGATCGGCCACGTGGCCAACGGCGACATGGTGACCCTGGCGCTGATCCAGGGGGTGGTGAACACCTTCGTGATGTTCTTCGCCCGGGTGGTCGCCCACCTGGTCGACGGCTTTCTCAAGAGCCGCAGCGACGGCGCGGGGCTCGGCTTCATGGGGTACTTCGCCGTGGTGATCGTCGCCGAGATCGTGTTCGGCATCATCGCCTCGGCCATCGTCGCCTGGTTCTCGCGTTTCCGCGAATACCGCGCCGACGCCGCCGGTGCCAGGCTCGCCGGTTCCGGCGCCATGATCAACGCCCTGGCTCGTCTCAAGGGCGAGACCGAGATGCCCGACCAGATGCCGGATACCCTGCGCGCCATGGCCATCACCAAGGGCCAGACCCGCTCGCTGATGGAGCGCCTGTTCGCCAGCCATCCGCCCCTGGACGATCGCATCCGGGCGCTCAAGGAAGCGGCCTATCGACAGTAACGGCGAGCCGCGCTCAAGGAAGCGACCTGCCGGCAGACATCGCAATCAGCAGCAGCGTTCTTCCCAACCGTAACGCAAGCGGGCCCGCCAATGGCGGGCCCGCTTGCGTCTGGGCATCAAAGGGGCGAACGCGATGAGCTCAGCCTCGGATTACGCGAAAGCCCGCCCCGGCCAGCAGCACGGCCAGTTCTTCGTCCGCCTCCGTCAGGGCCACCTCCAGGGTGGCGAACTCGCGGCGCAGGGGGTAGCCCGCCCGGCAGGCGTCGAAGCCTTTCGCCATGCCCTGGCGGCGGCTCTCGCGCAGCAGGCTGTCGTGGTCGCGGCGCACGTCATGGACGGCCCGCAGGCAGAGCCGTAGCGCCTCATCGGTGGCGAGGCCCGCGCCGAGTTCCAGGCGGCGCAGGGGCGGCGGCGGCAGCAGCTCATCGAGGCCCACCCGGGCAGACAGGCCGAGTTCCCGACACAGCGCCCGGTAGACCATATGGGTGCCGCGTCGCTTGCCGTCCAGGCTGTGGCCGGCGATATGCGGCGTGGCGATCTCGGCGAGATCCCGCAGGGCGCCGTCGATGGCCGGCTCGTGCTCCCAGACGTCGAGCACCGCGCTGATATCGCCCTCTCCAGCCAGACGCTGACGCAAGGCCTGGCCATCCACGCAGTCGCCGCGGCCGGCATTGAGCAGCACTGTGCCCGGCGCCAGCTCGGCGATGACCTCGGCCCCCAGCAGGTGATGGGTGGCATGGGGCCCCTCGCGCACCAGGGGGGTGTGCAGACAGAGCACGTCGCACTCGTCGATCAGCGTCTCCAGGTCGACGAAGCCGGGCAGAGATTGCCCCGCGGCGCTCTCTGCCGCGACCCTGGGCGGGTCGCAGGCCAGGCAGTCGATCCCCATGGCGACGAGGCGGCCCAGCAGGCGCCCCCCCACATTGCCGGCGCCCACCACCCCCACTCGCCGTTCGGCAAGCCGCCAGCCCTGGCGCTCGGCCAGGGTCGCCAGGCTGCCCAGCACGTAGTCCACCACCGCCTCGGCGTTGCAGCCCGGGGCGCTGGCGAAGGCGATGCCGCGTTCTGCCAACGCCGCGAGATCGACATGGTCGGTGCCGATGGTGCAGGTGCCGACGAAGCGCAGCCGTCGGGCCTCGGTGAGCAGTGCCGCATCGACCCGGGTGATGGAGCGCACCACCAGGGCATCGACGTCGCGCAGCGTCGCGGCATCGATCTGGCGTCCGGGTAGACGCACCACCTCGCCCAGGGCACCGAAACAGGACTCGGCGGCGGGCACATCGGCATCGACAAGGATTCGCATGGTCTCTTGTTCCCGTTTCTCTGGCGATTACAATACCTACCAACCTACCACTCCCCCGCCAACGCGGGGATACGCTGCGCGTCAGGAGCCTTGATGATCGTCCGCTGGGAAACCGACCATGACTATGTGCTGGTACACATCCACCAGGACATGTTCGGCGACTGGATCTTCAGCCGCGCCTGGGGACAGATCGGGACCCAGTTCGGGGGCCTAAAGCACCAGTTGGCCGACGACCATGACCAGGCGCTGATGTGGCTGGCCGACGAGGCTACCATCCAGGCCTCCCGTAGCTTTCGCAAGGTGATGGAGGTGGAGGACAACAGTCCCGAGGGACGACAGGCGGTCAGCCAGCTGTCGCTGCTGGACGCCCTGTAGGGCGCTAGCCCAGGTAGCGTCGCCCGTCGCGCATCTCGGCCCCGCGCACCTCGCGGGGGGCCTCCTCGCCCTCCCGCTGGCAACGCAGGGCCTCCCATGCCGCTTCATCCAGCCAGCCCCGCTCGGCCAGCCAGGCCGCCAGCCGCGGCGCATCGAAGCCGCGGTCCAACTCCTGCCCCTCGGTATCCGCCAGCACCGGGATGCGTACCCCGTAGCGCGCCATCAGGGCCTCGTCATCGCTGACCTCGACCCGGTCCAGGGCCACCGGCTCGCGGCTGAGGTGGCCCAGCAGTCCCTCGAGCTGCTGGCAGAGGTGGCAGCCCAGGGTGGTGTAGAGCGTCAGCCGGATCATGCGCGCGCCTCCCGGTGACGAATCAGAAAGACGTGATGCAGCTCCGGGTTGCGCGTGGAAAATAAAAAGCGGGTCGAAGGTCTCATGCCGCTTCCTCCCGGTGGCGAATCAGGAAGACGTGGTGCAGCTCGGGATTACGCTTGAAATCCGGGTCGAAGGTCTTCGCCGAGATCTCCTCCACCGCATAGTGCTCGGCCAGATCGGCATCCAGCTTGAAGCGACGCTGGTTGTTGGAGAACACCAGGGTGCCGCCGGGCGCCAGGCGGGCCATGGCCAGGCGCACCAGGCGCCCGTGGTCGCGCTGCACGTCGAGGGTCCCCGCCATCTTCTTGGAGTTGGAGAAGGTGGGTGGGTCCATGAAGATCAGGTCGAATTCGGCCCCGGCGGTCTGAAGCCAGCGCAGGCAGTCGTCGCGCACCACCCGATGGCGGCTGGGGTCGAGGCCGTTGAGGGCGAAGTTGTCCCGCGCCCACTCCAGGTAAGTGTTGGAGAGATCCACGCTGACGCTGTCGCTGGCACCGGCGATCCCCTCGGCGCCGCGCGGCCCCAGCGCCGCCTGCACGGTGGCGGTGGCGGTATAGCAGAAGAGGTTGAGGAAGCGCTTGCCCGGCGCCATCTCGCCCAGCATCCGGCGCACCGGGCGGTGGTCCAGGAACAGGCCGGTGTCCAGATAGTCCCGCAGGTTGACCCACAGCCTGGCGCGTCCCTCGGGTACCTCGAAGCGCTCGCCGCTGGCCCCCTGTTTCTGATACTGGGCGCTACCGCTCTGGCGCTCGCGGCGCTTGACCACCACCCGGGTCGGGTCGACCTCGAGCACCTCGGGGATCACCGCCAGCGCCTCGAAGAGGCGCTTCTGGGCCTGGCCGGCATCAATGGTGCGTGGGGCGGCATACTCCTGCACGTGGACCCGCTCACCGTAGACATCGATGGCCAGGGCGTACTCCGGCATGTCGGCGTCATACAGTCGATAGCAGCGCTCGCCGCTCTGCTTGAGCCACTTCTTGAGCCGCTTGCGGTTCTTCTCCAGGCGGTTGGCGAACATCTGGGCCCCTTCGGAGCGACGCGGGGCACCGGACTCCCGCGAGCCCTCCGCATCCACCTCGGGCACCTCCATCAGCAGCAGCTTGGCCTCGAGCGGGCCATTGCGCAGGGCGTACTGCTTGTGGGCGCGCAGGCCGATGCGGTGACCGAGGTCCGGATTGCCGGTGAAGACCGCCAGACGCCAGCCGGGAAAGGCCGCCCGCACCCGCTCGCCCAGCTGGGCATATAGGCCGACCAGCTCCGGCAGCTCACCGAGCCGTTCGCCGTAGGGCGGGTTGGTGATCACCAGGCCCGTAGGTTCAACGTCCAGCCCCGCGGGACGCGACAGCTCGGCCAGCCCCCCGCCGGTGAGCGTGATCAGCGCCGGGATGCCGGCGCGCATGGCGTTGGCCCTGGCCGCGGCCAGCGCCGCGGGGCTCTGGTCGATGCCGTGAAAGTGCGAGCGGCAGCGCTTGCGGCCTATGCTCGCCCGCGCCTCTGCCTCGCGTTTCACTTCGCGCCAGATCGTCTCGTCGTGGCCCGCCCAGCCGTGGAAGCCGAAGCGCTCACGAGCCAGCCCCGGGGCCACGTCGGCGGCCATCATCGCCGCCTCGATCAGCAGGGTGCCGGCACCGCACAGCGGGTCCACCAGCGGCGCCCCCTCACGGGCCAGCGCCGGCCAGCCGGCCCGCACCAGCAGTGCCGCCGCCAGGTTCTCCTTGAGCGGCGCATGGCCCACGTCGCGGCGATAGCCGCGGCGGTGCAGGCTGTCGCCGGAGAGGTCCACGCCCACGATCAAGCGCCCGCGGTGCAGGTGGGCATAGAGGCGCAGATCGGGTGTCTTGAGATCGACATCGGGGCGCGCCAACCCTGCGGCCTGCAGGCGATCGACCACGCCGTCCTTGACCGTCTGGGCGCCGAAGCGTGTGTGGCGGATCGCTTCGGAGCGGCCATGGAAGTCCACCGCCAGCGTCGCTCCCGGCGCCAGATGCCGCGACCAGTCGATGGCGGCCACGGCGGCACGCAGCTGCTCGGGGGTCTCGATGCCCTCGTCGCGGGCCAGGCAGAGCACCACCCGGTTGGCCAGCCGCGACCACAGGCAGGCACGGTAGGCGCCAGCCAGATCGGTCCGCAGGTTCAAACCGCCCACCGTGGTCTTGCCGGGCTCGGCGCCCAGGGCGGCGAGTTCTTCGGACAGCAGCAGCTCCAGCCCCTGGGGGCAGGTGGCCAGGAGATCCAGCGTGGCGTCGTGTCGTGGGGATGTCATCGCGTCGATACCGCTTGGCAGATTCTTGGGGCCACCGTGTCAGACAGGTGAACGGGTTGTTACAAATCGGGGGTCGACAAGCCCGATCGAAGTGGGCTATCAATAACCCAGTAGCTACTGAAACACGCATGCGTTTTCTGTCAACGGGCTCGATATTCAACCGAGAAGCTCGTGACAAGTTTAGGTGTGGCCCGGGCCTTGTGCTCGAGCCTGCCAGATCGATACCTTATCAAGAGGTAGTCCAATGAAACGACAGAAACGTGATCGCTTCCAGCGTTCCTATATTCATGGCTACAAGGCAGGTGTTTCGGGTCGCTCTCGCGATGATTGTCCGAGCCAGGACGTCAATCTTCGCGAATACTGGATGAGCGGTTGGCGTGAGGGTCGAGGGGACCAGTGGTCCGGCATGACGGGAGTCTCCGGCATCCACAAGAACCCCATGGTGATGTGAGCCCCTACCATTACAGGTTCGCACATTTCAGGTTCGCACCCACTTTAATAAACTCTTGACTTTATAGAGCCCGTGGCAAGCCCACGGGCTTCTTGCATTTCTCGCCACATCAGCGCTGTACGGCCTGTGCCTTCAGGGCCCGGGCGCACTCGCCCACCAGCGCCGGGCCACGATAGATGAAGCCCGAATAGAGCTGCACCAGGTCGGCACCGGCCTCGCGCTTGGCGAGCGCCGTCTCGGCGCTGTCGATCCCCCCCACGCCGATGATCGCCATCTCGGGCAGCTGGCGGCGCAGTTCGCGAATCACCGCATTGGAGGCCTCGAGCACAGGTCGGCCGGACAGCCCGCCGACCTCCTCTGCGCCGGGCAGGCCCACCACCGCCTCACGGGAGACCGTGGTGTTGGTGGCGATCACCGCGTCGATACCATTGGCTGCCAGGCAGCGCGCCACCAGGCCGACCTCCTCGGCGTCCATGTCCGGGGCGATCTTCACCGCCAGCGGCACCCGACGGCCGCCGTCGCGGTCGAGGCGACTCCCCTCCTCGCGCAGCGCCGAGAGCAGCCCGTCGAGCTGCTCGCCGAACTGCAGATTGCGAAGTCCCGGGGTGTTGGGGGAGGAGATATTCACGGTGATGTAGTGGGCGTGGGCATGCACCTTGCCGAGACAAGCGAGGTAATCGTCCACCGCCTTGTCCACCGGGGTGGTCAGATTCTTGCCGATGTTGATACCAATCACGCCATCATAGCGGCTCGCCTTGACCCTCTCGACCAGGTGGTCGACGCCGGCGTTGTTGAAGCCCATGCGGTTGATGATGGCGCCGGCCTCGGGCAGACGGAACATCCGTGGCCGCGGATTGCCCGGCTGGGGCTGCGGGGTCACGGTGCCCACCTCGACGAAGCCGAAACCCAGCGCTCCCAGGGCGTCGAGGTGATCGGCGTTCTTGTCGAGCCCTGCCGCCAGGCCCACCCGGTTGGGAAAACGCAGCCCCATGAGCTCCACCGGGTCTTCCACGCGCCCACCCCCCAGGCGCCCTGCCAGGCCCAGACGGCCGGCCAGGTCGAGCCCCTTGAGCGCGACGCCGTGGGCGGTCTCGGCATCGAGACGAAAGAGAAGCGAACGGGCAAGCGAATACATGGCACCTCCGGGGACGGGCGGGGGTCAAGAGCGGGCAAGAGTATAGCAGCGCCTCCCGCGGGAAACGACGTCCCGGTGAGACAGGCGACGCCGAATCTGTGATCTACTGTGGGCAGATGAAGAGACGGAATGCGTGACCCGAACGGACCACGCCGCCAAGCTGCCAGGGAGATCCATGATGGCCGATACCACCGAAACCCTAGAGGACCGTCTGTCGCGGATCCATCGCGCCATGGGCGAAGAGCAGCTGGACGCCGTCGATGCCGTCATCGCCGATCTGGAGCCCGCCGAGATCGCCCTGATGCTGGAGTCGCTGCCACCGGCGGCCCGGGTCCGGCTGTGGCAGCGCGTTCCTGCCGAGGTCGACGGCGAGGTGCTGCTGCACGTCCACGACGAGGTGCGTGGCACCCTGCTCGAGGACATGGACCACGAGGAGATCGTGGCCGCCGCCGCCGCCCTGGACACCACCGACCTGGCGGAGATCTTCGAGGACCTGCCCCAACAGGTCGCCGAAGACATGCTGCGCTCCATGGACGCCCTGCAGCGCACGCGTCTCGAGGAGACACTGGCCTTCGACGAGGACAGCGCCGGGCGACTGATGCGGCTGGATACCATCGCAGTGCGCGCCGACGTCAGCCTGGAAACGGTGGCACGCTTCCTGCGCTGGAAGGAGTCCGTGCCGGACAACACCCATCAGCTGATGGTGGTGGACCGGGACGCCCGCTTCGTCGGCGTGCTGCCCATCGCCCGCCTGGTCAGCCACGACCCGGAGATGGCGGTTGCCGACCTGATGGACCAGGAGGTCGACAGTATCCGCGTCGACATGAAGTCCCGGGACGTGGCCACACTGTTCCAGACCCACGACCTGGTCTCCGCGCCGGTGGTGGACGAGTCCGGCCTGTTGCTTGGACGCATCGTCATCGACGACATCGTCGACGTCATCCGCGAGGACTCGGACCAGGCGCTGATGAGCATGGCCGGCCTGGACGAGGAGGAGGATCTGTTCGCCCCGATCTTTTCCAGCGCCAAGCGCCGCGCCGTGTGGCTGGGCATCAATCTGGTCACCGCCTTCCTGGCCGCCTGGGTGATCGGACGCTTCGAGGACGCCCTGGACAAGATCGTCGCCCTGGCGGTGCTGATGCCCATCGTGGCCAGCATGGGCGGCATCGCCGGCAGTCAGACCCTGACACTCGCCATCCGCGGTATGGCGCTGGGGCAGATCAGCCGCACCAACAGCAGCTGGCTGCTGCGCAAGGAGGTGGGGATCGCCGCGCTCAACGGCGTGGTCTGGTCGCTGGTGGTGGCGGTTCTGGCAGTGGTGTGGTTCGGCAACGTGGCCATCGGTGCCATCATCGCCGCCGCCCTGGTGATCAACATGCTGGCCGCCGGCATCGCCGGCATCGTCATCCCGCTGCTGCTCAAGCGCGTCGGCATCGACCCGGCACTGTCGGGGTCGGTGGTGCTGACCACCGTCACCGACGTGGTCGGCTTCATGGCATTCCTGGGCATGGCCACCTTCTTCCTGCTCTGACCGACCCCGTGAGCGCGGTCACCCGCCCGCAGACGACGAACCCCGCCAATCGGCGGGGTTCGTCGTTGCGGGAGGCCAGGGGCGGGATCAGGTCTCCTGGCTGCTCTCCGCCAGGTCCACCAGCTCTCTCACAGCCACGGCAAACTGCGGGAAGCCGCCCTGTACACCGCTGCCCACCTGCTCGAGCAGCTTGCACCAGCGACTGTGCATGCCGGCGTGCAGCTCCAGCCACTGGTCGACGCGCTCGCCGGCCTCGCGGGCGCCACCCTCCATGCGCAGCACGCTGACGGTAAGCGCCAACTGCTGGCGGTCGACGTCATCGCGGAAGGTGTCGCGGGCCTGGGCCTGCCAGCTGTCGCGCACCTTGAGCGCGGTGATCTGGCCGATCAGCCACGGCAGCTCAAGCCGGTCACCGATCTCGTAGTACACCTCGGACACCCGCTGGGGCTTCTCGTTGGCCTGGCGGGCCGCCTGGATGATCCCGAGCCCCGCATAGAGGCTGGCGGCCGCCGCCGAGGCCCCGGCCAGTGCCTCGGGTACCCCGGCCTCGATCAGCTCGCCGCGGCGCGCCTCCCAGGCCTCGAGCTCCTCGCCGCGCAGGCGCTTGCCGATACCCTCCTGGATCTGGGCCAGACGCGGGGCGAAGTACTCGATGGTGTCGCGGGTGTCCATCCCCACCCGGGCACGCAGGAACCAGCGGGTCGCGCGGCGGATCAGGCGCATCAGGTCGAGCATCATGCCGTACTGCACGGCGCTGGGCACGCGGTTGTCCAGCGCCTCGATCTGCTGCCACAGGGTGCCGAGATGGAACACCTCGCGAGCGATCACGTAGGCCCGGGCGATCTCGGCGCGGCCCGCGCCGGTGGCGTCGATCAACCGACGCGCGAAGACGATCCCCATGTGGTCGACCAGGTCGTTGGCCACCTGGGTGGCCACGATCTCGCGCTTGAGGCGGTGCTCATACATCTCATCACGATAGCGCTCCACCAGCACGCCCGGGAAGATCCGCTCCACGTGTCGCTCGATGACCGGATCATCGGGCACGTCGGAGGCGATCAGGTCGCCCTTGAGCACGCTCTTGGCATAGGAGATCAGCACCGAGAGCTCCGGCAGCAGCATGCCCTGCTGGTTGGCGGCACGCTCCTCGAGGACCTCGTCGACCGGCAGGAACTCCAGTTCGCGGTCGAGCTGCCCGGCGGCCTCCAGCTCGCTGATGAAGCGGCGGAAGGGACCGATCCCTCCCCGCGAGAGAATCTCGGCCAGGTCCAGCGCCTGGGTCTGGCGATAGTTGCCGATCAGCACCAGGTCGGAGATCTCGCCGGTCATCTCGGCGAGCAGCCGGTTGCGCTGCTTGTCGGTCATGTCACCGCGCTTGACCACCTCGTCGATGAGGATCTTGATATTGACCTCATGGTCGGAGCAGTTGACCCCGCCGGCGTTGTCGATGAAGTCGGTGTTGACACGCACGCCCCGGGCCGCTGCCTCCATGCGGCCGCGCTGGGTGAAGCCGAGGTTGCCGCCCTCGCCCACCACCCGGCAGTTGAGTTCGCGGCCGTCGATGCGCAGGGCATCGTTGGCCTTGTCGCCCACCTGGGCGTCGCTTTCCTCGCTGCCCTTGACGTAGGTCCCGATGCCGCCGTTCCAGATCAGGTCTACCTCGGACTTGAGCATGGCGCGAATCAGCTCATTGGGGGAGAGCTTGCTCTCCTCGATACCGAAGACGCTCTTCATCTGCGCCGAGATCGGAATCGACTTGGCGCTGCGCTTGAATACCCCGCCGCCCTCGGAGATCAGTGCAGCGTCGAAGTCCTCCCAGGTGGAGCGCGGCATCTCGAACAGGCGCTGCCGCTCGGCGAAGGTGGTCGCGGCGTCGGGCGTGGGGTCGACGAAGATGTGCAGGTGGTTGAAGGCCCCCACCAGGCGGATCCTGTCGGAGAGCAGCATGCCGTTACCGAAGACATCGCCGCCCATGTCGCCGATACCCACGACGCTGAACTCGTCCTCCTGGGTATTCACGCCCAGGTTGCGGAAGTGGCGCTTGACCGACTCCCAGGCCCCCTTGGCGGTGATGCCCATCTTCTTGTGGTCATAGCCATTGGCCCCACCGGAGGCGAAGGCATCACCCAGCCAGTGGCCGTACTCGGCGGAGATCTCGTTGGCAATATCGGAGAAGGTGGCGGTGCCCTTGTCCGCCGCCACCACCAGGTAGGGGTCATCCTCGTCGTGGCGCACCACCGCCCTCGGCGGGATGAGTTCGCCGCCCACGAGGTTGTCGGTGACGTCGAGCAGCGCGCGGATGAAGGTCTTGTAGCACTCGATCCCCTCTCGCTGGAAGGCCTCGCGGTCACCCTCGGGCAGGCGCTTGCAGACGAAGCCACCCTTGGCGCCCACCGGCACGATCACCGCATTCTTGACCTGCTGGGCCTTGACCAGGCCAAGCACCTCGGTGCGGTAGTCCTCCTGGCGGTCGGACCAGCGCAGGCCGCCGCGGGCCACCTTGCCACCGCGCAGGTGAACGCCCTCGAACCGCGGCGAAGAGACGAAGATCTCGAAGACCGGCCTTGGCTTGGGCATGCCGGTGACCTTCGACGGCTCCAGCTTGAAGGCCATGTAGTCCTTGGGCTGGCCATCCTCGCGGGTCTGGTAGTAGTTGGTGCGCAGGGTGGCCTGGATCAGCTCCACGTAGCGGCGCAGCAGCTGGTCGTCGTTGAGGCTGGCCACGTCGTCGAGGAGGCGCTGGATGCGCTCGAGGCACGCCGTCACCTCGCCCTCGGCGGGACGCTCCTCGGGGTCGAAGCGCAGCTCGAACAGGGTCACCAGCTCGCGGGTGATCTCCGGATGGCTGGTGAGGGTATTGGCCATGTACTCCTGGGACACGCCGAAGCGGATCTGCTTCAGGTAGCGGGCATAGGCCCGCAGCATGGCCACCTCGCGCCAGGTCAGGTTGGCGCCGATGATCAACCGGTTGAAACCGTCGTTGTCCGCTTCCCCGGCCCAGATGCGCTGGAACGCCTCGATGAAGGGTTCGCGCATCTCCTGCAGGTTCACCTCGACGCTGGTGTGGTGCTCCAGGTCGAAGTCGTGGATCCAGTAGCTGGTATCGGTGGCCTCGATCTCGTAGGGGCGCTCGCCGATCACCCGCAGGCCGAGGTTCTCCATCATCGGCAGCACGTCGGAGAGCGGGATGGGGACCTCGCGATGGAACAGCTTGAGGTTGACCCCGCTGCCCTCCTCCTCCACCAGCCGGTAGAGCGACAGCGAGAGCGGCGCGCCCTGGTCCAGGTCGCCGATATGCTGCAGGTCGTAGACCGCCATGCGTGCGTTGAAGTCGTCACGGTAGCTGGCCGGGAAGGCATCGCGGAACCGATCCATCAGGCGATTGGCCTGCTCCTCGCCGAAGCCCTCGATGCTGGCGGCCTGCAGGTCGTCGCGCCAGTTGCGGGCCAGCTGGGCCACCTTGGCCTCGAGCCGCCTGACGTCATACGCCACGGGGTGGTCGCCCTGGAAGCGCAGGATGAACTGGATGCGCGCCAGCACCGACTCGGAGAGATAGGTATTGAAATCGCCGAAGGTGGCATCGAGCTCTTCGCAGAGCAGGTTCTGGATGCGCACGCGCAGCTCGGTGGAGAAGACGTCGCGCGGGATGTAGGCCAGGCAGGAGTAGAAGCGCCCGGGGCGGTCCTCCCGGATGAACAGCCGCACCCGGCGGCGCTCACGGATGCTGAGGATCCCCAGTGCAGTCTCGGCCAGTTCATTAGTATCGATCTGGAAGAGGTCATCACGGGGATAGACCTCGAGGATCTGCAGCAGCTGCTTGCCGTTGTGGCCCTTGGGATTGAAGCCGGCGATCTCCATCACCGCCTTGAGCTTGCGGCGCAGGATCGGCACGTTGCGCGGTGACTCGTTGTAGACGGTGGCGGTGAACAGGCCCAGGAAGCGATGCTCGCCGATCAGGTTGCCCTGTTCGTCGTAGCGATCGACGGAAATGTAGTCGGGATAGGTGGGACGGTGTACCCGGGCATGGTGGGCGCTCTTGGCGAACGACAGCAGCTCCGGTACCAGCACGAACTCACCGTTCTCGACACCAAGCTCGGTGCGGATGCGCTCGCGATAGCGCGGCTGGTCGAGGCGGAACACCCCCAGTTCGCTGCCCTTGGCCTTGGCGAGCTGCTGCTTGCCGCCCTTCTGGGAGACCTCATAGGCGTCATAGCCCAGGAAGGTGAAGTTGTCATGCAGCAACCACTCGAGGAAGTCGATGGCCTCCCGATGATCCTCCGGGTCGGTCTGGGGCGGGCAGCCGGCACGCAAGCCTTCCAGAGCGAGCCTCACCTGCTCGCGCATGGGCTCGAAGTCGGTGACAGCGGTGCGCACATCGACCAGCACCTCGTGCAGGCTGGTCTGCAGCTCCGCCAGGATACCCGGGTCGGAATGGCGATCGATCTCGATGACGATCAGCGACTCACGCCCGCTCGGGGCGGCGGGGTCGCGGGGAGACGCGACCCGCTTCAGCCGATCCTTGCCGTCGCGTTCCGTCGCGAGCACGGCATTGTGGATAGCATGCACGGTGATGCCGCGACGGTTGAGCTCGATGCGTACCGAGTCAACCAGGAAGGGCATGTCCTCGTGCAGCACCGCCACGAAGGTGTGGGGCGACTGCCAGCCATGCTCCTCGAAATCCGGGTTGAAGACGCGCACCTTGGGGTGGGTCGGATCGAACTCCTGCAGAAAGTGCCAGACCGATAGTGTCGCCCCGTAGAGGTCGTCAAGGCGTCGATCCTCGAGGTCGTCGAAGGGCACCGTGGCGTAGAAATACTGGGCGAAGGCCTCCACTTCCGCCGCCTTCCTGTCATCCAGCCGCGCGCTCAATCGCTCGGAGAGTTGCTTGAGAAAGTCCTGTCTGGCGTCTTTGTTCGCAACATGCTGCATCCATCACCTCGTGACCTGGGCCGCGGCTGCGACCGGGAAGTATTCACCATGGCGCCCGCAAAGGGCGCCCAGCGGTCAGCTTACGTGACTCTCCGGTCCCACCGCACCTCGGATGCCAGGATGCTCATGGAGCATGTCGGTTGGGCATCGCCACTTGACATCCCTCGACAGGCATCCCGCTCAGTCGCGTCGCTCCAGCAGCACACCGCACTCGCAGTGGTGGGTCCAGGGGAACTGATCGAACAGGGCAAAACGCGTGATCGTGTGGGTCTCGCCGAGAATCGCCAGATTGTCCGCCAGCGTATCCGGATTACATGAAATATAGACGATGCGGGAATAGTCGCCGAGCTGGCGACAGCTCGCCTCGTCCAGCCCGGCGCGCGGCGGGTCCACCAGCACGGTGGAAAAGTCATAGTCGTCCAGTGCCCACTCGGCGACCCGGCGGCCGCCCTTCTCGCCCTTGAGCGCCGCGGCGAACTCCTCGGCGGACATGCGCCCCACGGTGACATTGTCGATGCCGTTGGCGACCAGGTTCTCGCGGGCGCTGGCCACCGAGGTGCGCGAGATCTCGGTGGCCAGAACGCGGCGGAAGTTCTCGGCCAGCGCCACGGTAAAGTTGCCGTTGCCACAGTAGAGCTCCACCAGATCGCCGGCCTGACTGCCCCGGGTCACCTCCCGCGCCCAGGCCAGCATGGAGCGACAGATCTCGGCGTTGGGCTGAGTGAAGCTGTTCTCCACCTGCTGGTAGACGAGTTCGCGCCCTTCAACCTCCAGACGTTCCCAGACGTGGTCGCGCTCGAGCACCAGGCGCTGCTTGCGGGCGCGGCCGATGATCATCACGCCCAGCGCCTCCTGCAGGCGGCGCGCCTCGGCCTCCCACTGTTCGTCGAGCTGGCGGTGGTAGACGAGGGTCACCAGCGCCTCCCCCGCGAGGGTGGTGAGGAACTCGACCTGGAAGAGCTTGCGGCGCAGCAGGGGCACATCGCGGATGGCGTCGAGCAGCGCCGGCATCAGGGCGTTGATCCGCCGACTGGCCACCGGGTACTCGTCCAGGCGCACCACCCGCTTCTGCTTTTTCTTCGGGTCCTCGGGGTCCACCTCGGACTCTTCTATTTCAAACATGGCATAGAAGAGATCGTCGCCCTCGTGCCAGAGGCGGAACTCGCAGCGCTGACGGTAGTGGCTCGGCGGCGAGGGGTAGACCTCGAGGGGTGGCGGCGAAAAGCGCGCAAAGTCGCGGGTGATGCGCTCGCGCTTGGCCTCGAGCTGCTGGTCATAGCGGGCGGGATCGACGACGGGAATGGCCAAGAAGCCTCCTTCGCTAAAGGACAGGAAACGGGTGGGTAGAGGGGAGTTCAGTCCAGCGCCAGCAGCTGCGGTGGGGCGAAGCCGAAGCGGGCCAGACCAACGGTCAGCCGGGGATCCAGTGCCGTCACCAGGCTCTCCCCCGGACCCTGCCGGGGTGCCACGCCACTGGCCACCTGGGCGGTGCGCCGGGCAATCGCCTCGCTGGAGTCGATCCATTCGACCTCGCGCGGGGCGGCGGCGGCCAGGAAGTCACGCAGCAGCGGGAAGTGGGTGCAGCCCAGCACCACGGTATCCAGCGCGGGATCCTCCCAGAGCGGCGCCAGTGCCTGGCGGATCACCTCGAGGTCCGGGGCGTCTCCGGCCAGCCAGCGCTCCGCCTCGCGTACCAGGGCATCGGCGGCGACGCGGGTCACGCGACACTCGGCGGCGTAGGCCTCGATGAGGCCCAGGGTATAGGGACGCGACAGCGTGGCGCTGGTCGCCAGCAGCCCGAAATGGCCGCTGCGCGACGCCGCCGCCGCGGGCTTGATGGCCGGCACGGTGCCGACCACGGGAATCGACAGCCGGCCGCGCAGGGCATCCAGCGCCAGGGTGCTGGCGGTGTTGCAGGCTACCACCAGAGCCACACAGCGGCTGGCCGCGACGGCGGCCTCGCACACTCGCAGGATGCGTGCCACCAGCCAGTCGTCCTCGCGCAGCCCGTAGGGCAGCATGGCGTTGTCGCAGGCATAGGCGAGCGCCGCCCCTGGCAGTTGCCCGCGCAGGGCCTCCACCACGGAGAGGCCGCCCACCCCGGAGTCGAAGACCAGAATCGGCCCGTCACTCATGGCCAACGCCTGCCAGCACCGAACAGGGCGCGGGGCCCCGACGGCGATGGGTCATCAACGAAGGGTGGGGGCTAGGCATCGTGAGGCACCGACTGGGAACTGGCGGCATTCTACCCCAGTCGGCGCCGCCTGGCAGCCGGGTCAGGCGGGTAGAGGCGCCTCTCGCAGTTCGGCATAGAGCTCGGGATAGGCCTCCTGGAGACGCTCCAGCTCGGCAGTGGCACCTTCGGGAAGCGCCTGGGCAAGCCGATCCAGGTCGTCGTCGTTGAAGTGCCCGCGAATCAACGGGAAGAGCAGCTCACGTTCATCGCGCAGATAGGCGCGGTGGGCATCCAGATAGGCCTTGAGGTCGTCGGCGAAGCGATCCATGGGGATGACCGCATCCATCAGGATCATGTCGATATCGCCCGACAACCGCATCAGGCGCGCCTTGACCGCCTTGTAGTCGGATGACAGGCGCCCGGTCACCTCGGCACTCTCGGGTGCGACCTCCTTCAGCCGTTCACTCAACAGCCGTTCCAGAGGCAGGGTGAAACCTTCCATGTAGTCCAGGATGTAGTCGACCACCTCACGCACCAACTGGAAGTTGGGTCGCTCGCCCGCGGCCAGGGTCTTCTGCTTCAGCTGCAGAACGTGCAACATGCGCGCCATGTTGGCATGATCCAGACGCAGTTGGGTCAGCATGGGCATGTCGGGCCCTCCTGTGTAGTGACATGGGTACGGTGACATCAAGAGAAGGCACACCCTACATTGGATGCGCCATCGGGGACGAGGTTCATCGGCTGCCTGGTCAGCGATTTTTCCTCTTCAATCTAGCAGCCAGGCCCCATCCCTGCCTCTGCCCGAGATCAACGTAAGGAGCTTGCCATGGACCTCTTCGCCGACGAGAGCGAGCACAGTGCCCCCCTGGCCTGGCGCATGCGGCCCCGCATCCTGGCCGACTACGTGGGCCAGCAGGCGCTGGTGGGTCCGGGCAAGCCGCTGGCGCGCATGGTCGAGACCGGCGTGGTGCGCTCGATGATCCTGTGGGGCCCCCCGGGCACCGGCAAGACCACCCTGGCGGAGATCCTGGCCGCCGAGTCCGGTGCCGAACTCGAACATCTCTCGGCGGTGATGGCCGGCGTCAAGGAGATCCGCGCCGCGGTGGAGCGGGCCCGGGCCCGCAGCCAGGCCACCCTGCTGTTCCTCGACGAGATCCACCGCCTCAACAAGAGCCAGCAGGATGCCCTGCTGCCCCATGTGGAGTCGGGGCTGCTGACGCTGATCGGTGCCACCACCGAGAATCCCTCCTTCGAGGTCAACTCGGCGCTGCTCTCGCGCGCCCGGGTCCATGTGCTGACGTCGCTTTCCGAGGCGGATCTGGTGGAGGTGCTCAGGCGCGCCCTGTCGGACGAACCACGCGGCCTGGGCGCACGACACCTCCGGGTGGACGACGAGATCCTCGTCCTGCTGGCCCGGGCCGCCGCCGGCGATGCCCGCCGCGCGCTGGGCCTGCTGGAGACCGCGTGCGACTTCGCCGAGCCCGACGGCCAGGGCGGCGAGATGCTGCGCCGCGAGGCTCTGGAGGACGTGCTGGGTCACCAGGCCAGCGCCTTCGACAAGCAGGGCGACCACTACTACGACCTGCTCTCGGCGATCCACAAGTCGGTGCGCTCCTCGCGCCCGGATGCCGCCCTGCTCTACATCGCTCGCTTCATGCAGGGCGGCGGCGACCCGCTGGACGTGATCCGTCGCCTGGCGGCCATCGCCTCGGAGGACGTGGGCAACGCCGACCCGCGCTCCCTGCCGCTGGTGATGGCCGCCTGGGACGCCTACCTGCGCCTGGGCGACTACGAGGGCCAGCGCGCCATCGCCCACGCCGCCATCCACCTGGCGGTGGCGCCCAAGAGCAACGCCATCGATCAGGCCTGGAAACGGGCCAAGGCCTTCGCGGCAAACCAGCCGCGGCTCGAGGTGCCCGGCTACCTGCGCAACGCCCCGACCAGACTCATGGAATCCCTGGGCCACGGCCAGGGCTACCGCTACGCCCACCACGAGCCCCACGGCTACCCCGCCGGTAGCGCCCACGATTGCTGGCCGGAGGAGACGCCCCGGGAGCCCTTCTACCGGCCGACAGAGCTGGGCCAGGAAAAGCGTTATGCCGAGCTCATGGCCTGGCGCGAGGCGCTCGACACCGAGGCGGACAACGGCGGCAGCGGCGCCTAGCGCCCAGCCGCAAACTGCAAGCCGCAATAACAGAATCGCCCCCGAGGCAGGACCACGGGGGCGATTCTCCCGGTGCTTGTCGCCAGGTGCTGAAGACGAGGCCGGGCTTGGTACTTGCTGCTTAGTGCCTAGTGTGTGTCGCGAATCACGTCGGTGCCATCCGGGATCTCGAAGGCGAAGCGGCTATCGTCCATGGCGTGGTTCCTCTGCGCGTCGCGAAACTCGATGGCGGTGCGCTGGCCGGTGCTGTCGGTCATCTGCAGGGTGGCCAGCAGTTCGCCCCGGAAGGTCATCTTCAGCTCCTCGAAGAGGGTGTCGGCCGACTTCGGCACCAGGGTGAAGGTCTCGGCGCTGCCCTGCTGCTGGCGGGTCACATCATAGCTATCGATCAGGTCGCTGGCGCTGCCGGAGAGCAGCAGGGCCGGCGTATGAGTGACACGATGATCCAGGGCCTGGATGGTGGCCTGCTCCAGATCCGGGTCATGCAGCATCACCTCCTCACCGTCGGAGATCACCACCTGCTGATAGGGGGCCTCCACCTCCCAGCGGAACTTGCCGGGGCGGGCGAGCCACATATGACCGTGGGCCTCCTGCAGGCGCTCGCCGCTGGCATCGAGAATCTGCTGTTCGAAGCGGGCCTCATAGGTCTCCAGCGGTTCCAGCATGCGGGTCAGCCGGTCCGCCCCTTCACTGGCCAGGGCCGCAAGCGGCATGGCAAGGGGCGCGACGACAAACAAGGCAACGGCGGCAAGGGTCTTTTTCACTGTCATGATGGTCTTTCTCCCTGGACGGTTCCGACTGGAATCCTGTCACTCGGACTACGGGGACGCCGGCGGGTTGCGGTCCCGCCGGCGCTTTCATGCTGGTTGCATGGTTGAAACGGGGGTGTCTCCCGGTGGAGACGCCCGACCGGATGGACGCAGCGTCGTCGCTAGTCGCCTGGCGCCCGCGGTGCCAGCACCTCGCGGGAGCCGTTGGTCCCCATGCTGGAGACCACCCCGGCCATCTCCATGGTTTCCACCAGGCGTGCGGCACGGTTGTAGCCGATCTTGAAGCGGCGCTGAACGGCCGAGATGGAGGCCCGGCGCGAGTCGGTCACGAACTGCACCGCCTCGTCGTAGAGGGCATCCTGCTCGGCGTCGTCGCCGTCACCGCTGCCCTCGGCCTCCAGCCCGGTGAGCGCCTCGGCGGACACCCCGCCGGATAGGATCTCGTCGATGTACACCGGCTCGCCGCGGCGCTTCCAGTCCTCCACCACCCGGTGCACCTCGTCGTCGTCGACGAAGGCGCCATGGACGCGGGTCGGCAGGCCGGAGCCCGCCGGCAGGTAGAGCATGTCGCCGTGGCCCAGCAGATTCTCCGCGCCGCCCTGATCGAGGATGGTGCGCGAATCGATCCGCGAGGAGACCTGGAAGGCCATCCGCGTGGGAATGTTGGCCTTGATCAGGCCAGTGACCACGTCCACCGAGGGACGCTGGGTAGCCAGTATCAGGTGGATGCCGGCGGCCCGGGCCTTCTGGGCCAGTCGGGCGATCAACTCCTCGACCTTCTTGCCGACGATCATGAACATGTCGGCAAATTCGTCGATCACCACCACGATGTAGGGCAGCTTCTCGAGCACCGGCGGAGTCTGGTGCATCTCCCAGGGCTGGGGTTCCCACAGCGGGTCGGCCACCTGGGCACCGGCCTCCTTCGCCTCGTCGAGCTTGGCGTTGAAGCCGGCGATATTGCGCACTCCCATGGTGGCCATCAGCTTGTAGCGCCGCTCCATCTCGGCCACGCACCAGCGCAGGCCGTTGGCGGCCTCCTTCATGTCGGTCACCACCGGCGCCAGCAGGTGCGGGATGCCGTCGTAGACGGAGAGCTCCAGCATCTTGGGATCGACCATGATCAGCCGCAGCTGCTCCGGCGTGGCCTTGAGCAGCATCGAGATCAGCATGGCGTTGACACCGACCGACTTGCCCGAGCCGGTGGTGCCGGCCACCAGCAGGTGGGGCATCTTGCCCAGGTTGGCCACCACCGGGCCGCCACCGATGTCCTGGCCCAGGGCCAGGGTCAGGGCGGAGTCGGCCTGCTGGTAGCGGTCCGAGTCGATCACCTCGCGCAGGCGAATCATCGCCCGGTGGGGGTTGGGGATCTCGATACCCACCGTGGGCCGCCCCGGGATCACCTCAACCACGCGCACGCTCTTGACCATCAGCGAGCGCGCCAGATCCTTGGCCAGGTTGCTGATCTTGGAAACCTTTACCCCGGCGGCCGGCCTGATCTCGAAGCGGGTAATCACCGGCCCCGGCCAGGTATCCACCACCTCGGCCTTGACGCCATACTCGCGCAGCCGCACCTCGAGGAGCTCGGACATCTCGGCCAGTTGCTCACCGGTATAGTTCTGCAGCTGGGGCTCCGGCGGGGTCAACAGGCGCAGGCTCGGCAGCTCGCCCTCCGGCTCAGGCATGTCGTCAAGGACCGGGCGCTGGTTCTGCAGGTGCTCCACGGTCCACAGTCGCATGCCATCCTCGTCGGCGGCCGCTCGGGCCTGGTCGGCAGTGGCCAGGCGCGGCGCGGCATCGGGGCTCGCTGCCATGTCTCCAGGGTCATCCGTCTCGTCCCCGGGGGCCTCCTCCGGCTCAGGCGGCTGCAGGGCGGCGGTGCGTATCGGGTCGCCCGGCAGCGCCGGACGGGGCGGTTCGGCGGCTTCCTCGGCCACCGCGGGGTCATCCCAGCCGAGGCGCGGCTCGCCCTCATCGGTGCCCTCCCAGTCGGCCTCCTGACGCGCCGACAGCTCAGGCTCACGGGGCTCACCCTGTCGGACGTTGCCAGCGCCACCGGCGGCTGCCGAATGATCCGAGGAACCCCCGGCGACGGGCCCGGGAACGGCAGTCTCGGGCGTCGAGGCCGCCGGCGGCTCGCCACCGGCTGGCGCCGACCTGGCCGCGCCGGACGACTCATGGCGACTGGCCCGCAGGGAGGGGCCCTGCCAGGCGTTGGCAGGCTCGCCATCCTCGGGGAGCATCGGCTCGGGCACCGTCTCCGCTGCCCTGGGGCTGGGCGCCGGGGGTGCCGCGGGAGTCGCGGCCCCTGCCGCCTTTCCGGTGCTGGCGCCGGCGCCGGCGTCGGTGCCGCCTACCGACTGGCGTTCGCTGTAGGCCGCCCCCGGCTGCTTGGCAGAGGGCGTCTTCTCCGGCACTTCCCAGGGAATCTGGGTGTCGCCATCGTCGCCGAAGCCGGGCTCGCGACGGGCAGCGGGCTCCGCCTCGAACTCGGTGACCCGTAGGCCACCGCCGGGCAGCAGGCGCTGCCACCAGCGGCGGCCAGGGGTCACCTCCTCTTCCGTTAGGCCAGCCGCCTCGGCCTCATCGGACGACGTTTCCTTGGCTGGCTTCGCCCTGTTCGGCTCGGCCCGCTCCAGCGCGGGGGCGCGCGAGAAGGCAAAGCGCTCCGCCAGCCAACCCCAGAAGCGCATGGCGCGATAACCCAGTTCATCCATCACCGAGAGCCAGGAGAGCCCGGTCAGCAGCGGCAGGCCGCAGAGCAGCGCCGCCAGCGACAGCAGGCCGGCGCCCCCCGTGCCCACCATGGGCACCAGAGCACCCACCAGCCCCTCACCGAGGATGCCCCCCGAGGAGTAGGGCAGCACCGTCTCCGTGGGGGGACGATAGAAATGCAGGGCACCGAGGGTGGTGGTGCCCAGCAGCAGCAGCACCAGGCCGCCGCCACGCACCGCCAGCGCCGTGGCATCCCACTCCAGGTGAATCCCCTGGCGGGCCCGCAGCAGGCGCCAGGCGGCGAAGCCCAGCATGGCCGGCCACCACAGGGCACTGGCGCCGAACAGCGAATAGAGCACGTCGGACAGCCAGGCACCCACCGGGCCCATCCAGTTCTCGATGCGGGTCTCCGGCCCGCTGCGCGACCAGCCGGCATCACCGGGATCGAAGCTGAACAGGGCCAGCAGCAGGAACACACAGGCGGCCAGGAGCATGATGGCCACCCCTTCCCGTGCAGAGCCCTGCAGCCTCACGCCGAAGCGCCTGGCCGTCTCCCTGGCCTGGGCCGCGCTCACTCGACGCGGCGAGGACTTCTTGTTGACACTCAAGTGGTCATCCTCCTTGCGCCACCGCTGGCGTCTTCCAGTTGATTGGCGCCAATCATACCGAGCCGCGCCCGCCCATCACAGTGGCCATGACGTCTTGAGCCCTGGCGTGTCGAACGGCACACTGGCTCCCCCTCCTTCTGGATGCCCGCCGATGCTGCCGTGGCTGCCCGAGCACCCGATTCGATTCCCGCCCGTGACGCTGGCCCTGCGTGACCCCGACGGCCTGCTGGCCGCAGGGGGCGAGCTCAGCGCCGATTGGCTGCTGGCCGCCTATCGCCGCGGCATCTTCCCCTGGTACAGCGACGATCAGCCGATCCTGTGGTGGAGCCCGGACCCGCGCATGGTGCTGTTCCCCGCGGAACTCAGGGTGCGTCGCAGCCTGGTCAAGCGGCTGCGCCACGCCGGCTTCACGATCACTGCCAACCGCGCCTTCGACGCCGTGGTGACCGCCTGCGCCGAGCCACGCGCCGGCCAGCCGGGCACCTGGATCACCGACGAGATGCGCGCGGCCTACGGGCGTCTGCATGCCCTGGGGGCGGCGCACTCGGTGGAGGTGTGGCAGGGGGACGAACTCGCCGGCGGCCTCTACGGCGTGGCGATGGGACCGGTGTTCTTCGGTGAGTCGATGTTCACTCGGGTGCCCGACGCTTCCAAGGTGGCCCTGGTGCACCTGGCCCGGGCCATGGCAGCAGGCGGTGGACGGTTGATCGATTGCCAGATGCATACTGCCCATCTTGCCAGCCTGGGCGCCAGGGATATCGCCCGGGAGACGTTCATCGGCTATCTTGAAGCATGGCTGGGGAAGCCGGCGCCGGAGGATCCCACCGGCCTGTCCTTCACCCCGGCCTGCTGGTCCTTCGCCGTCCCGGATGAACCCGGCGAAGCCGCCCAGTAACCGCGACCCGGAGCCGGAGAGAGCCGCCGTGAGCAGCAACACCCCACGCCAGCCCGTCAGGGATCTGCGCTTCTTTCTCACCGTGCCCCACGCCTGCAGCTACTTGCCAGGGCGCGAGGCCACCACTCTGTTTCTCGACCCCCAGGAGTCACCCGGACAGGGCGTGTACGACTCCCTGGCGCTGCTCGGCTTCCGACGCAGCGGACGCCATCTCTACCGGCCCCACTGCGAGGGCTGCAACGCCTGCATCTCGGTACGCCTGCCGGTCGGGGAGTTCGCTCCAAGCCGCAGCCAGCGTCGATTGACCCGGCGCAATGCCGACCTCACCCTGCATCTGCGGCCGGCAATCTTCGACCCCGAGCACTACTCGCTCTACGCCCGCTATATCCGCACCCGCCATGCGGACGGTGACATGTACCCGCCGAGCCACGAGCAATATCGCACCTTCCTGACCCTTGACCAGGAGTACGCTCGGCTCATGGAGTTCCGCCTGGCAGGTCAGCTGGTGGCGGTCGCGGCCTTCGACCAGCTCGAGCACGGCCTGTCGGCCATCTACACCTTCTTCGACCCGGACCCCGAACTGGAACGGCGCTCCCTGGGCACCTTCGCCGTGCTCACCCTGGTCGAGCAGGCGCGTCGGCGCGCCCTGCCCCATGTCTATCTGGGCTACTGGATCAGCGACTGCCGCAAGATGGCCTACAAGCGGGACTTCCAGCCCCTGGAGATGCTCGACGGCCGCCACTGGCGGCGACTGATCAGCCCCTGACCAGCTCTTGATCAGTCCACGAGAGGCGCCTTGGAGGCGCCATCCTTTGCCTTGCCGGCCGGCATACGGCACAATACCGCGCTATTCTTCTAGCAGCTGTCTCATCCATCCGCGAGGAACCGCCTATATGGCACGTGAAGACCATATCGAAATGGAAGGCGTCATCGTCGACACCCTTCCCAACACCACCTTCCGCGTCGAACTGGAGAACGGCCACGTGGTCACTGCGCACATTTCCGGCAAGATGCGCAAGAACTACATCCGCATCCTGACCGGCGACAAGGTCAAGGTGGAGCTGACGCCCTACGACCTGACCAAGGGCCGCATCGTCTACCGCTCCCGCTAAGTCGCGGTCGAGCCTCCCCCAGCCCGACGCCAGCCGCACAGGACAACGCCCCGTCCGTAGACAGGGCGCTGAGTCGTGTGCGCAGGACCGCCGTCAGGGCGCGTCGGCCATCTCCGCTTCGGTAGAGAGATGCAGCTCGCCCTCCTCCACGGTGACATGCACGATGCCGCCGTTCTCCGACAGCTCGCCGAACAGGATCATCTCGGCCAGCGGCTTCTTGAGTTTCTCCTGGATCAGGCGCGCCATGGGACGGGCCCCCATGTCGGGGTCGTAGCCCTTCTCGGCCAGCCAGTCCCGGGCCGTCAGGTCCACATCCAGCTGCACCCGCTTCTCGTCCAGTTGCGCCTGCAACTCGACCAGGAACTTGTCCACCACGCTGCGCACCACCGAGGCGGGCAGGGAGTGGAACTGGATGATGCCATCCAGGCGGTTGCGGAACTCGGGCGAGAAGGTCTTGCGAATCACCTCCATGGCATCGGTGGAGTGGTCCTGGTGCTGGAAGCCGATGGAGCGACGCGTGGCCTGTTCGACCCCGGCGTTGGAGGTCATGATCAGGATCACGTGGCGGAAGTCCGCCTCCCGGCCGTTGTTGTCGGTAAGTCGACCGTGGTCCATGACCTGCAGCAGCAGGTTGAAGACCTCGGGGTGCGCCTTCTCGATCTCGTCGAGCAGCAGCACGCAGTGCGGGTGCTTGGTGATCGCCTCGGTGAGCAGACCACCCTGGTCATAGCCCACATAGCCAGGGGGGGCACCGATCAGCCGCGACACCGTGTGACGCTCCATGTACTCGGACATGTCGAAGCGCACCAGCTCGATCCCCATGATCATCGACAGCTGGCGAGCCACCTCGGTCTTGCCCACCCCGGTGGGGCCGGCAAACAGGAAACTGCCCACCGGCTTGTCCGGCGCCTTGAGCCCGGCCCGAGAGAGCTTGATCGCCGCGGAGAGGCTGTCGATGGCCTCGTCCTGGCCAAACACCAGCATCTTGAGGTCGCGATCGAGGTTCTCGAGCAGCTTGCGGTCTGAGCTGGAGACACTCTTCGGCGGAATCCGCGCGATCGAGGCGACCACCGCCTCCACCTGGGCGGTGTCGATGGTATCGATGCGCACTTCCGGGGGCAGCAAGCGCTGGTGGGCACCGGCCTCATCGATCACATCGATGGCCTTGTCGGGCAGGTGGCGATCGCTGATGTAGCGATCGGCCAGACGCGCCGCGCTTTCCAGGGCCGCGTCGGTGTACTTGAGCTGGTGGTGCTCCTCGAAGCGCGAACGCAACCCCTTGAGGATGCGGATGGTGTCCTCCACCGAGGGCGCCGGCACGTCGACCTTCTGGAAGCGACGCGCCAGGGCGCGGTCCTTCTCGAAGATGCCCCGGTACTCCTGGAAGGTGGTGGAACCAATGCAGCGCAGCTCGCCGGAGGAGAGCAGCGGCTTGAGCAGGTTGGAGGCGTCCATCACCCCGCCCGAGGCGGCACCGGCGCCGATCACGGTATGGATCTCGTCGATGAACAGGATGGCATTGGGCTGCTTGCGAAGCTCGGACAGCAGGCCCTTGAGGCGCTTCTCGAAGTCGCCGCGGTACTTGGTGCCGGCGAGCAGCGCGCCCATGTCCAGCGAGTAGACCACGGCGTCGCTGATCACCTCGGGCACGTCCTCCTCGACGATGCGCTTGGCCAGTCCCTCGGCGATGGCGGTCTTGCCCACGCCGGCCTCGCCGACCAGCAGCGGGTTGTTCTTGCGCCGCCGGGCGAGGATCTGCACCACCCGCTCGAGTTCCTGCTCGCGACCGATCAACGGGTCGATCTTGCCCATGCGGGCCTGTTCGTTGAGGTTGGTGGCAAAGCCGGTGAGCGGGTTGGACCCGTTCTCGCTGCCGCTCTCCTCGCTCTCCTCGGACTCCGAGGAGGCAGCCGACGGGCTATGGCCATGCCCGGCCACCTTGGAGATGCCGTGAGCGATGTAGTTGACGGCATCCACCCGCGCGACGTTCTGCTGTTTCAGGAAGTAGACCGCCTGACTCTCCTGCTCGGAAAAGATCGCCACCAGCACATTGGCCCCGGTGACCTCGCTCTTCCCGGAGGACTGCACGTGGAAGACCGCGCGCTGGAGCACGCGCTGGAAACCCAGGGTCGGCTGGGTCTCGCGGTCGGACTGATCCTCGGGAATCAGCGGCGTGGTGGAATTGATGAAGTCCTGAAGATCGGAGCGCAGCTTGTCGAGGTTGGCCCCGCAGGCTCGCAGCACATCTGCCGCCGAGGCGTTGTCGAGCAGCGCCAGCAGCAGGTGCTCCACGGTCATGAACTCGTGCCGCTTGGAGCGCGCCACGGTGAACGCCGTGTTCAGGGTCAGTTCAAGTTCTTTGCTCAGCATGGCAGTCCCCTTCTTGCCGCCCAGGGCATCGCGTCGGATCTTTCGTCATCCGGCATCATCAACATCGGGCACAAATGCCGCCGTTGCAAGCCTTGCTGCCAACGGCAGGCAATGTCCACCCGTGGCGACCATGTCCGGGGGGGTGAGTCAGTCCGCCGCCTCGATATCCGACAGCAGCGGATGCTGACACTCTCTAGCGTATTGATTGACTTGATGGCTTTTGGTTTCCGCGATATCACGGGTGAAGATGCCGCAGGTCGCCTTGCCTTGGGTATGCACCGTTAACATCACCTGCACCGCGGTCTCGCTATCCAGGTGGAAAAAGGTCTGGAGCACCTCCACGACGAACTCCATGGGGGTGAAGTCATCATTGTGCAACAGCACCTTGTACAATGGCGGGCGGGCCTGCTCGGGTTCGGCGCTCTGCACCGACAGGTCGCCCTCCTCCTCGGTGCCGGGGGGGCGGGTCATGCTGCACCAGTTCTCTCTTTGCCACATAGCGGGATACGACTCGTTTGACGGGCCGGCGATCGGGTAGATCGAGTCACTTGGACGTCGCCGGGCCGGCTGGGTTCATTGCACCCCTAAACGCAAAGGCCCCTGCCCGTTATCCAGGCAGGGGCCGACTCACTCGGCTGGTACTGCGACCATCGACTGCGACGAGGGAGCTATCAACCCTTGGCCACCAAGGCCAGGGCGGCGTTGAGGGTAGCGCTCGGGCGCATGACCGCCTCGGTCAGCTCGTAGTTCGGGTGGTAGTAACCCTCGATATCAACTGGCTGGCCCTGCACCCCATTCAACTCTTCGAGAATCACTTCCTCCTGGGTCTCAAGCGTCTCGGCCAGGCGGCTGAACGATGCCTTGAGCTCGGCGTCTTCGTCCTGGCCAGCCAACGCCTGGGCCCAGTATAGGGCCAGATAGAAATGGCTGCCCCGATTGTCCAGTTCGCCGACCTTGCGCGAAGGCGACTTGTTATGCTCAAGGAACTGGCCGGTAGCCTTGTCAAGCGCATCCGCCAGCAGCTTCGCCCGAGCATTGCCATACTGCTTGGCGAGGTGCTCCAGAGAGGCGGTCATGGCCAGGAACTCACCGAGGCTGTCCCAGCGCAGATGGTTCTCCTCGAGCAGCTGTTGGACGTGCTTGGGCGCGGAACCGCCGGCGCCGGTCTCGAACAGGCCGCCGCCGTTCATCAACGGAACGATGGAGAGCATCTTGGCGCTGGTGCCCAGTTCCAGGATCGGGAAGAGGTCGGTGAGGTAGTCACGCAGGATGTTACCGGTCACCGAGATGGTATCGAGGCCACGGATCAAGCGCTCCAGGGTGTAGCGCATGGCGCGTACCTGGGACATGATCTGGATGTCGAGCCCATCGGTGTCGTGCTCCTTGAGGTAGGCGCGTACCTTCTTGATCAGCTCGTTCTCGTGGGGACGGTAGGGGTCGAGCCAGAAGACCGCCGGCATCCCGGAGTCGCGGCAGCGGTTCACGGCGAGCTGGACCCAGTCGCGGACCGGCGCGTCCTTGACCTGGCACATCCGCCAGATGTCACCCTCCTCGACGTTCTGGGTGAGCAGCACCTCGCCGGTATCCAGGTCGGTGATGTTGGCCACACCGGCCTCGGGCACCTCGAATGTCTTGTCGTGGGAGCCGTACTCTTCCGCCTTCTGCGCCATCAGGCCGACGTTGGGCACGGTGCCCATGGTGGCCGGGTCGAAGGCGCCGTGCCACTTGCAGAAGTTGATCATCTCCTGGTAAATGCGGGCGAAGGTCGACTCCGGCATCACCGCCTTGACGTCCTTCAGGCGGCCGTCGGCGCCGTACATCTTGCCGCCGGCGCGGATCATGGCCGGCATCGAGGCGTCGACGATCACGTCGCTGGGCGAGTGGAAGTTGGTGATCCCGCGTGCCGAGTCCACCATGGCCAGCTCCGGGCGCTCGTCGTGGCAGGCGTGCAGATCGCGGATGATCTCGTCACGCTGGCTCTCGGGCAGGGTGTCAATCTTCTCGTAGAGGTTGGCCATGCCGTTGTTGACATCGATCCCCAGCTCATCGAACAGCTTGCCGTGCTTCGCGAAGGCCTCCTTGTAAAACATCCGCACGCAGTGGCCGAACACGATAGGGTGCGAGACCTTCATCATGGTGGCCTTGACGTGCAGGGAGAACATCACGCCGGTCTTGCGGGCATCCTCGATCTCGCGCTCGTAGAAGTCGAGCAGCGCCTTCTTGCTCATGAACATGCTGTCGATGATCTCGCCATCCAGCAGCTCGACCCGGGGCTTGAGCACCCGGGTCTCACCGCTGGCGGTGATCAGCTCCATCTTCACGTTACGGGCGCGATCCAGGGTCATCGACTTCTCGCCGTGGTAGAAGTCGCCACCGTGCATGTGAGACACGTGGGTACGAGAGGCCTGGCTCCACTCCCCCATCTGGTGGGGATACTTGCGGGCATACTCCTTGACCGCCCTGGGCGCGCGGCGGTCGGAGTTACCCTCACGCAGCACCGGATTGACGGCACTGCCCTGGGTCTTGTCGTAGCGCGCCTTGATCTCTTTCTCTGCGTCGCTGCTCGGCTCGTCCGGGTAGTCCGGCAACTTGTAGCCCTGCCCCTGCAGCTCCTTGATCACGGCGCGAAGCTGCGGCATGGAGGCACTGATATTGGGCAGCTTGATGATGTTGGCCTCCGGCGTCTTTGCCAGGGCGCCAAGTTCGGCCAGATGATCCTCGACGCGCTGCTCTTCAGTCAGGTAATCGGGGAACTGGGAGAGAATCCGAGCCGCGAGAGAGATGTTACGAGTCTCCATTTCGACGCCGGCAGCGTCGGTGAAGGCGTCGATGATCGGCAGCAGGGAAAAGGTGGCCAGGGCCGGCGCTTCGTCGGTGAGCGTGTAGATAATCTTCGGCGTTTTTGACATGTTGACGTTGGTCTCTCTGGTCGCGGCAGTGGCATGAAACTGGATCGGTAGCGCGCGCTCACGATGCCTCGATAGGGGACCTTGGAACAACTCGTCTGGAATAGCAGGGCATGGGGGATGCCAACGGGCATCGACCCGGCAGACGCAGTTCTGACAGGTCCCGGAACGACGAGGGCGCTCCCGGCGAGTCAGATCATTATATCAGCCTACCCGATATGTCGCATGGGCAATAAGGCTAACGCCCCTCGCCCCTCGCCTCGCGCCCCGCACTGACATCGTCACGCGCTTGCCGGTAAGCTTGCTGGATGAGCCTCCTCTATCTACTTCACAAGCCCTACCGCATGCTGTCCCAGTTCACCGATCGCGAGAGCGGTGAAGGAGAGCGCCGCGCCACCCTGGCGGACATCATTGACGTGCCCGGCATCTACCCTGCTGGTCGGCTCGACCATGACTCCGAGGGACTCCTGCTGC
Organism: Halomonas sp.; assembly: GCF_014859505.1. Taxonomy (GTDB): domain Bacteria; phylum Pseudomonadota; class Gammaproteobacteria; order Pseudomonadales; family Halomonadaceae; genus Halomonas. The sequence continues at coordinate 49,533 of NZ_JACUUD010000004.1, forward strand.
TCAGCGATGACGGCGAGCTGATCCACCGGATCAGCCACCCGCGCCACAAGCAACCCAAGACCTACCGGGTCCAGGTGGAGGGGGTGCCCGATGATGCCGCCCTGCAGGCGCTGCGCACCGGGGTCGAACTGAAGGACGGCATGACGAAACCCGCCAGAGTGCAGCGCCTCGAGTCGAGCGGCCTGCCCGAGCGCGACCCACCGCTGGAACCGAAACGCCACCCGGTCACCACCTGGCTGGAGCTGACCATCAGCGAGGGGCGAAACCGTCAGGTGCGGCGCATGACCGCTCATGTCGGCCATCCCACCCTGCGCCTGGTGCGCGTGGCCATCGGCCCCTGGCGGCTCGAGGGCCTGGCACCGGGCGAGTGGCGCCGCGAGACCCTGCACGCCCCGGCGCCGCGGCGCAAACCCAATGCCCGAGGAGGCAAGCGATGAGCCGCTGGCAGCCCTTTGTGACCGTGTCCTGCGTGATAGAGCGCGCCGGCGCTTTCCTGATGGTGGAGGAGGACCGCGGCGGCCCTCACACTCTGTTCAACCAGCCCGCCGGCCACCTGGAGCCTGGCGAGCGCATCCGCGACGCCGCTCTGCGTGAGGCGGCCGAGGAGACCGCGTGGCATGTCGGCATCACCGACTATCTGGGGATGTACGTCTACCGGGCCCCGGACGGCAAGACCTTCCACAGCCACGCCTTCTTCGGCATGGCGCTGGCGCACCTGGGCAGCGACCTGGATCCAGCCATCCACGCCGTGCACTGGCTCACCCTGGAGCAACTGGAGGCCTTGGAACGCGAGGGGCGCCTGAGAAGCCCGCTGGTGCTGCGTCGCATCCGCGACGCCCTGGCCGGGCGCTTCTACCCCATGGAGGTACTTCACGAACGGTAGGCGCCTCGGCGACCGGCGCCATCTTCATGTATAATTCGCGACCATTTGTGATCCACCGAATCCGAGAGCGCCCATGACCGCCACCCCAGGCAAGGTGATCGTCGGCATGTCCGGCGGCGTCGACTCCTCCGTGTCCGCCCTGCTGCTGCTCGAGCAGGGTTATCAGGTCGAAGGCCTGTTCATGAAGAACTGGGACGAGGACGATGGCACCGAATACTGCACCGCCAAGGCCGACCTGGCCGACGCCGAGGCCGTCTGCGACAGGCTCGGCATCCGGCTGCACACCGCCAACTTCGCCGCGGAGTACTGGGACAACGTCTTCGAGCACTTCCTGGCCGAGTACAAGGCCGGGCGCACGCCGAACCCAGACATCCTCTGCAACCGCGAGATCAAGTTCAAGGTGTTCCTGGAGTACGCCGAGATGCTCGGGGCCGAGAAGATCGCTACCGGCCACTATGTGCGTGGCGGCATCCGCGGCGGCCGCCCTCGCTTGCTCAAGGGACTCGATGCCAACAAGGATCAAAGCTACTTCCTGCATGCCGTGCCCGAAGCCGCCATCGCCCGCACCCTGTTCCCGGTGGGCGAACTGGAGAAGCCCGAGGTGCGCGCCATCGCCGAGCGCCACGACCTGGTCACCGCCCGCAAGAAGGACTCCACCGGCATCTGCTTCATCGGCGAACGGCGCTTCCGCGACTTCCTGCTGCAGTATCTGCCGGCCCAGCCCGGCGTGATCGAGACGCCGGAGGGCGAGGTGATCGGCGAGCACATGGGCCTGATGTACTACACCCTGGGCCAGCGCCAGGGGCTCGGGATCGGGGGGCTGGCCAACCACCCCGAGGATCCCTGGTACGTGGCCGCCAAGGATCTCGAACGCAACGTGCTGATCGCCGTGCAGGGCAAGCATCATCCGCTGCTCTATACGGATTCGCTGGCCACCGAGGCCATGGATTGGGTCGCCGGCGAGCCGCCTGCCGGGGAAGCGCGACTCACCGCCAAGACTCGCTATCGCCAGTCCGACGTGCCCTGCCGCATGCGCACCCTCACGGATGGTGGCGTCGAGGTGCTGTTCGATGACCCCCAGCGCGCCGTCACCCCCGGGCAGTCGCTGGTGCTCTACGATGGCGAGATCTGCCTGGGTGGCGGCGTGATCCGCGACACCTGGAACGCCAAGGAGCATGCCGCATGACCGCCTCGACGCCGATCCACCGCATCCCCGATGACCCCACCACCCGCCAGGCCCTGGCCCTGGCCGGCGTCTTCCAGGCCGCCAGCCTGGTCGACGAGCTGGCCCGCACCGGCCAGGTCGACCCGCGCGCCTGGGACACGCTGATCCGTGCCACCCTGGACACCAACCCGGCGAGCTTCGAGGCGATCTATGGCGGCCATCCCAACAACCTGCGCCGCGGCCTCGAGGTGCTCGAGGCGCTGGTGGGCCGCAAGCAGGCCAATCCCGTGGTGCTGCGCTACGGCTTCTCACTGCTGCTGTTGATGAACCAGCTGCGCACCAACGACGCCATGATGGACGACCTCGGCAGCCGCCTGGTGCGCATCCAGGGCCAGGCCGAGCACTTCGGCGAGACTCATGAGAACGTCATCGCCAGCCTCGGCGAGGCCTATCAGGAGACGCTCTCTACACTCAAGACCCGCATCATGGTGCAGGGTGACCCCACGCTGCTGCAGCAGCGCATGATGCCCGAGCGGGTCCGCGCCATCCTGCTCGGCGGCATCCGCTTCGCCCTGCTGTGGCACCAGCAGGGCGGACGGCGCTGGAAGCTGGTCGTCCAGCGCGGCGCCCTGAAGAAGGCCCTGGACCAGCTGGCCTGAGCCCTCATCCACCCTTTTCTTCCACCGCTTTCATCGACCCGGAACCCCAACCATGCACGCCCTGTCGCACTCTTCGCTTCCCCTGTCCGCCCTTACCGCCCTCTCCCCGGTCGACGGCCGCTACGCCGGCAAGGCCGCGGCCCTGCGCGAACACTTCAGCGAGTTCGGCCTGATCCGCGCCCGCGTGATCGTCGAGGTCCGCTGGCTCCAGCGCCTAGCCGAGCTGGCCGGGGTGACCGAGGTGCCGCCGCTCTCCGCCGAGGCCACCGCCTTCCTGGAGGCGCTGATCCGCGACTTCTCGCTGGAGGACGCCGAGCGTATCAAGGAGATCGAGCGCACCACCAACCACGACGTCAAGGCGGTGGAGTACTTCCTCAAGGAGCAGATCGTCGGCCAGCCGGAGCTGCACGCCATCACCGAGTTCGTGCATTTCGCCTGCACCAGCGAGGACATCAACAACCTCTCCCACGGTGTGATGCTGACCGACGGGCTGAAGAGCCTGCTCCCGGTGATGCAGCGAGTCGCCGACGACATCGCCGCCCTGGCACGCGAGCATGCCGCCCTGCCGATGCTCTCGCGCACCCACGGGCAGACGGCGAGCCCCACCACCCTGGGCAAGGAAATGGCCAACGTCGCTTATCGCCTGCGCCGCCAGCTCAGGCAGATCGAAGGCGTCAAGATGCTCGGCAAGATCAACGGCGCGGTGGGCAACTACAATGCCCACCTGGCCACCTACCCGGAGGTGGACTGGGAAGGCAACGCCCGCTCCTTCGTCGAGGGCCTGGGGCTGACCTTCAACCCCTATACCACCCAGATCGAGCCCCACGACTACATCGCCGAGCTGTTCGACGCCATCTGCCGCTTCAACACCATCCTGATCGACTTCGATCGCGACGTCTGGGGCTACATCTCGCTGGGCTACTTCAAGCAGCGGACCGTCGAGGGCGAGATCGGCTCATCGACCATGCCCCACAAGGTCAACCCCATCGACTTCGAGAACTCCGAGGGCAACCTGGGGCTGGCCAACGCCATCCTCGGCCACCTGGCCCAGAAGCTGCCGATCTCCCGCTGGCAGCGCGACCTCACCGACTCCACGGTGCTGCGCAACCTGGGCGTGGGTCTGGCCTACGGCCTGATCGCCTACGAGGCCTCCCTCAAGGGCATCGGCAAGCTCGAGGCCAACCCGGCGCGCATCGCCGAGGACCTGGACGCCAGCTGGGAGGTGCTCGCCGAGCCGATCCAGACGGTGATGCGCCGCTACGGCATCGAGAAGCCCTACGAGAAGCTCAAGGAGCTGACCCGCGGCAAGCGCATCGACCAGGCCGGCTTTGCCGCCTTCATCGATACGCTGGAACTGCCCGAGGCGGTGAAGACTGAACTCAAGGCGTTGAGCCCGGCCACCTATATCGGCAACGCCGAAGCCCAGGCGCGCCGGCTGTGAACGCCTCCGCCGATACCCCGCTCGCCATGCTCGGCGGCCTGACCCCCGCCGAGTTCCTGCGCGACTTCTGGCAGCAGAAGCCGCTGCTGATCCGCGGCGCCTTTGCCGACTTCGAATGCCCGCTGGACCCCGACGAGCTGGCGGGGCTTGCCTGCGAGGAGGGCATCGAGGCGCGCCTGGTGGAGAAGCACGGCGCCAAGGGCCCCTGGCAGGTCAGCCACGGGCCCTTCGACGAGCGCACCTTCGCCCGGCTGCCCGAGCGGGACTGGAGCCTGCTGGTCCAGGCGGTGGACCACTACGTGCCCGAGGTAGCCGAGCTGCTCGAGGCCTTCGACTTCCTGCCCCGCTGGCGGCTCGACGACATCATGATCAGCTACGCCCCGCCGGGCGGCAGCGTCGGCCCCCATGTGGACCAGTACGATGTCTTCCTGCTCCAGGGCAATGGCCAGCGCCGCTGGCAACTGGGCGGCAAGGTCGGTGACGATGCCCCCATCATCGACGGCATCGACCTGCGCATCCTCGAGCGCTTCGCGGTCGAGGATGACGACGACTGGGTGCTGGAGCCGGGCGACATGCTCTACCTGCCCCCCGGCTGGTCCCATCTCGGCGTCAGCCAGTCCGACGACTGCCTCACCCTGTCGGTGGGCTTCCGCGCCCCCTCCGCCGACGAGGCGATCACCTCCTTTGCCGACTTTCTCGGCGAGCAGCTACCGCCCTCACGGCGCTACGCCGATGCCGGCATGGTACCGCCGGCGGATCCCGCCGAACTCGACGACGATGCCGTGGCGCGCATGCGTGGGCTGATTCTCGAGACCCTCGACGACCCGGCCCAGCTGGCCCAGTGGTTCGGCCGGGTGATGACCCAGCCCAAGTACGTCGACCAGCTGGTGTCCAGCGAGATGCCTACCGACCCCGACGCGCTTGTTGCGGCACTACAGGAAGGCGAGATGCTCGTGCGCAGCCCCGGCTCGCGCTTCGCCTGGCGCGCCCTGGACAACGAGTGCGCCACGCTGTTCGCCGACGGCGACGGCGCCGACTGCTCGCTGCCGCTGGCAAAGGCCCTGGCCGGTAACGCACCACTGGACGCGCAACTGCTCGACATCGAGGGCGCCGCCCAGCTGCTGGCCGCCCTGCTCGACGCCGGCAGCCTGTCCTGGGAGGTTGAGACAGATGAGTGACCGGGATGTCGCCGGACCCGCCCTGGACCGCGAAGAGGCCGTCGCGATGACGAAACGCACACTGATCATCCATGAAGGCAGCTGGGAAGCCCTCGGCGAAGCGGCCGGCGAGATCCGCCGGATCGTCTTCATCGAGGAGCAGCATGTTCCCCTCGAGGAGGAGTGGGACGGCCGCGACGGCGATAGCCGCCACTTCCTGGCACTGCAGGGTGGCACCCCGGTAGGCACTGCGCGACTGCTCCCCGACGCCCATATCGGCCGTGTCGCCGTGCTGGCCGAGGCCCGTGACTCGGGAATCGGCGCGGCGCTGATGGCGGCCGCCATCGAGACGGCCCGCCGCGAGGGCCACACCGCCGTGGAACTGGCCGCCCAGACCCACGCCCTGTCCTTCTACGAGCGCCTGGGCTTCTCGGCCTTCGGTGACGAGTTCCTCGACGCCGGTATTCCGCACCGCAATATGCGCCTCGATCTCCGCGAAGCCTGACCCCGTCACGCCCCCTTCAAACGAAAAATGACTACACGGCCAGGGCCTGTTCGGCCCTTCCTGTAGTCGAGTTACAACGCCCTCTTCCCCTAAGAGCCCATTGTTGAAGCCAGTGGGCATGGGCCATAGTGCTTGCCATGGCGAATGTCAAAACGACTGTTTGACAACGGAGTCACTGGTGCCTTCATACACTCGTTTCAAATTTGCCAGGGTTCGACCAAGGCCGCAGAGACAAGCCGGCGGCGATGAACGAACCTGAATCCACTTCGCAGGTGCAGCATAAGCCGCTACCGGCAAGCCAATGACCCGATCCGAGGAGAACGGCCCATGTCATACCAGGACGATATCAAGACAGTGACCAACCTTCGCGAGGCTCAGCGCGGTAAGTGGGCAGCTATCAGCCCCGAGAACGCTGCCCGCATGCGTGCCCAGAACCGTTTCAAGACCGGACTGGACATCGCCAAGTACACCGCAAAGATCATGCGCGATGACATGGCTGCCTACGACGCCGACACCGCCCAGTACACCCAGTCCCTGGGCTGCTGGCACGGTTTCATCGGCCAGCAGAAGCTGATCTCCATCAAGAAGCACTTCGGCACCACCAAGCGTCGCTACCTCTACCTTTCCGGGTGGATGGTCGCCGCCCTGCGCTCCGAGTTCGGCCCGCTGCCCGACCAGTCCATGCACGAGAAGACCACCGTGGCCGGCCTGATCGAGGAACTCTACACCTTCCTGCGCCAGGCCGATGCGTGGGAGCTGAACCACCTGTTCCGCGATCTGGAAGAGGCCCAGAAGGCCGGCGACAGCGCCCGCGCCGACGAACTGATCGCCAAGATCGACAACCACGAGACCCACGTGGTGCCGATCATCGCCGACATCGACGCCGGGTTCGGCAACGCCGAGGCCACCTACCTGCTGGCCAAGAAGATGATCGAGGCGGGTGCCTGCTGTATCCAGCTCGAGAACCAGGTCTCCGACGAGAAGCAGTGCGGCCACCAGGACGGCAAGGTCACCGTGCCCCACGAAGACTTCCTGGCCAAGATCAACGCCGTGCGCTACGCCTTCCTGGAGCTGGGCGTGGATGATGGCGTCATCGTCGCCCGCACCGACTCCCTGGGCGCCGGCCTGACCCAGAAGATCGCCGTGACCAATGAGCCTGGCGACCTGGGCGACCAGTACAACAGCTTCCTCGACGGGGAGGAGATCGTCTCCGCCTCCGACATCGACAACGGCGACGTGGTGATCAAGCAGAACGGCAAGCTGGTCAAGGTCAAGCGACTCGCCTCCGGCCTCTACCAGTTCAAGCCGGGCACCGGCGAGGACCGCGTGGTGTTGGACTGCATCACCAGCCTGCAGAACGGCGCCGACCTGCTGTGGATCGAGACCGAGAAGCCCCACGTCGGCCAGATCGCCGCCATGGTCAACCGCATCCGCGAGGTCTGCCCGGACGCCAAGCTGGTCTACAACAACTCGCCCTCCTTCAACTGGACCCTCAACTTCCGCCAGCAGGTGTTCGACGCCTGGGAGAAGGAAGGCAAGGACGTGTCGGCCTACGAGCGCGCCAAGCTGATGAGCGCCGAGTACGACGCCACCGAGCTGGGTCAGCTGGCCGACGAGTGGACCCGCAACTTCCAGCGCGATGGCGCCCGTGAAGCCGGTATCTTCCACCACCTGATCACCCTGCCGACCTACCACACCGCGGCCCTGTCCACCGACAGCCTGGCCAAGGGCTACTTCGGCGACGAGGGCATGCTGGCCTACGTGGAAGGCGTGCAGCGACGCGAGATCCGCGAGGGCATCGCCACCGTCAAGCACCAGGACATGGCCGGTTCCAACATCGGCGACGACCACAAGGAGTTCTTCCACGGCGAGGCCGCACTCAAGGCCGGTGGCAAGGACAACACCATGAACCAGTTCGGCTGATACCGGATCGGCCGATCATGGCACTGCGGTAACACTGGAACCTTGGGGAGGCGCCTGCCTCCCCTTTTTTTGCGCCTGTGTCTCATGAGACCAAACGCTTCCTGTGCGACCAGAAAGAAGGGGCAGCCGGATGGCTGCCCCTTCTTGTCGTGTCGGCCTGTCGTGTCAGCTGTCGCGGACGACTCGGTGCCGATGCTCAGTGCTGATGACCACCTTCACCATGCACGTGGCCGTGCTCGATCTCTTCTTCGCTTGCCTCGCGCACCGAGGCGATCTCAACGGCGAAGTTGAGGGTCTGCCCCGCCAGCGGATGGTTACCGTCGACGGTGACGGTGTCGCCCTCCACTTTGGTCACGGTGACCATCAGCGGACCGCCCTGGGTCTGTGCCTGGAACTGCATGCCCGGCTCGATGCCCTCCACGCCCTGGAAGGCGTCACGGGGGACTTCCTGGACCAGCTGCTCCTGCTTCTCGCCGTAGCCCTCGCCCGGCGCGACCACGGCGCTTAGAGAGTCGCCCGCCTGGCGACCTTCCAACTCTTTCTCGAGGCCCGGAATGATGTTGCCGGCGCCATGGAGATAGGTCAGCGGCTCACGGCCTTCCGAGCTGTCCAGCACTTCACCTGAGTCGTTGGTCAGGGTGTAGTGGAACGCGACAACGGAGTTCTGCGCAATCTGCATTAAAGAACCTTTCGGTGAGTGCATGTCCCAACATGGTAACGCGTGGCAGGGGTGGCTGTCAGGGGCATGGAGGATTTTCAGGATCGCAAACCCTATCCTGAAAGGTGTTCACGCCCGGGCCTGAAGCGGGAAATTGAGGCACGAGGACGCCGCCGGGGCTTGACCTATGGACAGTTGCGTCGGAGTGCGGCCACGGCTAACCTAGCCGGCACCCTTTTTGATACCCGTCTGACACCCTTGTCTGGAGATCTGTCCATGACCCAAGTAGTAATCTGGCTGATCGCCTTCGTGGCGATTCTCTTCCTCACCATCAACCGCTGGAGTAGCGTCAGCCCGGCGCTGGATCGCGTGCTGCCTGAACTGCTCAAGAGCCATGGTGACAACCGGACCCTGTGGGGGCTTGCGCTTGCCGTCCTGGGGGCCACCGTGCTGGTACGCCCGGTGGAGATCCTGCTGACCGTGCTGCTGATAGTGATCATTGGCCTGGTCGGCTGGAAGCTTGCCGGCTGGGCGATGAACAAGGTCGACCTCCACTGAGCCGTCACGGAGGCAGTCAAGGCCCTTGAAAGTAAGGCCCTTGAAAGCAGAAGGCCCGCGGGTTACTCCGCGGGCCTTCTGCTTTCAGCTGACCGCCAGGGGATGGCGCCAGGGGCTCAGTAAGGGGCCACGGTCACGTTGGCACCGCTGCCGATCAGGCGTACCCGCTGGCCGGTCTGGAAGCGCTGGTCGGCCTTCTGCACGACCACGACCCGCTGGCCGTCATCGCGACGAATTTCCATCTCCAGCGCGTTGACGCGGTTGGCGGCATCCTCGATGCGCGAGCCGCCCACGGCACCACCGATCACGCCAGCAGCGGTGGCCAGGTCGCGACCGGAGCCGCCACCTACCTGGCGGCCGAGCAGGCCGCCGATGACGGCACCACCACCGGTACCGATGATGCCTCCGGCGCGGCTGTCGGCCTGGATCTGCACCACACGAACGGCCTCGATGGTGCCGAAGGCGACGGTCTGGGCGGACCCCGCCTGGCTGCCGGTATAGACGTTCCCGCCATAGGGCGCCGTGTTGGCGCAGCCAGCCAGGGTCAGGGCGCCGATGGCGAGAATGGGAAGAAGTCGCTTCATGAAAAACCTCCTGAAGAAAAGCTGTTGGACTGCGCCAGATTGGCACGAGCCCGTGGCGTCCCACTAGCGGGGTGGCCATGTTAGTGAACACTGTTTTTAACTGGGTTCAATGTCAACCTTGCTGACGCTTTGACCACCGCTGATTGACTCTGTGCGGCTCATTCTAGCCCGAAATCGCTCAAGGAATGTGAAAGTCACGCGAGGGCTGGTCCCCTCGCGCTGGCGCGCCGGGCTGGCCAGAAAAGGATCCCCCTCGCATAGGGTCACTGCCCCTGGAGCCCCCTTCCTGCCGACGATGTAGTCGGGCGACAACCGGTGCTTCATCCAACGGGGCATTGTGGCAGGGGGTGATCATGCCGGCTGTCGGCGCCATAGCCAGGCGGCAATTCCCAGGGTGATGCCCAGCACCAGCCAGGAGCCCGCCGCCACACCGGGCCAGGCACCCGCCCGCCAGAACGGCTCGAACCAGAAGGCACCAAGGCTCGCGCCGCTGTAGTAGAAGACCAGATAGAGCGCCGAGGCACTTCCCCTTGCCTTCCCCGCGTGGCGCCCCACCCAGTTCGAGGCCATGGCGTGGGCCAGGAAGAAGCCAAAGGAGTTGATGGTCAGGCCCAGCACGATCAGTGCCAATGAGCCCGCCAGAGTCACCAGAGTCCCGCCCATCAGGATCAGGATACCCAGCATCATGCAGGCGGTCGGAGACAGGCGCCGCCCCAGCCGGCCGGAGAGCGACGAGCCCAAGGTGCCGCCCAGGTAGGTCAGGAAGATCAACCCCAGCACGCTCGGCCCCAGCCCGAAGGGCGCCTCGGCCAGGCGAAAGGTCAGGTAGCTGTACTGGTTGATGAAGATCAGGAAGTTGAGCCCACCCAGCAGGTAGGCGGCCAGCAGCAGCGGGTTGCGCAGATGCCCGGCCAGGTCGTTCAGTGCGCCACGCAGTTCGAAGGGACGCGGGGTGAAGCCCCTGGACGCCGGCAGTAGCTTCCAGAACACGGCCAGCCCCGCCAGGGTGATCACCCCGACCGCCAGGAAGCTGGCCGAACTCCCAGCCACCTCACCCACGGCCCCGCCCACCAGTCGGCCACTGATGCCGCCCAGGGTGTTGGCGCCGATGTAGAGCCCGACCGCCGGGAGCATCGCCGCGGGCTCGAACTCATCCCCCATCCAGGCGATGGCCACCGCAGGCAGCCCCCCCAGCACGAAGCCCTGCAGCCCACGCAGCACCAGCAAGGCCTCGAAGCTCGGCGCCAGCGCCAGTCCCAGCGAAAGCGCGCCGGCCGCCAGCAGCGTCAGGCGCATGATGGCCGCGCGACCGATGGCATCCGACAGCGGCCCGAAGACCAGCAGCGAGGCCGCCAGGGCCAGGGTCGCCACCGACATCACCAGCCCCACCGCCAGGGTGGAGACGCCGTAGGCCTCGCGCAGTTCGGGCAGCAGCGGCTGGGGCGCGTAGAGGTTGATGAACACCAGGAAGGAGCCCAGGCTGAGCGCCAGGGTTGCACGCCACCAGGCGCGGGTTCGGTTATGGATCATGCCATCCATGCTCGCGATCTGCAGAGCGGCGCGAATCAGCCCTGTCCGCTGACCTGCGCGCGCTGGGCCAGGTGGGTGGGCTCCAGGGTGCGACGCGCCTGCCAGTAATGGCGCTGCCAGTAGCGATTATCGAGCCGCGAGATCATCACCCCGCGGGAGCTGGAGGCGTGCAGGAAGCGCCCCTCCCCCAGGTAGATGCCGACGTGGTCGTAGCGGCCGGGCGGGCGGAAGAAGACCAGATCGCCGGGCACGAGCTCGCCACGCGACACCGGCTGGCCCTGGTGGACCTGCTCGCCGGTGGTGCGGGGCAGCGATAGGCGGAAGGTCTCCTCGAAGACATTCTGCACCAGGGCCGAACAGTCGACCCCCTGGAAGGAGGTGCCACCGATGCGATAGGGGGTACCCACCCAGCGCTCATGCTGGGCCAGCAGGGCCTGCTGGATCAGCGCGGGGGGCGGGTTGCCCTGGCTGCGCGCCTCGAGAATGGGGTTGTCCACCGGAGACATTGCCACCCCCCAGTCGCCGGATAAGCCGGGCAACTGGCGGGCGAAGTAGGACTCATCCGCGTCGCGGGAAGCGACATCGCGAGGAGCGGAGGCGCAGCCGGCCAGCAGGGCCAGCGACAGAACAACACCCAGAGCGCGGCACGACGGCGTGACGTCCATTCCAGCGGTGACCTCTCTCCGGAGCCGCGCCCCGGCCGCGCGCAGATACGCAGGGCGTCGAGGGGGGAGTCATCGCTTTGGCAGTGGTGCCGGCATCCGGTATCACTGCCATAGCGGCCTGTCGGCGGCTCGCTGTAACACATAGCTCCCGACAGGTGGAGCCTCGTTTAGACAAACCGACTATAAACCAGCCCCGGTCGGGTGGCGAGCCCAGAAGCAGGCCTCAGTGCAGGGTACGTGAATCTCCCGGCAGGGTGTCGACATGCATCGGCGCCCAGTGGCGGGGGCGTGCCCCGGGAAACTCGAGGCTCGCCCAGGGGCCCGCCAGGGGCGGGGCAGCGGTCAGCCAGGCGATCAGGGCCTGGCGAAAGCCGGCGAGAAAGCTCTCCCGCTCCGGGGTCTCGCCCATGAAGAAGGAGAAGCCGGCGTAGAGCCCTCGCGCATAGGCCTCCCACCCCGAATAGTGGGCCGCCGCCAGACCATAGGCGCGCTCCAGCACCGACACGAAGGCGCCCTCCTCCAGCCAGCCGAGCTGGCGGGCGGCGATGGCCAGATCCACCACCTGGGCCAGGTCCCAGGCGGCCATGTCGGTCTCGTTGCAGCCGTCCTCGTTGTCCCGGACCCGCTGCAGGCGCAGCAGGTGAGTGCGCTCCTCATCGCTGCACTCGCCGGACTCCAGGGTAGCGATCTCGGAGCCAAGCCGGGCAGCATTGAGGGTGTAGGGCGCATAGTTGATCAGGTACTCCTGACGGTCGCCGGACTCGAGCAGGAACTCCAGGAACTCGCCCAGCTCCTCGGCGCCCTGGAGGCCGTAGTGGCCATCGACCCACTCGCGAATCGCCACGCACTCACGTTCGCTCTCCGGGTGGGGCAGGCTCCAGGCCGCGCTGTTGAGCGGCCCCACCAGCGCCATGGAAGTGAACACGCTGAGGCTGGGCCGGGGGCCCGGCTCCTGCCATTCGCCGGCACGCCAGTCGAGCCAGTGGAGCAGACTGCCGGGGTCCTCCTCGTGCCAGCGGATCTCGAGGGCCAGGGAGGGCTGTTCCTCCTCCGGCAACAGCCCCTCCCAGCTCGCCCAGGCCTCCATCAGGCGGCGGGCATCCGGGTAGAAACGGCACAGGGAGGCGCTCAGGGCATCGGCGAGCGACGCCAGGCCCTCGGCGTCGAACCCCTCGCTGTCCATGGCCATCTGCAGGTAGAAGGCGTACTTCTCGGCCATGTGAATGGTGGCCGCATGCCGGCTGCCGCGACGCAGGCTAGCGCGCTGGACCAACCCTTCCGGGTCGGCGTGGCCAAAGGAGGTCTCCGCCGGCGGCAGGGCGCCATGGGCGGCATCCGCGGCCAGCTGGTTGAGATGGTGCGCCTGGGCCGGCAACCAGTAGCGTGAAAGCGCCTCGATTCCCTCGTCGGGGTGCAGGTCGAGGGTCTCGGCCAGGTACTGTCGGGCATCGTCGCGCCGCGCCGCGGACACCGGCCCCGCTGGCCCCTGGCGCGCCGCCAGTTCGGGCTCACGCACCGCGGCCAGCGCCAGCACCCAGTGCCGGGGATCGGACCGCCAGGCCCGTACGGCCTGCCGGGAGCGCTCCAGAAGGTCATGCCCCACCACCCCCTGCAGCGCCGGACGCCAGGGGCTGACCGGCGACTGCCGCAGCAACCGCCAGTCGGCCTCGAAGGCGGGCAGCAGGTTGCGCCCCTCGAAGAGACTCCTGCCGCGCTGATAGGCCCGGGCCAGGGCCGACCAGTCGCTGTAGCGATGCAACACCAGATCGGCGCCGTGCAGGGCGAAATCGGTGGCCTCGCAGTCGCTGAGCCAGCCCAGGCAGGCCCCAGCCCAGGCCAGGTCGACCAGGCGCAGCCAGTCCCAGGCGGCCCACTCCAGCGGCTCGCCGTGCTCGACAAACTCGAGCAGCACCCGGCCATAGCGCTGGTCATCCTCCTCGAGCTTTTGAAGCCAGGCATACTGGCTCGCTGGGTCGCTCTCCAGCAACCGCGTGGCGTCCAGGTCCCACCCCTGGCGATCCCCCTGGGCGCCCAGCCACAGCAGGGCGCGCACCAGGTCATCGCGACCCTGGATCTGCCAGGCGTCGACCAGCCACTCGGCCAGGCCCGACCAGTCCTCCTCGCCAGCGGGCACCATCATCACCGGCGCGAAGCCGGCACGCAGCCGCCACACCTGCGCCGCCGCCTCGGCGGGCCACAGTGGCGGCAGGGCATCATGGATCGCCAGCCATTCACCAAGGCGCTCCCAGGTGATGCCGTCGCCCTCATGCTCGAGGGCGGCCAGCGCCTCGCAGGCCTCGGCAAAACCGTCATCGCCGCGCACCCAGCCCTCGGCGCTGCGGGCCCGG
>NZ_JACUUD010000214.1 GCF_014859505.1 Halomonas sp.
TGGTCTTGCCAGCGCCGTTGGGGCCGATGATGCAGCGCAGCTCGCCGTCGTCGATGGTCAGGTTGAGGTTGTCGATGGCCTTGAAGCCGTCAAAGCTCACCGTGACATCCTCCAGGTAGAGGATCGGGCCGTGGCGCACGTCCACCGGCGAGACCGCGGGAACCAGGAAGTCGAAGACGCGATCACGATCGGCCAGGGATCTCAGGAAACTCATGGGGTCACCTCCGTTCCGGCCGCGCCGGTGTCATCCGGCCGCCGGCGGCGCTTAAGGCGATAGGCGAGCAGGCCGGCCACGCCCCGCGGCAGGAACACCGTGACCAGCACGAAGAGCGCGCCCAGGGCGAACAGCCAGGCGTCGGGCATCACCCCGGTGAACACCGTCTTGGCGTAATTGACCAGTATCGCCCCGATCACCGCGCCATAGAGGGTCGCGCGCCCGCCCAGCGCCACCCACAGCACGATCTCGATGGAGAAGAGCGGCGAGAATTCGCTGGGGTTGATGATGCCCACCTGGGGCACGTAGAGAGCGCCGGCGACCCCCGCCAGCATCGCCGAGACCACGAAGACGAACAGCTGGACGCGTTCGACCCGGTAGCCGAGGAAGCGGGTGCGGGCCTCGGCGTCGCGGGTCGCCACGCAGACCCGCCCCAGCTTGCTGCCGACGATGGCCCGGCACAGCAGATAGCCCAGTGCCAGGGCCACGCCGCTGGCCAGGAAGAGCCCGAGGCGAGTCTGGTCGCTGCGCAGGTTGAAGCCGAGAATGTCGCGGAAGTCGGTCAGCCCGTTGTTGCCACCGAAGCCCATCTCGTTGCGGAAGAAGGCCAGCATCAGGGCAAAGGTCAGCGCCTGGGTGATGATCGACAGATACACACCGGTGACCCGGGAGCGGAAGGCCAGGAAGCCGAACACCAGCGCCAGCGCCCCCGGCGCCAGCAGCACCATCAGGAAGGCGAACCAGGCCATGTCGAAGCCGGCCCAGTACCAGGGCAGGCTGTCCCAGTTGAGGAACACCATGAAGTCCGGCAGCTCCGGATGGCCATAGACCCCGCGGTTGCCGATCTGGCGCATCAGGTACATGCCCATGGCGTAGCCGCCGAGTGCAAAGAAGGCGCCATGGCCCAGGCTCAGGATGCCCAGGTAGCCCCATACCAGATCCACCGCCACGGCCAGCAGCGCATAGCTCAGGTACTTGCCGAACAGGTTGACGGTATAGGCGTTGACGTGAAGCGCATGGCCCTGGGGCACCACCACATGCAGCAGCGTCACCAGGGTCATGGCCGCCAGCAGCACGGCCAGGAAGAGCTGCGTCGAGCGCTCCGCGAAGGGGCGCGTCAGCCAGAATCTCGAAGCCAGCATGGGTCAGCCCTCCGCCGCACGGCCCTTCTGCGGAAAGAGTCCGCGGGGGCGCTTCTGGATGAACAGGATGATGAAGACCAGCACGATGATCTTGGCCAGCACGGCACCGGCCCAGGGCTCCAGTACCTGGTTGATCACGCCCAGCGACAGGCCGGCCACCAGGGTGCCCCAGAGATTCCCTACGCCGCCGAACACCACCACCATGAAGGAGTCGATGATGTAGTTCTGGCCCAGGTTGGGCCCGACGTTGGTCAGCTGGGAGAGCGCCACCCCGGCCAGGCCCGCGACTCCGGAACCCAGGGCGAAGGTGAGGATATCGACCCGGGTCGCGCGGATCCCCATGGAGCGTGCCATGGCGCGGTTCTGGGTGACCGCCCGCACCTCGAGCCCCAGCCGGGTGCGGCGCATGATCAGCATCAGGCCGGCGAACACCGCCAGGGCGAAGCCGATCACCACCATGCGGTTGAGCGTCAGCGACAGGGCGTCGTTGATGGCGATGGAGCCGCTCATCCACTCCGGCGAGACCACCGTGCGGTTCTGCGGCGAGATCACCGTGCGCACCAGCTGCTGCAGGATCAGGCTGATGCCGAAGGTGGCCAGCAGGGTCTCGAGCGGCCTGCCCTTTAGGAACTGGATCACGCCGCGCTCGATGGCGATGCCGGCCAGCGCCGCCACCAGGAAGCCGGCGGGTATCGCCAGGATCAGCGCCAGGCCGGGCTGCCCCGGCAGCAGCTGCTGCATGGCCCAGGTGGTGTAGGCGCCGAGCATGATCAGCTCGCCGTGGGCCATGTTGATCACCCCCATCACGCCGAAGGTGATGGCCAGGCCGATGGCCGCCAGCACCAGCACCGAGCCCAGCGACAGGCCGAAGTAGAGGGTCTCCGCGGCGCGGTTGACCTTGAGCATCTGCTCGATGCCGTTGAGGGCACTGCGGGCGGCGTCGGCCAGCACCGGGTCGTCGCCATTGGCAGCGCTGTGGAGGGCTACCCGCACCCGGGCGTGCAGGCTGCCCTCGAGGTCGGCCACGGCGGCCACCTCCCCCTGTTCCAGGCGGTGGATGGCCAGCGCCTGGGTCAGCCGCCGGCGTACCCGGGCATCCTCCTCGCCCTCGATCACCTCGGCCAGGGGGCCGGCCAGGTCGGCGTCCACCTCGCCCAGCAGCCGCTCGGCGGAGGCGCGGCGCAGCGCGAGGTCGGCCGAGTAGAGGTCCACCACGGCGATGGCGCTGCGCAGCTGATTGCGCAGCGCATTGTTGATGCCGATGCGGTCCAGGTCCCGGCGGGACATTTCCCCCAGCGCCTCGCCGGTGAGGGCGTCCTCCACCGGCCAGTCGCGACCGCGGTTGTCGAGCACCACCACGAAGCGGCCCTCCACGGTGCGCTGCAGGCGGCCGTCGAGAAGCGCCTGCAGCCAGTCGCGGGCGCGGGGATCGTCGCTCTGCACAATGGCCTCGATGCCGGCGGCCTTGTCGGCAAAGGAACCGACGTCCAGCGCCTCGAGCAGCTCGATGGCGGCCGAATCGTCGTCAGCCGAGGGCTGGGCCTGGGCGCCCAGGGGCACGGCCAGCAGCACCAGCAGCCAGAAAAAAAGGAGACGCCTCATGGGTTCATCCTTCACGGTAGGGAGAAGCGAAAAGGGTCAAGCGGGCGTGCGCCCCGCC
>NZ_JACUUD010000062.1 GCF_014859505.1 Halomonas sp.
TCGGCCTTGTCGACGGCATCGGCACGCAGCTTGAAGCGCTGGATCTTGCCGCTCGGCGTCTTGGGCAGCTCCTCGACGAACTCGATCACCCGCGGGAAGGCGTGGGTGGAGAGCCGCTCGCGGACCTGCTTGCGGATCTCGTCGGCCAGCGCGTCGCTAGGCTCGAAGCCCTCGCGCAGCACCACGTAGGACTTGATGATCTCACCGCGGATCTCGTCGGGCTGGCCCACGGCGGCAGACTCGGCCACGGCCGGGTGGGTCATCACGCTGTTCTCCACGTCGGTGGGCCCTACCCGGTAGCCGGCAGTGGTGATGATGTCGTCATCGCGGCCGGCGAACTGGAAGGTGCCGTCCTCGTTCTTGATCACCACGTCGCCGGTTAGGTAGTAGCCCTCGGCGAAGGGGTGCTTTTCCTGCCAGGTGTAGCCGGCGAAGAAGTGCGCCGGAGAGTTCTCGATGTCCACCGCCAGCACGCCCGGCTCGCCCGGGGGCAGCTCGTTGTACTGGGCGTCGAGGATCGCCAGGCGGTAGCCCGGCATCGGCACGCCCATGGCACCGACGTGCTTGGGGTGGTCCAGGGCATGGTGGTTGTTGCAGGTCATGCCGGTCTCGGTCTGGCCGTAGTGGTCCATGACCGGGCAGCCCAGGGAGCGCTCCACCCAGGTCACCACCTCGGTGTTGAGCGGCTCGCCGGCGGAGCTCGCCGCGCGCAGCGACAGCGTCTCATGGGCGTTGTCGAAGAGCCCCGAGGCTTTCATCAGCCGGTAGGCCGTGGGCGCGGCGGCGAAGTTGGTGATGCGGTGGCGCTTCATGAAGGCGAGTGCCCCCTCGGCGCTGAAGCCCGCCTCGCAGAAGTGGGTGGTCACCCCCAGCAGCAGCGGCCCGGCGATGGCGTAGTAGAGGCCGTAGGCCCAGCCCGGGTCGGCCATGTTCCAGAAGCGGTCGGTCTCGCGCAGGTCCACCGCCAGCTCCATGTAGAGGGCGAAGGCGGTCATGGCGGCCAGCGGCACCGCCACGCCCTTGGGCTTGCCCACGGTGCCGGAGGTGAACATCTGCAGGAAGGGCGCGTCGCGACCCAGGCGCGGCGGGTTGGCCTCGATCGGCGAGTGGGCCAGCGCATCGGCCCAGTCCAGGTCGCCTGCATGGTCGGCGTCCGGGCCGCCCACCGACAGCACCGGCGGGCACTGGGTCAGGCCATCGAACTTGAAGCGGTTGGCGTGATCGGTGATCACCAGCTTGGTGTCGGCGCGGCCCAGGCGGTAGTCCACGGCGTCCGGGCCGAAGGCGGTGAACAGCGGCTGGTAGACGGCGCCGATGCGCCAGGTGGCCAGCACCGCCACCAGCAGCTGCGGGGAGCGCGGCAGCATGCAGGCGATGCGGTCGCCCACCCCCAGGCCCTGCTCAGCGAACCAGCCGGCCAGCCTCGAGCTCTCGGCCTCGAGCTCGGCGTAGGTCAGGGTATTGACGTTGCCCTGGGTGTCCTCGTGGACCAGCGCCAGCACCTCGCCCCGGCCGGCGCGCAGGTGGCGCCCGCAGCAAGATTCGAAGGCGTTGGCCTTGCCGTCACGGTGATCGTCCAGGCGGGCGATCATGTCATCGACGGAGAAGGTCTCGAGGTAGGTGCGATAGTCAGGCAGGCTCGCTTGCGGGCTCATGACGGTCCTCATCTGGCGGTTTGTGGTTGTTGTAGGCTCTCTGGATAGATTCAGTTAACGTAAGCGTCAACCTATCAAGCGCTAGGTCCAAGCTAGCGACTCCGCGCGAACAGAGCAAGGGCGGGAGCTCGCGAAGCGACTAGACCATGGTCGAGCGAGCCGCCGAAAGGCGGCTCCGGGACGGAACGGAGAAGGGTAGACAGGGGCTGAAAGGAAGGGGCGGACAGGAAGTGGCGAGAGAGATTCAGGCGGGGCGGCGGGTGATCATGGCCACCAGCTCATCGGCCAGGTCGTCGGGGGTGCGCGGGCCGGCGGGGTCGTACCAGCGTACCGTCCAGTTGAGCGCGCCCATCACGAAGCGCGACACCAGGAAGCGGTCGCCGTGGATCAGCCCCTCGGCCAGGGCTTCGTCGATCACCTGCTCCCAGAGCTCCTCATAGGCGTCGCGCAGGTGGCTCAGGTGGGCGCGGGCCTCGGAGTCGAGGCGGCGCCACTCGTAGAGGGCGACCACGTGAGCGTTGCGGTCGGTGAGCAGTGTCTCGAGATGGGCCCGGGCCATGGCGTGCAGCCGCGCGTCGGCACTGCTGTCGCAGCGGGCCAGGGCCTCGCGGGCCATCACCAGGGCATTCTGGGTCCCCTCCTCGATCACCGCCGCGAGGATCTCCTGCTTGTCGCGGAAATGGTGGAAGAGGCTGCCGGACTTGATGCCCATCTCCTGGGCCAGCATGCGCACCGTGGTGCGATCGAAGCCCTCCTGGACGAACAGCTGGGCGGCCTGGCGGGTCAGCTCCTTGCGGCGCGGTGACTCATTCATTACATTCATCGACGTTTACACTAGCGCTTGCTTGGTTGACCCTGAGAGAAGCACAGCCCCGCCAGCGGGTCAACGAGGCGCGGGCCAACCCGCGATCTCGACTTACAATCACAAGGCGGCTCCACCGGGAACCGCACGCCACATCGGGAGAACCACCATGAGCCACGCCAGCGATATCGTCTTCCTCTCCGCCGCCCGCACCCCCATGGGGGGCA
Organism: Halomonas sp.; assembly: GCF_014859505.1. Classification (GTDB taxonomy): domain Bacteria; phylum Pseudomonadota; class Gammaproteobacteria; order Pseudomonadales; family Halomonadaceae; genus Halomonas. Next base: position 2,685 of record NZ_JACUUD010000062.1, read on the forward strand.
TGCTGGGCAGCCTGGCCAGCATGACCGCCCCCGAGCTCGGCGCGGTGGCCATCCGCGCCGCCATCGAGCGCGCCGGCATCGAGGCCTCCGCCATCGACGAGGGCATCATGGGCTGCGTGCTGCCCGGCGGCGTCAAGCAGGGTCCGGCCCGCCAGGCCATGCGCCAGGCCGGCATCCCCGATGGCATCGGCGCCACCACCGTCAACAAGCTGTGCGGCTCGGGCATGAAGGCCACCATGCTGGCCCACGACCTGATCCGCGCCGGCAGCGCCGACGTGATGCTGGCGGGCGGCATGGAGTCCATGTCCAACGCTCCCCACGTGCTGACCAAGGCGCGTACCGGCTATCGCCTGGGCCATGGCGAGCTCAAGGACCACATGTTCCTGGACGGCCTGGAGGATGCCGAGACCGGCAAGCTGATGGGGGTCTTCGCCCAGGACGTCGCCACGGCCCGCGACTACAGCCGCGAGCGCCTGGACGACTTCGCCATCGCCTCGCTCGAGCGCGCCATGGCGGCCACCAACGCCGGCCACCTGGACGCCGAGATGGCCCCGGTCACCGTCACCACCCGCCAGGGCGAGAGCCTGGTGGACCACGACGAGCAGCCCTTCCAGGCCAAGCTGGACAAGATCCGTGCGCTGCGCCCTGCCTTCGCCAAGGAGGGCACCATCACGGCGGCCAACTCCAGCTCCATCTCCGACGGCGCCTCGGCGCTGATCCTGGCCAGCGCCTCTGCGGCAGAGCGCCTGGGTGCCAAGCCGCTGGCGCGCATGCTGGGCCACAGCACCCACTCCCAGCACCCCAGCGAGTTCACCATCGCCCCGGTGGGCGCCATCGACAAGCTGATGAAGAAGCTCGACTGGACGGTGGACGACGTCGACCTCTTCGAGATCAACGAGGCCTTCGCGGTGGTCACCCTGCTGGCCATGGACGGGCTCGACATCCCCCACGACAAGGTCAACGTCTTCGGCGGCGCCTGCGCCCAGGGCCACCCCATCGGCTCTACCGGCTCGCGGATCATCGCCACCCTGATCCACGCCCTGCGCACCCGCGGCGGCAAGCGCGGCATCGCCAGCCTCTGCATCGGCGGCGGCGAGGCCACCGCGGTGGCGGTCGAGCTGGTCGACTGATGACGGCCTTCACCCTCGAGACCCCGGCGGGCGGCATCCACGTCGCCCGCTGGCGGCCGGCGGGCACACCACCGGCAGGCAATCCCATCGTGCTGCTTCACGACTCGCTGGGCTGTATCGCCCTGTGGCGCGACTTCCCCGCGCTGCTCGCCGAGGCCAGCGGCCGCGAGGTGATCGCCTACGACCGGCTCGGCTACGGCGAGTCGGCGCCCTGCCCCGGCCCCCAGCCGACAACCTTCGTCACTGACGAGGCCAACGGGACCTTCGCCACCCTGCGCGAGAGCCTCGCGCTCGAGCGTTTCGCGCTGCTCGGCCACAGCGTGGGCGGCAGCATGGCCATCGAGGCGGCGGGACAGCATGCCGACGGCTGCGAGGCGCTGATCACCGTAGCGGCCCAGGCATTCCTCGAGCCACGCACCCTGGCCGGCATCCGCGAGGCGGAGGCGGCCTTCGCCGAGCCGGGCGCGATGCGCCGGCTCGAGCGCTACCACGGCGACAAGGCCGAGTGGGTGCTGAGAAGCTGGGTCGACAACTGGCACTCCGAGGCCTTCGACGACTGGCACCTGAACGACGCCCTGCCCCGGGTGCGCTGCCCGACCCTGGCGATCCATGGCGAGCACGACGAGTTCGGCTCCCTGGCCCAGCCCCGGCGCATCGCGTCCCGGACCCCCGGGCCCGCCGAGCCGAGCCTGCTGCCCTCCGGCCACGTGCCCCATCGCGAGTGCCCGGAGGTGCTCGCCGACATCGTGGCGAGGTTCCTCTCCCACCCCTGATCAGCGCCTCGGCGCCACCAGGCGGTCGAGGCGCAGCCGCTCCCGGCCGTCGAAGAGCCGCCGGCTGCCCGCGGCCACCGCGGCGAGAGTGCCGAAACCGGTGCCCAGGGTGATCGCGAACATGATCAGGATCTGATATTTCACCGCCAGCCCCGGGGCGGTGCCGGCCAGGATCTGGCCGGTCATCATCCCCGGCAGGCTGACCACGCCGGCAGCGGCCATGGCATTGATCATCGGCATCAGCCCGCTGCGCATCGCTTCGCGGCGAATGTCACCGATCGCCACCTGCCAGGTCTGGCCGAGCATCAGGCGGTTCTCGATCACCGCTCGCTGGTGCCAGGCGCTGTCGGTGAGGCGGTCCAGCGCCAGCGCCACGCCGGTCATGGTATTGCCGAGCAGCATCCCAAGCAGCGGGATGGCGTACTGGGGCCGGTACCAGGGCTCGGGGCCGATGATCACGATGAGGGTCAACACGGTCACCGTGAACGAGGAGAGAAACATCGCCAGGGTGCCGATGCCGAAGGCCCAGCCGCCGCTCAGGCGCCGCTTCTGGCGCGCCATCACCTCGCGGCCGGCGATCAGCAGCATGGCCATCGCCATCAGCACCACCCACAGCAGCCGCTCGGCGGCGAACAGCGCCTCCAGCACCAGGCCGATCAGCCCCAGCTGGATCACCGTGCGAGCCGCGGCGATCAGCAGGCCGCGGCCCATTCCCAGGCGCAGGGCGGCGGTACAGCCGGCGAGCCCCACCACCATCAGCGCGGCCAGCGCCAGCTGCCACCAGGCCAGCGGTATCACCTCCATGGCGCCACCTCCTCGGCCCGCAGCTCGATGCCGTCGATCCGCCAGTGGCGGTTCGCCACCCGAGCGATCTGGTCGGGGTCGTGGGCCACCCAGAGCACCGGCCAGCCGCGCCGACGGGCATTCCCCATCAGCCATGCCTCCACCCGGCGAGTAGTGGCGTCATCAAGGTTGGCCGTGGGCTCATCGAGCAGCAGCGCCGAGGGTGCCTGAGCGATGGCTCGCAGCAGCGCCAGGCGCTGCTTCTCCCCCGAGGAGAGCCGAGACACCTGCCAGCCCAGTACAGACGCCTCGAAGCCGAGCGCCGCCAGATCCTCTGCCGCAGGGGACGCCGGGAGGTGCTCGCCGACGCTGTCCGCCCACCACTGGCTCTCCGCCGGCACCAGCATCACCCGGGTGCGCCAGTCATGGGCAGGCAACGACGACTGGGCGACCTCCCCCAGCCAGGCTTCGCCGGCATGGGGCTCTAGGTCGGCCACGGCACGCAGCAGCCGGCTCTTGCCGGAGCCGCTGGGGCCGGAGAGGCAGTGGATATCACCGGGAGGAACGGCCATCGACACGTCCGAGAGGGTGCCGATGCCGATGCCGTCGAGTCGCAGGGTCGAGCTTGTGGTCACGGGGCATCCTCAACGTCGGGAGGCTGCATGATAGCAGGCGCACGATCCGCCGAGCCCATGGGCAAAGCCTGCTAGGGTGTGGGGACCCCCTTTCGTCATGAGGAGTCAACGCCATGCCTGACTACCTGGTCTTTCTCGGCTCGGCCCGCGACAGCACCCCGCCCGCCCCTGCCCGCCTCGGCCTGCGGGTGGCCCGCGCCTGCGAACAGCTGCTCGAGGCCGACGGGGCCAGCGTGGAGCTGATCGACCCGCTTGCGATCGAGCTCGGCGCCGTCTTCAAGCCGCACTTCGCCTATGTAAGATCGAAGGTGCCCGAGGCGCTGGAGACCCTGGCCGGCAAGATCGCGGCCGCCGACGGCTACGTCATGGTCAGCCCCGAGTACAATCACTCCATGAGCCCAGCGCTATCGCACCTGCTCAACCACTTCGGCAGCTCGCTGTTCGCCTTCAAGCCCAGCGCCATCGTCACCTACTCCGCCGGTCAGTGGGGTGGCGCCCGGGCGGCGGTCTCCATGCGCACCTTCCTCGCCGAGCTTGGCTGCCTCCCGGTCTCGGCGATGATCCACGTGCCGAAGGCCCAGGAGGCCCTCGACGAGGACGGCCGCTTCCGCGAGGACCCGGACCGCTGGGCCGGCTACTTCGGGCGCACCCTGAGCCAGCTCACCTGGTGGGCCGAGGCCGCCGCCGAGCAGCGCCGGAAGCAGGACCCGACCGAGGTCTCGCCGGCCTTCCAGCGCGCCCCGGACCAGCGCAACGCGCCGACGTCCGGAGACTGACATTGAGCATATACGCTTTTCCATATATGCTTTTCCATATATGCTTCTTCACATATGCCAAGCAACAGCAGAGCCTGCCCCCTCTTCCTCGGCAAGGCCATGCTCACCCTGCCGCTGGATGAACTGCCAGCCGACGCCCTGCAGCAGGCACTGGAGGAGATCCACCAGCGCGCCTCTCAGGAAGAGACCCCGCAAGGAGACACCCCGTGACGACCCACCCGCTGGACGACCTGCCCAATATCGACCGCGAGCAGTTCCGGGTGCCCGACGCGGCCAGCCTGGGCATCCCTGTGGACCGCGAGCATCCCCCGCGCATCCTGCTGCTCTACGGCTCGCTCAGGCAGCGCTCCTTCAGCCGCCTGGCGGTGGAGGAGGCCGCTCGGCTGCTGCGCGCCATGGGCGCCGAGACCCGCATCTTCGACCCGCGGGGGCTGCCGCTGCCCGACGCCGAGGAGGCGACCCATCCCAAGGTGGCGGAGCTGCGTGCGCTGGCCGAGTGGGCCGAGGGCATGGTGTGGTGCTCGCCGGAGCGCCACGGCGCCATGACCGGCATCATGAAGGCCCAGATCGACTGGATCCCCCTGGCGCTGGGCGCGGTGCGTCCCACCCAGGGCAAGACCCTGGCGGTGATGCAGGTGTGCGGCGGTTCCCAGTCGTTCAACACGGTCAATCAGCTGCGCGTGCTGGGGCGCTGGATGCGCATGGTCACCATTCCCAACCAGTCCTCGGTGCCCAGGGCCTTCATGGAGTTCGACGACAACGACCGCATGAAGCCCTCGCCCTTCTATGACCGCATCGTCGACGTCATGGAGGAGCTGGTGAAATTCACGCTGCTGGTGCGCGGCCGCAGCGAAGCGCTCACCGACCGCTACTCCGAACGCAAGGAGTCGGCCGAGCAGCTCTCCGCCCGGGTCAACCAGCGCGCCATCTGACAGGAGTCACACCATGACCAAACAGCAGGAATCCGCGGCCCCCAGCACCACGGAGGGCATGGGGCTCTTCGAGCGTTTCCTCTCGGTATGGGTGGCGCTGGCCATCGTCGCCGGTGTGCTGCTCGGGCAGTTCGCCCCGGCGGTGCCCGAGACGCTCTCGCGCTTCGAATATGCCCAGGTGTCGATCCCCGTGGCGATCCTGATCTGGGCGATGATCTTCCCCATGATGGCGCAGATCGACTTCTCCGCCGTGCTCGGCGTACGCCGCCAGCCCAAGGGGCTGATCATCACCACCTCGGTGAACTGGCTGATCAAGCCCTTCACCATGTTCGCCATCGCCTGGTTCTTCCTGACGGTGGTGTTCGCCCCGCTGATCCCCGCGCCCCTGGCCAGCCAGTACCTGGCCGGTGCCATCCTGCTGGGGGCGGCGCCCTGCACCGCCATGGTCTTCGTGTGGAGCTACCTGACCCGCGGCGACGCCGCCTACACCCTGGTGCAGGTCGCCCTCAACGACCTGATCATGCTGTTCGCCTTCGCGCCCATCGTGGTCTTCCTGCTCGGGGTCTCCAATATCCAGGTGCCCTGGGACACGGTGGCCCTGTCGGTGGTGCTCTACATCGTGATCCCGCTGGCCGCCGGCGTCCTGACCCGGCGCGCCCTGATCGCCCGCCGCGGCATCGAATGGTACGACAACGTCTTCATGAAGAAGGTGGGGCCGATCACCCCGATCGGGCTGATCATCACCCTGGTGCTGCTGTTCGCCTTCCAGGGCGACGTGATCATCGCCAACCCCCTGCATATCGTGCTGATCGCCATCCCGCTGATCATCCAGACCTTCCTGATCTTCTTCATCGCCTACGGCTGGGCCAAGGCGTGGAAGGTGCCCCACAACGTGGCGGCCCCCGGGGCGATGATCGGTGCCAGCAACTTCTTCGAGCTGGCCGTGGCCGCCGCCATCGCCCTGTTCGGCCTGCAGTCCGGTGCGGCGCTGGCCACGGTAGTGGGCGTACTGGTAGAGGTGCCGCTGATGCTGGCGCTGGTGCGCATCGCCAACAAGACGCGGCACCACTTCCCGACGGCCGACGCTCCGGCCGTCGCCGAGGCGAAGGGCTGAATCATGGCCATCGAGGTCACAGAACAGGCCCGCGAATGGCTCAAGCGGAAGGGCGGCATCGCCACGGTGCGCCTCTCGCCCCGTCATGGCTGCTGCGGCGGCGGGGCCGAACTCGCGGTGGCCGAGGCGCGCACGCCGGATGAACCCGAGCGCTACACCCGACTCGACCTCGATGGCGTGACACTGCACATCGACCCGACGCTGGTCGACCAGGGCCTGAGGGTCGACGTCGAGGGCTTCCTGGGCCTCAGGCACCTCTTCGTCGAGGGCGTGCCACTGTCCCGGTAACCGACTGGGTGGCTTGGTGCTTGCACGATGGAGCCTTCCCGGTGAGGATCAGATAATGACTGCGACCCGCCTGCGGCGCCATCCGCTGCTCATCATCGTGCTCGCCCAGCTGTTCGGCACCTCGCTGTGGTTCTCCGTCAACGGCGTGGGGCTGTCGCTCTCCCGCGAGCTGGGCTTCACCGAGGCGGACCTGGGCCGGCTGACCCTCACCGTGCAGGCGGGCTTCATCGCCGGCACCCTGTTCATCGCCACCACCGGCCTGGCCGACCGTTTCCGCGCCAGCCACATCTTTGCCGCCTCCTGCCTGGCCGGCGCCCTGGCCAATGCCGGCTTCGTGCTGGTGGCCGACCAGGTGCCCCTGGCGATGACGCTTCGCCTGCTGACCGGGCTCTGCCTGGCCGGCATCTATCCGCTGGGCATGAAGCTGGTGATCGGCTGGACGCCCAGGCATACCGGCGCGGCACTGGCCTGGCTGGTGGGCATGCTGACCCTGGGCACCGCCCTGCCCCACCTGTTGCGCGGCTCCACCCTGGGGCTGCCCTGGGAGTGGTCGCTGCTGGGGGCGTCGCTGCTGGCACTGCTGGGGGGCGCCATGATCCTGGCTCTCGGCGATGGACCGCACCTTCCGCCTTCCAGCGGCAGGATGCGGCTGCTCGACGGCCTGGCGGCCCTGCGCGACCGGCGCTTCCGTGCCGTGGCCGGCGGCTACTTCGGCCACTGCTGGGAACTCTATGCCCTCTGGACACTTACCCCCTTCCTGGTCGCCCGGGAAGTGGCGCGGCTCGGCACCGCGGATGCCTGGATTCCCTGGCTGTCATTTACCGTCATCGCCCTGGGGCTGGCAGGCTGCGTGGGCGGCGGCAGCCTGAGCCGTCGGCTCGGCAGCCTGTGGGTAGCCCGTCGAGCCCTGGCCGCCTCGGGCCTGATCTGCCTGGCCTACCCGCTGATGACCTGGCTGCCGCCAGGGCTGCTGCTGAGCCTGCTTGCACTGTGGGGGCTGACCGTGATCGCCGACTCGCCGCAGTTCTCGGCACTCGCCGCGGCCAGCGCACCGCGCGATCGGGTGGGTTCCACCCTGGCGGTCATGAACGCGGTGGGTTTCGCCCTGACCATCCCGGCCATCTCGCTTACCACAGCGCTTTGGGAAGTGCAGGGTATCTGGGTGCTGTGGTGGCTGCTGCCGGGGCCGATTCTCGGCCTGTGGGCATTGCGCCCCCTGGCGATACGCGACCCCGCATCCCAGGCCGGCGCACGTTGAAGCGTCACATTTCCTCGGACCTTTCGAGGCGGAAGCTCCACTCGGCAGCGTCGCCAACCTTCAGCTCTCCTCCGGGACCATGTCGATCGCACCGCAGGGACATTCCGCGGCGCAGATACCGCAGCCCTTGCAGTAATCCAGATTGATCTGGAAACCCTGGCCGGTGCCGAGCTTGATCACGGCGTTGTCCGGACAGACCCCGTAGCAGTTGTCGCACTCGAAACAGTTGCCACAGCTCAGGCAGCGCCGCGCCTCGAACAGGGCCGTATCCTCGGTCAGCGCACCCTGCACCTCGTCGAAGCTGCTGGTGCGGCGAGCCGCATCGAGCTTGGGCCGGATCGTCTTGGGCGCATCGCTGTAGTACCAGGTGTTGAGCCGATCGAAATCTGCCACCGCCTTTTCCGGCTTCGGGCCGAGGTTGGCACCGCGCAACCACGCATCCATGTGGCGCGCGGCTCTCTTGGCCTGGCCGATGGCGACAGTGACATTTCGCTCGCCCGCCGACATGTCGCCGCCGGCGAACAGCCCCGGATGGCCGGTCATCATGGTCTCGGGATCGACCACCACACGACCCTCCTCGAAGGTCAGGTCCGGCACGGTCTCCAGCAGCGACATGTCGATATCCTGACCGAGCGCAAGCACAAGGGAGTCGGCGGCGAGCGTCTCGAACTCGCCGGTGGGCTGGGGATGGCCGGCCTCGTCGAGCTCCATCTTCTCGATGGTGAGCTCTCCCTCATCGGCGCTGCTGATGGTGCTCAGCCACTTGACCATCACGCCTTCCTCGAGGGCTTCCTCCAGCTCGAAGTCATGCGCGGGCATGCTTTCGCGGTTGCGTCGATAGACGATGACGGCATCGGTGGCGCCCAGCCGCCGGGCGGTGCGGGCGACGTCGATCGCCGTGTTGCCGCCGCCGTAGATGGCGACCTTGCGTCCCAGGAGGGGCTTGTCGCCCTCTTCCATGGAGCGCAGTACCGACACCGCGTCGAGGATGCGCGAGGAGTCCTTGGCCGGGATATAGGCGCGCTTCGCAATATGCGCCCCGATCGCCAGGAAGCAGGCGTCGGCCTTCTCGTCGCGCATCGCCTCGCCCAGCTCCGTGACCTTCTCGTTGTAGCGAAACGTCACGCCCATGTCGGCGATGCGCTGCACTTCGGCGTCCAGCACGTCCCGCGGCAGGCGGTACTTGGGGATGCCGAACCGCATCATGCCGCCGGGCATGGGACCGGCCTCGAGTACCGTCACCGCATGCCCCAGCCGACGCAGGTGATAAGCCGCCGACAGGCCCGAGGGTCCGGCGCCGATCACCAGCACGTGGTACCCGCTCTCCTGCGCCGGCGACTCGAACCGCCACCCCCGGCGCAGCGCCTCGTCGCCGAGAAAGCCCTCCACGGAGTTGATGCCGACCGCAGCGTCGAGCTTGGCGCGATTACAGACGCTCTCGCAGGTGTGATAGCAGACCCGCCCCATGATCGCGGGAAAGGGGTTGTCGCGGGTCAGGTGCCGCCAGGCGGCCTCGTAATCGCCACTCTCGGCATGGTAGAGCCAGCCCTGGATATCCTCGCCCGCCGGGCACTCGCGGTTACAGGGGGGAAGGCGATCCACGTACACCGGACGTTCCGTGCGCCAGGCACCGGTCTTGTTGGCGAGCGCGGAGTCGGGATCGAGGGTGATGGCAAAGGGCTTCTTCATGACGCGTCCTCCGAGGTCTGTGGGCCGAGAAGCCCGAAGCGCTCGATGTTGCGGTCGGCGCCGGCCTGTATCAGGGCGATGAGGTCTGGCCGTCCTGGATCGCCGAACAGGTGCGCGAACCGTTTCTGGGGCCGCAGGTACTCCTCCACCGGGACACGGCGCCTGATCGTCGTGACGTCGGTGACCTGCCCATCCTCGGCCTCATATACCGGAAAGAGTCCGGTCTCACGCGCGAGTCGGGCCAGCTTGATGGTGTCGCAGCTGGCCGACCCCCAGCCGAGGGGGCAGGGCACGAACACATGCAGGTAGCGCGCCCCATGGAGCGACATGGCCTTCTCGACCTTGGCCTCGAGATCGCGCAGGTCGGCCACCGTCGCCGTCGCGACGTAGGGAATCTCGTGGGCCATGGCGATGAGCGGCAAGTCCTTGCCCTTGCCGAACTCCGCGCCCGGCTCAGGGCCCAGCGGCATGGTTGTCGCGGTGCGGGCGGCGGGAGGTGTGGCGGAGCTGCGCTGCACGCCGGTGTTCATGTAGCCTTCGTTGTCGTAGCAGATGTAGAGCACGTCGTCATTGCGCTCGAACATCCCCGACAGGCAGCCGAACCCGATGTCGGTGGTACCGCCGTCTCCGCCCTGGGCGATGACGCGAATATCACTCTGTGCCTGGCCCGCCTTGAGGGCCTTGACCCTGAGCGCAGCGGCGATTCCCGATCCCACCGCGGCGGCATTGCCGAACAGGGAGTGCAGCCAGGGCAGCTGCCACGAGCTCTCGGGGTAGGGTGTCGAGAACACCTCGAGGCATCCCGTCGCATTCGCCGCGATCAGCCTGCCGTGGGTCGCACGCATGGCGGCGTCGACCGCGTAGCGGGCACCTAGCGCCTCGCCACAGCCCTGGCAGGCGCGGTGGCCGGAGTTGAGCGAGTTGTCGCGGGCAATGGAAGACTGCACGCTGCGCTGCTCCGGCGGCAGCAGCCGATTGCCGACGGTGAAGGTGCCCGTCTGGTAGAACTTGATCGGTTGGGTCATGTCAGCGTGTCCTCACTCAGTAGACCTTCGCCCCGACGACGCCGAGGTCGCGCAGGAGATTCTCCGCAATCGGCCCGCTGCGCCTTGTCTCTGCCTCGCGGGCGAGATGACGGTTGACGATGTCCCAATCCAGGTCCAGGAAGGTCAGGGGCTCGAGCGTGTCCTCGGTCGCCTCGCCGAGCACACGAAGCAGGGAGTCCTGCGTGATGGCGCGACCGCCCAGACCCGCCACCACGGTGTAGCCGTGGAGCTGGATCCCCGACAGCGCCAGGCGTACGTCAGTGGAAACGACGCCCCCCAGGCCCACGGAGAAGCTCTTCTCCAGCACCACCACGCGCTTGGCCCCGCCGAGGGCGGCGCGGACCTCGGCCAGCGGGAACGGTCGGAAGGCGCGGATCGATAGCAGGCCGATCTTCTCGCCCTGGTCGCGCATGGTGTCCACGACTTCCTGCAGCGTGCCGACCACCGAACCCAATGCAACCACAATGGTCTCGGCATCCTCGACCCGATAGGACCTGACCAGCCCCCCGGCGTTGCGCCCGAAGATCTGCTCGAATTCGGCAGCGATGTCGGGGATACGCTCAAGCGCCATGAGCTGTTTCGCATGCGCCAGATAGCGCACCTCCATGAAGGCCTCCGGTCCGACCATCGCCCCGATCGAGACCGGATCGTCCGGGTCCAGCACCTGTCGCGGCTCATAGGGGGGCAGGAAGGCGTCGACCTGTGCCTGGTCAGGCATGTCCACCTGCTCGTAGGCGTGGGTGAGGATGAAACCGTCCATGCAGACCATCACCGGCATCGACATCTCCTCGGCCAGCCGGAATGCCTGGATATGCAGGTCCAGCGCCTCCTGGTTGCTCTCCGCGAACAGCTGGATCCAGCCGCAGTCGCGCTGGCTCATCGAGTCGCTATGGTCGTTCCAGATGTTGATCGGTGCACCGATCGCGCGATTCGCCACGGTCATGACGATCGGCAGCCCGAGCCCGGAGGCGTTGTAGACGGCCTCGACCATGAACAGCAGGCCCTGGCTTGCGGTCGCGGTGTAGGTGCGTCCACCGGTGGCGGAGCTGCCGATGGCCACGCTCATGGCCGCGAATTCGCTTTCCACGTTGAGAAACTCGCAGGGGCTCAGCTCCCCGCTCTTCACCAACTCGCCAAGCCCCTCGACGATATGGGTCTGCGGCGAGATGGGGTAGGCACAGATCACATCCGGACGGCACAGCGCCACGGCTTCGGCGACGGCTCGGGATCCTTCCATCTGTCTTTTCACTCTGTTGCCTCCTGCGATGCGCCAGCAACAGGTGCTCCGGGAGGAGCGGCTCCGGCGACGGCCTCGTAGGCCTCGGTGGCTGCAGCGATATTGCGACGGACGATCTCGCCGCGGAATTTGTGCTCGATGGCGTGGGTGACACCGTCAAGTCCGACCAGGCCGGTAAGCGCCGCAAAGCCGCCCAGCAGCACGGCATTCGGCAGCGGGCGGCCCAGATGCTTGAGCGCGATATCCGTGGCCGACAGCGTGATGAGACGCTCCCGGCGGAAGCGCTCGGTGATCTCCTCGAGACCCAGTTCCTCGAGCGGGCGGCGGCTGTTGATCAGCACATAACCCTCGGGCTTGAGCCCCTGGAAAACGTCCACCTGATGCAGCAGGGTCGCATCCTGGATGATCAACACGTCAGGTGCGAGGATAGGCTCGCGAATCTGGATCGGCTGATCATCGATCCGGCAGAAGGCGACCACGGGTGCGCCGGTGCGCTCGGAACCGAAACTGGGGAACGCCTGAGCGTGACGCCCCTCCTCGAAGGCGGCGATCGACAGCATCTCTGCTGCTGTCACGACGCCCTGACCCCCACGGCCATGTATTCGTATCTGTAGCATGCCACTCCTTCTCCCAGATGAGTCTCTCGGGAGTCTCTGATGTGTCAGCGGTGATCAGATCTCCGCCGCCACCGACCTTGAGACACTGCCTGCGACCTTGATGCCAACCCGGGCATCAACATTCAGCGTAGATCATCCAGTGAAGCGCATCGTCGTCGATCACATGGGGTTGATCCCGGTCACGCCATGCCGATTGACCTGCGCCGCGGAGACTTCAGAGCAGGCTGCTTGATGTCCATCAGGGCCAGACCGCCAACAGCGTGCTATAGATGAAGTGCTGCGATGGGTGGCCTTCTCGGCCACCTGGCTGATTCACTCCCGACACCCGGAGAATATCCATGGCATCACGCGACGTCGTCATCTGCCATCCCGTGCGCACCGCCATCGGCACCTATGGCGGCAGCCTCAAGGACACGCCCGCCACCGATCTCGGCGCGCGCGTCATTCAGGAGACCCTCTCCCGATCCGGCCTAGCCGCCGACAAGGTGCAGTCGCTGGTCATGGGTCATGTCATCCAGGCCGGCTGCCGCATGAACTCTGCCCGCCAGGCCGGCATCGGCGGCGGGCTACCAGTGGAGGTGCCGGCGCTCAGCGTCAACCGGGTCTGCGGCTCCGGCGCCCAGGCCGTGGCCAGTGCCGCCATGGAGATCTGGAGCGGCATGGCCGACTGCATCATCGCCGGCGGCATGGAGAACATGGACCGCGCGCCCTATGTCCTGCCCCAGGGCCGCTGGGGCGCGCGCATGGGTGACGTGACCATGCACGACACCATGCTCTTCGACGGCCTCAACGACGCCTTCAGCGGCAAGCACGCCGGCTGGCACACCGAGGATCTCGTCACCCGCTATTCCATCTCCCGGGACGACCAGGACGCCTGGGCGCTGCGCTCCCAGCTGAATTTCTCGAAGGCCCAGGAGGCCGGCCACTTCGACGCCGAGATCGCCGGCGTGGAGCTCGTCACCCGCAAGGGCACCACCACCTTCGCCCGTGACGAACACAACCGCGGCGATACCACCGCGGAGTCCCTGGCCAGGCTCAAGCCGGCCTTCCGCAAGGAGGGCACCATCACCGCCGGTAACGCCCCGGGGCTGAACAGCGGCGCGTCGGCGATGATCGTCGCCGAGCGCGGCTGGGCCGAGAAGCAGGGCCTCGCACCCATGGCCCGGCTGGTGGCCTTCGGCGTCGGCGCTGTCGAACCCGACTACTTCGGTATCGGTCCGGTGCCGGCGGTCAAGCAGGCGCTCGAGCGTGCCGGCTGGTCGGTGGGTGACCTGGATCGGGTGGAGATCAACGAGGCCTTTGCCGCCATCGCCCTCGCCTGCCAGCGCGAACTCGGCCTGCCGGAAGAGATCGTCAACGTGGAGGGCGGCGCCATCGCCCACGGCCACCCCATCGGCGCCAGCGGCGCGGTGCTGACCACCCGCCTGCTGCATGCAATGCAGCGCAACGGCGAGCGCCGCGGCATCGTTACCCTGTGCATCGGCGGCGGGCAGGGCATCGCCCTGGCGCTGGAAGTGCTCTGACGACAGGCCGCTGGTGCGTCTCGACGTACCAGCGGCCCCATGGATGAATGGCGCTAGTCTTCAAGCAATCCCGATGCGCGCAGACGCTCCCTCAGCCGCTGATTCTCCTCGATGAGGTCAGTCGCCAGGGCGGCTAACTCGGGCACCGCCTCGAAGTCGCGCTCCAACCGACACAGCCGGCGGGCACGGGTCAGGTCACGACTGGTGAAGCGCCAACTCGCCACATAGGGCGAGCCATCGGCCAGCAGCCCACTCTCGATGCGCTCGATGACCCACTCGGTGTCCACCGCACAGGCGCGAGCCAGGTCCTCGAGGGAAAGGGTCGCCTCGTCGATCAGTTCGCCGCTGACGATAGGCTGATGTGCCATCTCCTAGCCTCCCCTTCGCTGGCGCGGATCGAACGCGAGTTCCTGCGCCATGGTCTGGTAAAGTTCCCGGGCCTTGTCGGTATCGGCCGGGGGCAGCACCACCTCGAGCTCCACATAGAGATCCCCCGGCTCAGTCCCCGGGATCCCCCGCCCCTTCAGGCGCAATCGGCGACCGGTCTGTGATCCCTCGGGCACCTTGAGCTTGACCACTCCCGAAGGCGTCGGCACCTCGATGCTGGCCCCCAGGGCGGCCTCCCAGGGGGTCACCGGTACCGACTGATAGACATCCCACCCCTCGACCCGATAGCGGGAATCCGGCGTGAAGTGGATCTCCAGGTAGAGATCACCCGCCGGTCCACCCCCGATGCCGGGGCCTCCCTGGCCCGTCAGGCGGATATGCTGGCCTGCCTTGATACCCTTGGGGATGCGAACCTTGAGGGTATGTTCACGGGAGGTCACGCGCCCTTGCGCATCGATCTGCGGCACCTGCAGGGTGATCGCCCGGGTCGCGCCCTGGTAGGCATCGGTGAGATCAATGTTGATCTTGGCGTGACGATCCTCGCCGCGCAGCCGATAGCCACGCTCCCCTCGCCCCGCCCCGCCGCCCTGCCCGAACAGGTTGGCGAAGAAGTCGCTGAACTCGCCGAGATCGGCCTCCTCGAAGCCACGACCACTGAACTCGAAGCCCGCATCCCAGTCGGGTGGCGGCTGGAAATCCTGGCCCGAACGATACTGCTGGGCCAACTGATCATAGGCGAGCCGCTTCTCCGGATCGGACAGCACCGCCTTGGCCTCGTTGATCTCCTGCATGCGCTGTTCGGCGTCGGCTTCCTTGCTGACATCGGGATGAAACTGGCGCGCCAGCTTGCGGTAGGCCTTCTTGATCTCCTCGGCCGTCGCGGTCTTCGCCACTCCGAGCACCTGGTAGTAATCCTTGAATTCCACGTGAGATAGCTCCGGCAGAGGCCATGAACATCGAGATGCACGATGACACGGCTACCAACCCCGAAGGGTCCCGTCACCTTGATTCAAGGCTAGTCGAGAATGGCCGAAGCAGGAGCAGGAAGAGCGGAGAGTGCAGGAAGGAGGCTGAGAGGGATCAGGCAACGTGAAAAGGCGACGGCCTATCAGCACAGCACCAGACGGCGCTCGGGGCGGTTGCCCATGCCCTCGAGGCGCGCCTTGAGGCTGGCGAGGCGCTCGGCCTGCCCCTTCTCGGCGGCCAGCAGCACCTCCGTG
>NZ_JACUUD010000063.1 GCF_014859505.1 Halomonas sp.
CAGCGCCAGCAGGGCGATCAGCAGCCAGCCGAGCATCAGGGGTAGGGCTCGCATGGGGTTCACGCTCTGACCTCCGTCTCTTGCGTGTTGGCGATGTGTCGTGTGAATCCAGGGATAACGCTGGTTTGGCATGATACGGGCTTTGGGGTGAGACCTCGACCCGGCCTGTTGCGGCGGCACAGCGCTGTACAGGTCATGTAGACCGTACTTGGCATGCGATACTGGCGATCAGGCGCGCGCGGGGCGTGCGACTTCAGGCGACAGGGAGAGGAGGTGGCGATGGCAATCAGCCTGCTGCTGGTGGCGGCCGGAGGGGCCCTGGGAGGCATGGCGCGCCTGGCGGTGGGCAATGCGGTGAGCCGGCGGCTCGGCGCTGCCTTCCCCTGGGGAACCCTGGCGGTCAACCTCAGCGGTGCCCTGGTGATCGGCCTGCTGGCGGGACTCATGGGGCTGCCACCGGCCGGCGAGGAGGCCCGCGTCTGGTCCCTGGCCGCGATCGGCCTGCTGGGCGGCTACACCACGGTGTCATCCTTCAGCCTGCAGACCCTGACCCTCTGGCAGCAGGGGCGGGCCACGGCGGCACTGGCCAATGTGGCGGCCACCCTGGTGATGGGCCTCTCCGCCGTGGCGCTGGGTGCCTGGCTGGCGGGAGGCCTGGCATGAGCGCCTGGCGTGCCTATGCGGCGGTGGGGGCCGGCAGCGCCCTGGGGACTTCACTGCGCTACCAGCTCAGCCTCGCACTCCTGGCCCTGCCGGGACCATGGTTCCCCTGGGCGACGCTCGCGGTCAATGGGCTCGGCTCCTGGCTGATCGCGCTTTTCGCGGCGCTGGCTGCCGCCCGCCGGCACGGCCGGGTGGCCCGCTGGGAGTCCTTTCTGGTGGCCGGTTTCTGCGGTGGCTTCACGACCTTTTCGCTGTTCGGCCTGGAGCTCATGCAGCTGCTGTCCCAGAGCCGTCCCCTCGCCGCCTTCTGCTATGGCCTGGCCAGCCTGCTGCTGTGGCTGGCCGCCGCCTGGCATGGCCACGGCGTGGGGCGGCGGCTGGCCGCGGCCTGAGGGCTCACTCCGGGATCTGCCAGGTGTCGGGACACTCGGCGGCGAGGTAGAGGCGCTGGGCGGTGGTGGCGTTGCACCGCTCGACGAGCCGGGTCCTGCCCGCGTCCAGGCTGACCAGCAGGACGTCATCGGGATGACGGACGGTGAGCAGTACCAGGCCATCCTGGCGGGCCACCGAGAAACTCCCTTCCAGCGCCTCCAGCACGGGGGTGAGCCCCTCCGGTCGGTGGTCGACCACCAGGCGCAGGCGCAGCGCCTCGACGTCGAGCAGGTTGGCGTGGAGGCCGGCCTCGGCGAGCCTTGCCAGCACCTCGGCCATCAGCGCCTCGTCGACGAAGCTGCCGTCGCGGATGCTGATATCGAGCAAGACCTGATCGTCGCGCAGCATGAAGGCGGGCTGGCGGTCCCCCTCGCCTGGCTCGGGGCCGATGGTGCTGGGCGGGGCCTCGGGCTCGAGGAAGGAGCGTACCGTCAGCGGGATGCCCCGGCGCTGCAGCGGCGCCAGGGTGCGGGGGTGGATCACCTTGGCGCCTTGCCAGGTCTGCTCCAGGGCCTCTCCGTAGCTGAGCCGGGCAATCTGGCGCGCATTGGCGAAGCGCCGCGGGTCGGCGTTGAACAGCCCCGGCACGTCCTTCCATATGGTCAGCTCGTCGGCGTCCAGGGCCTCGGCGAGGATCGCCGCGCTGAAGTCGGAGCCCTCGCGGCCCAGGGTGGTCATGGCGCCGCCGGCGGTGGCGCCGATAAAGCCCTGGGTCAACAGGATCTCATCGGCCCTTGTCGCAAGTCCGGCGATGCGCTCCCGGGTCGCCGCCCAGTCGATGTTGGCCGCCTGGTGGCGATCGTCGGTGATGATCAGCGCCCGGGCGTCGCACCAGTGGGTGGCCACGCCGATCTCGTTGAGCCAGGCGGCCACCAGGGTGGTGGAGAGCAGCTCGCCCATGCCCACGGTCTGGTCGTAGTGGAAGGGGTAGGGCGCCTCGCGGTGGGCGGCGTGGGCGGCGTCCAGCTCATCGACAAGCCGTGACAGCTGGGCCGCCACCTGGCTATCCGGGCCGAACAGCGCCTCGGCCACGGCCAGGTGGCCGTCGCGAATCTCCGCCAGCCGCCGTCGATAGCTCGCCTCGTCCGGCTCACGGGTCGCCTGCAGCAGTGCCTCCAGGGCGTTGGTGGTCTTGCCCATGGCCGAGACCACCATGGCGCGGGGCCGCGCTACCCCCTCGGCGAGCAGCGTGCCCAGTCGGCGAATGGCGTCGGCATCCTGAATCGAGGCGCCGCCGAACTTGTAGATCCTGATCATCGCGGGCTCCCTGCGGCGTTGGCGTTCCTTCACCTTAGAGGCCGAGGCCGCCGCGGGGAAGGGCCGCGGCGCGCAAGGCAACTATCACCTAACCGACACCTTGCCGTCATCAAGCGTCGCTAGTGTGGCACCTGTCCACTCATCTAGACGACTACACATGAGCCTCTACGCCGTTGCCCGTGATTCCGGACTGGCCCTTTACCGCCAGATCGCCAGCCGACTCGAACAGGAGGTGCGTCACCGTTTCGCCCCGGGTGACGGCCTGCCCTCCGAGACCGCCCTCGCCGAACAGTTCGGCGTCAATCGCCATACCCTGCGCCGTGCCGTGGATGAGCTGGTCGAGGCGGGGCTGCTGGAGCGGCGCCATGGGCTCGGCGTGTTCGTGCTGGATACACAGCTGGACTACCGGATCAACCAGGCGACCCGCTTCACCGAAAACCTGGCCTCGCTCGGCCTGATGACCGACCTGCGCATCCTGCGCAAGCAGACCCTCGGCGCCATCGCCGGGGTGGCCGAGCGGCTGGCGATTGCCGAGGGAAAGGCGGTGCATTGGATCGAGACGCTGCGGCTGGTGGAGGGGCGACCGCTGTGCGTGATCTCGCACTTCGTCCCGGCCGAGCGCTTTCCCGACCTGCTGGAGCGCTTCGAAAGTGGCTCGCTGCATGCGTTGCTGGAGGCGGGCTACGGCTGCCGACTGCATCGTACCGAGAGCCTGGTGACGGCGGTGCTCCCGCAAGGGGACGACGCCAGGATGCTGGGCATGCCGCAGAACCGACCGGTGCTGCGGGTCAAGAGCGTGAACGTGAATGACCGGGATGGCACCCCGGCCGAGTACGCCATCACCCGGTTCCGCGCAGACCGGATCCAACTGCGCATCAACCCATGAAGGTCTCGCAAACCTCGCTGAACGTCATTCCCCTAACAGGAGCTCCTGCAATGTATCTGAAACCTCTTGCCTCGATCAAACCGCTTGCCGCTGCCACCCTGCTGCTGGCGCTTCCGCTGGCCGCCATGGCAACGCAGAACGACGGCAGCGCCGACAGCCCCCTGCGGGTGATCCTGGTGCCCGCCGATGGCGGTACCGAGGACGGCACCCGCCGCGACTTCCAGCCGGTCTTCTCGGCCATCGAGCAGGTGACCGGCCTGCAGTTCGACATCAAGGTGGGCCAGAGCTACGGCTCGGTGGTGGAGGCGATGTGCAACGGCGTGGCCGATATTGCCTGGTTTGGCCCGCTGAGCTACCTGCAGGCCCGTGAGCAGGGCTGCGCCGAACTGCTGGCGCTGGCCGTGCGCGACGGCGGCTCCGTCTACTACTCCGGCCTCTTCGCCCATGCCGACAGCGGCATCGAGACACTGGCCGACTTCCCCGGCAAGCGGGTGGCGCTGGGCGACGTCAATTCCACCTCCAGCTTCGCGGTGCCGTTGGCGATGATGCTCGAGGCGGACATCGACCCGGTCACCGACCTGGGCGCCATCAACATGGCCGGCAGCCACGCCAACGTGCTCCAGGCCCTGGCCGAGGGCCTGGTGGATGCCGGCGGTGCCTCCTTCGACTCCTACGAGCGCGCCGTTAACGGCGGGTCGATCGACCCGACCCGGATCACCGTGGTGGCCAAGAGCGAGCCGATCCCCTACCCGCCGCTGGCCATCCATCCCGATGTCGATGGGGCAGTCAAGGCGACCCTGCGCGACGTCTTCAACCGCATCGACCAGCTGCCGGGCATCACCCCGGAGCAGATTCGCGGCTACGGCGGCGGCCGGGTGGACGGCTACACCGCCGACGTCAGCGAAGAGGTGATGACCAAGGCCGGCGAGATGTTCGAGCGGGTCAACGATTCCCTCAAGCAGGACATCATCCGCAAGAGCAGCGTCCGCTGAGCGGCCGGTTCCCCCTTCATGCCCCGGGAGGCCGGCCCGTTACCACGGGCCGGCACCATCCGGGCGTCAGCAAGAGGCAATGACATGATTCGGTTCGAGTCACTCAACAAGGTATGGCCCGACGGCACCCACGCCATTCGCGATGTCTCCCTCGAGGTACCCCGTGGGCAGTTCTGCGTGATCCTGGGCCCCTCCGGGGCGGGCAAGTCCACCCTGCTGCGGGCCGTCAACGGCCTGATGCAGCCTTCCTCGGGGCGGGTGGTGATCGATGGCACCGAGCTCAGTGTCAAGACCCAGTCGGCGCTGCGCCGTCGCGTGGCCATGGTCCACCAGCACTTCAACCTGACCAACCGCATGAGCGTGGCCGCCAACGTGCTGGCCGGGCTGCTGCCCACGGTATCCACCATGCGGGCGATGTCGGGCTGGTTCCGGCCGGAGCACCGCCAGAAGGCCTGCGAGCTGCTCGCCCAGGTGGGGCTCTCCCCGGCACACCTCAAGCGCCGCGCCGGGGATCTCTCCGGCGGACAGCAGCAGCGCGTCGGTATCGCCCGGGCCTTCATGCTCGACCCCGAGGTGGTGCTGGCCGACGAGCCGGTCGCCAGCCTCGACCCCAAGATCTCCAGCGACATCCTGAGCCTGATTCGCGACGCGGCGCGGGAGCGCAATGCCACCGTGCTGTGCAGCCTGCACCAGGTCGAGCTGGCGCGGGAGTTCGGTGACCGCATCGTCGGTATGCGCGATGGCCAGGTCGTCTTCGACGGCTCGCCGGAGGCCTTCACCGACGAGTGCGTGGAATCGCTCTACCACGGCGCGGTGTGGGACGACGCCCAGCCGGAAGAAGACGACGCCGACTCATCGGTGGATCTCAGCACCACCAACGTATCCTTGATTTAAGGGGCGCACCATGACGACGCGACCTATTCCCGTGCCCCCCAAGGGGGCGGAAGTGAAGTGGCACCTGTCGCCGCCCTACAGCGCCAGGCACCTGCTGTGGCTGGTGCTGATCGTTGCCCTGCTGCTGGTGACCGGCCAGCGGACCGACATGGATCGCATGGTGGCGATGACCACCCAGGCGGTGGGCAACCTGATCGGCGTGGCGGATGACTCCCAGGTGGTGCGCGGCCTCTCGCGAGTCGGCACGGCGATGTGGCCCCCGGTGATCGGCGAGGTCGAGGAGGTCAACCGCATGGGCGACCTCGATCGCGACCGCCTGCCCCTGTTCTCCTATATCGAGGTGCAGGAGCGTGTCGAGCAGCGGATGAACCTCGAGACGCTGCAACTGGAGGCGACCACCGAGCAGGTCGAGGTGCTGGTCAAGCCGCTCGGCTACGTCTGGACCGTCTTCGTCAAGATGATCGAGACCCTGGAGATCGCCCTGTGGGGAACGCTGCTCTCGGTGGTGCTCTCCATTCCCCTGGCCTACTTCGCGGCGCGCAACTACAGCGCCAACCGCTTCACCTACACCGCCGCCCGGGGGTTCATCAGCCTGCTGCGCTCCGTTCCCGAGCTGATCGTGGCCCTGTTCCTGGTGCTGGCCTATGGCTTCGGCCCGATTGCCGGGGTGCTGGCCCTGGGCCTGCATGCCGCAGGCTTCCTCGGCAAGTTCTACGCCGAGGACATCGAGAACGCCGACAAGAAGCCCCAGGAGGCGCTGGAGGCCATCGGCGCCGGCAAGATCAAGACATTGTGGTACGGCGTGCTGCCACAGGTGCTGCCGCAGTACATCGCCTACACCGCCTACATCATGGACCGCAACCTGCGCATGGCCACGGTGGTGGGCCTGGTGGGGGCCGGCGGCATCGGCCAGGAGCTCAAGGGCCGCTTCGACATGTTCCAGTATGGCCATGTGATGACCATCCTGATCGCCATTTTCGTCTTCGTCTTCCTGCTCGATCAGCTGCAGGCGCGCATCCGTGCCCGACTGATCTGATCGCCAACCGACATGCGAGGCAATCCCATGACTTCAATGAATGAATGGCCCAGAGGGCAGTGGCTGCGGCTCTGGTCGGCGCTCCCTTCGACGCTGGTGCGGGCCACGGCAAGACAGCTGGCCGAGCGTTACGAGGTCGAGGACCTCGAGCTGCCGCAATCCGGCCTTGGGCTGATGCCGCTCTCCGACAGCGCCCTGGGCGAGACCTACTTCATCGGCGAGGTGCCCCTGGCCCGCTCGCAGGTGCGGCTGGCCAGTCCGGCACAGGGCCCGGTAGAGGGGGCGGCCACCCTGGTCGACGACCGGGTGGGCCTGGTACGTGACCTGGCCATTCTCGACGCCGCCGTGGGTGCCCGCCTGCCGGGCCACGAGAGCGCCGTCGAGCTGCTGGCGCAGGGGGCGACGGTGGTGGCCGAGAGCGACCACCAGCGGCGCGCCCTGCTGGCCGCCACCCGCGTGGATTTCGCCCTGCTGGGCACTGCCGAGGAAGATGACGATGAATGATCCCATGACCCTCGAGGCCCCTCGCGATGTACGCATGGGTGTCTGGCAGCCGCCACGCCAGCAGCGAGCCTTCCGGGGATTGCTGACGGCGTTCTCGTACCCGGGACGGGTCGTGCGCCTGGCCGACGACGGTGAGTCGGCCACCCTGCTGCTGCTGGCGACCCTCACCGATGGTGCCTCCCGCCTGGCCGATCCCGAGCCGCGCCTGTCGGAGGATGATGTCAGGCGCCTGGGCGTGCGCAGCAGCGCGGTCGAATCCGCCGATTTCGTGCTCTGCACCGGCGCCCATCCGCCGGAGGTGACGCCACGCCTGGGCTCACTGGAGAACCCCGAGCAGGGCGCCACCCTGATTATCCAGGTGCCGGCGCTGGAGGAGGGCATCGAACTCCACCTGACCGGCCCGGGAATCCAGGCCGAGCAGACACTGCGGGTGGCCGGCGTCGATCCCGCCTGGTGGCGACTGCGCGACGAGTGGAACGTCCACTTCCCCCTGGGCGTGGACCTGATCCTGGCGAGTGAGCAGGCGGTGGCGGTGCTGCCGCGTACCACTCGGCTGACTGTAGAAGGAGTGCACTGATGGGATACGTTGCCATCAAGGGCGGCGGCCGGGCAATCGCCGGGGCCGAGGCCGCCATGGAGGCGCTGCGCTGCGCCGAAGGCGAGGCCGGCACACCGCTGACCCTCGCCGCCATCGAGCAGCAGTTGCGGCTGCTCACCTCCCGGGTGGTCTCCGAGGGGGGGCTCTATCATCCGCGCCTGGCGGCGCTGGCCATCAAGCAGATGCAGGGCGATACCCTGGAGGCGGCCTTCGCGCTGCGTGCCTACCGCTCCACCAAGCCGCGCCTGCTCGACCTGCCGGTGCAGGAGACGCGTCAGATGCGGCTGATCCGACGCATCTCCAGTGCCTTCAAGGACATCCCCGGTGGGCAGATGCTCGGCCCCACCACCGACTACGCGCTGCGGCTGATGCGCCTCGATCTGGCCGACGAGTCACCCGAGGCGTTCCGCTCCGTCTCGCGGCGCTTCATGGAGGGAGTTGCCGACAGCGACCTGCCCGACAGCTACCCCAAGGTGGTCGACGCCCTGCGCGAGGAGGGGCTGTTGCCGCCGCTCACGCGCTCGCGGGAGGCTGCCTTCGATATCACCCGTGACCCGCTGGTGTTCCCGGTGCCACGTTCGGCGGCGCTGGCCACCATGGCGCGCGCCGAGACCGGCTCGCTGCTGGCCATCGCCTACTCCAACATGCGCGGTTACGGCGACGTGCACCCCACCATTGCCGAGCTTCGCGTGGGCTACCTGCCCGTGGTGCTGCCGCATCCGGTCACCGGGGAGCCGGTCGAGGCCGGCGAGGTGCTGGTCACCGAGTGTGAGGTGGTGGCGATGTACGAGGGCGCCGACAGCGATGGCCCGCCCACCTTCACCCTCGGCTATGGCGCCTGCTTCGGCCACAACGAGGTCAAGGCCATCTCCATGGCGATCCTTGACCGGGCCCTGCAGAAGGGCATGCGCGACGGCCCCGCCAACCCCTCTGAGGACCCGGAGTTCGTGCTGCTGCACGTGGACGGTGTTGATTCGATGGGCTTTGCCAGCCACTACAAGATGCCGCACTACGTCACCTTCCAGTCCGACATGGACCGCCTGCGCACCACCCAGGGCAAGGCCGATGCCGCCCAGTCCTCGCAAGGAGTCGAGTCATGAACGTGAGCTATGAACTGCCGCTGGATGATGCGGCCTACAGCTTCGGTTTCCTTGACGAGTACGCCAAGCGCGAGGTGCGCCGCACCATCCTCAAGGCGATCTGCATTCCCGGCTACCAGACCCCCTACGCCTCGCGGGAGATGCCCATGGGGCGTGGCTTCGGCACCGGTGGCCTGCAGGTGACGCTGTCGCTGATCGGCGAGGGCGACACCCTCAAGGTCATCGACCAGGGCGCCGACGACTCGGTCAACGCGGTCAACCTGCGTCACTTCGTCGAGCTGACCTGCCCGGGGGTCGACACCACCGAACGCACCACCGAGGCGAGCCTGATCCAGTCCCGCCACCGCATTCCCGAAGTGGCGCTGAGCGAGTCCCAGGTGATGATCCTGCAGGTGCCCTATCCCGACCCGCTGGTGGTGGTGGAGCCCTCGGAGGCACGGCGCAAGGTGATGCACGGCGAGGCCGACTACTCGCGGCTGCTCACCAAGCTCTACGAGGACATCGTGCAGTTCGACGAGATCACCATCTCGCACCGCTATCCGACGCGCATCAACGGCCACTACGTGATCGACCCCAGCCCGATCCCGCGCTACGACGTGCCGCGCCTGGACAACAGCCCGGCGCTGATCCTGCTCGGTGCCGGTCGCGAGAAGAAGATCTACGCCGTGCCGCCCTACACCCGTGCCGAGCCGCTGGCCTTCGATGATGTGCCGTTTCGCGTCGAGGACTTCCGCGATGCCCAGGGGACGCGCCGGCCCTGTGCCCGTTGCGGCGCCACCGACAGCTTCCTCGATGAGCTGATCGACGACGACGGCAACAAGCAGTGGCAGTGCTCCGATTCCGACTACTGCCACTCGCGCCTGGCCGAACACGACACCATCCCCGGGGAGGCGATGTCATGAAGAAGATTCTCGAGGTGCGCGGCCTGACCAAGATCTACGGTCACGGCTGCCCCCAGTGTACCGACAACACCGGCCCGGAGATGGACAGCAACATCTGTCCGCACTGCCACTCGGTCGTGGCCTGCCACGGGATCGACTTCGACCTGCACCAGGGCGAGATCCTGGGGATCATGGGCGAATCCGGCAGCGGCAAGTCCACCGTGGTCAAGACGCTGTACTTCGATGACCAGCCGACCGCGGGAGAGGCGCTGTTCTTCGATGAGGCGCGCCAGTGGGACCTGTTCAGCCTGAATGCCGCCCAGCAACGCTGGCTGAGCAACCACCGCCTGGGCATGGTCTACCAGAACCCGCATCTGGGGCTGAACTTCAATGTGTCGTCCGGCGGCAACATCGCCGAGCGCCTGCTGATGAGCGACCTGACCCACTACGGCGAGATTCGTCAGCGTGCCCGGCGGCTGCTGGCGCGCACCGAGGTGCTGCCGGAGCGCATGGACGAGTCGCCCAGGCAGTTCTCCGGCGGCATGCAGCAGCGCGTGCAGATCGCCAAGGCGCTGGCCACCCAGCCCCCGCTGCTCTACCTCGACGAGGTGACCACCGGGCTCGACCTCTCGGTGCAGGCGCGCATCCTCGACCTGATCCTGGAGATCCAGCAGGAGCTGGGCACCGCCATGATCGTGGTAACCCATGACCTGGGCGTTATCCGGCTCCTGGCGGGGCGCACCATCGTCATGAAGTATGGCCGCATCATCGAATCCGGCCTGACCGACCAAATCCTCGAAGACCCCCAGCACGCCTATACCCAGCGTCTGGTGGCCTCTGCGCTGTAAGGAGCCCGACGTGCACCCTCCCATTCTCGAGATCGAAGGTCTCTCCAAGCAGTTCCAGCTGCATGACCAGAATGCGCTGATTCCCTCCTGCGCTCGGGTCGACCTGGCGGTCCACGCGGGCGAGCTGACCGCCCTGGTGGGCCCCACCGGCGCCGGCAAGTCCTCGGTGCTCAAGGCCATCTACCGCACCTACCTGCCGAGCAGCGGCCGCATCCTCTATCGCGATGCCAACGGCGCCATCACCGACCTGGCACTGGCCAGCGAACACCGCATGCTGGAACTGCGTCGCCAGGACCTGGGCTTCGTGACCCAGTTCCTGCACTGCCTGCCGCGCAAGTCGGCGATGGAGGTGGTGGCCGAGCCCCTGGTGATGCGCGGCACCTCCCGCGAGCTCGCCGTCGAACGCGCCTGTGAGCTGCTCGACCTGCTCAACGTGCCCGAGCGCCTGTGGCGGGTGCCGCCGGCGACCTTCTCGGGGGGCGAGAAACAGCGCGTGAACCTCGCCCGGGGCCTGATCGCCAGGCCGCGGCTGCTGCTCCTCGACGAGCCCACCGCGAGCCTCGACCCTGCCACCACCGACCGCGTGGTGGACCTGCTCAACGCCATCAAGGCGGAGGGGGTGGGAATGCTCGCCATTTTCCACCAGCCGCAACTGGTGGAGCGGCTGGCCGACCGCGTGGTGACGCTCTCCTCGCCGGTTGCTGCTTCCGCTCTGCTGGAGGAGACGACCCCATGACCGCGATCCTGCTGACCCATGCCCGCGTGGTGCTGCCCGACGAAGTGCGCGACGATGTCGCCGTGCTGATCGAGGAGGGGCGCATCGCCGCCCTGGACCCCGCCGGCCATGCCGGGGCCATCGAGCTCGACCTGCGCGGCCGGGTGCTGATGCCCGGGATGATCGACCTGCACTGCGATGCCATGGAAAAGGAGGTGGAGCCTCGCCCCGGTGTGCACTTCCCGCTGGAGTTCGCCTGCGCCCAGGCCGACAAGCGCAACGCCACGGCCGGCATCACCACCGTGTACCACGCCCTGTCGTTCGCCAACCATGAGCTGGGGGTGCGCAACAACGCCTTCGCCGCCGAGATCGCCCGGGCCATCGGCGACTGGCGCGCCCACGCCCTGATCGACAACCGTGTCCACGTTCGCTACGAGGTCACCGACGACTCGGCGCCGCCGGTGATCACGGCCCTGTTGAACGAGGGGCATGCCCACCTGATCTCGTTCATGGACCACAGCCCTGGCCAGGGGCAGTTCCGCGATGTCGAGGCCTACCGCGCCTACCTGTCCCGCACCTACCGAACCGACGGGGTACAGATCGACGCGCTCCTGGCCCAGAAGGCGGCCGCCGCCGAGGGGGCCATGCAGCGGATGAAAGGGCTTGCCGAGCTGGCTCGCGAGCAGCGCGTGGCCATCGCAAGCCACGACGATGACACGCCCGAGAAGGTGGCGACCGTCAGGACGCTGGGAGCGGCCATCTCCGAGTTCCCGGTCAACCTGGAGACCGCCCAGGCGGCCCGCCGGCAGGGCATGGCGACCCTGTTCGGTGCGCCCAACATCCTGCGTGGCCAGTCCCAGTCCGGCAACATGCGCGCGCTGGATGCGGTGCTGGCGGAGGTGGCCGACTGCCTTTGCGGTGACTACTCGCCGGCGGCCCTGCTGCCCTCGGTGATGCGCCTCCCCGACCTGGCCGGCATCTCGCTGGCCGAGGCGGTGGCGCTGGTGACGCGAAATCCGGCCCGGGCGGCGGGCCTGGCCGATCGCGGCGAGATTGCCGTGGGCCAGCGCGCCGACCTGGTGGCGGTGAAGACCCTGGGCGGGCTGCCTCAGGCCGAGCGGGTCTGGTCGGGGGGCGTGCCGGCACTGGTCGCCCACTTCGACCACGGATGAGGAGCTGAGGCATGGGCATGGGCAGGGAGAACAGCAGCGAGGCACGCCTGATCTACGTGATGGGCGCCTCGGGCAGCGGCAAGGATACCCTGATGAGCTACGCCAGGCAGCGACTGGCGGATACGGGCGCGGCGTGCTTCGCTCACCGCTACATCACCCGGGAGGCCGGGGCCGGTGGCGAGAACCACGTGGCGCTGAGCGAGGAGGAGTTCGCCGCACGGCTGGCGCGGGGGATGTTCGCCATGCACTGGGAGAGCCACGGCCTGCGCTACGCCATCGGCATCGAGATCGATGCCTGGCTGGCCGGCGGCATCAGCGTGGTGGTCAACGGCTCGCGGGGCTATCTGGAACAGGCTCGAGCGCGCTATCCGCGGCTGGTGCCGGTTTCCATCGAGGTCTCCACCGAGACCCTGCGCGAGCGCCTGCTGGCGCGTGGTCGCGAGACGCCGGTGGCCATCGAGCAGCGTCTGGCGCGCCACATGGCGCTAGGCACGGAGGGTTTCGCGGGCCACCGAATCGACAACGACGGCACGATGGAGGATGCCGGCGAGGCCCTGGTGCGGCTGATCCGGGAAGGCCACCGGGAGATGCTGCCATGCGCGTGACCTTTCTCGGTACCGGGGCCGTGGGGGGCGTGCCCCTCTACGGCTGTGACTGTCCGGCCTGCGAGCGGGCGATGGGCGACCCGCGCTATGTGCGTCGGCCGACCAGCGCACTGGTCGAGAGCGGCGGTACCCGGGTGCTGATCGATGCCGGGCTGATGGATCTCCACGAGCGCTTCCCGCCCGGCTCGCTGGATGCCATCGTGCTCACTCACTACCACGCCGACCATGTGCAGGGGCTGTTGCATCTGCGCTGGGGGCGCGGTGGCGTGATTCCCGTCTTCGGCCCGCCGGACAGCGAAGGGTGTGCCGACCTCTTCAAGCACCCCGGCCTGCTGGCCTTCGAGGCGGCCCGCAAGTACGCGCCCTTCGAGGTGGGGGGATTGCGCTTCACGCCGCTGCCGCTCATCCACTCCAAGCCCACCCTGGGCTATGCCATCGAGGATGGCCGGGGCGGGCGCTTCGCCTACCTCACCGACACCCTCGGCCTGCCGCCCGGGACCATGGGGTTCCTGCAGGGGTGGGGGGGGTTCGAGATGGCGCTCGACTGCACCTTCCCTCCCCGGGACGAGCCGCGCAACCACAACGACTGGCACCTGGCCCGGCGGCTCGCCACCGAGGCGGGAGCACGCCGTACCTGGCTCACCCATATCGGCCATGAGCTGGATGCGTGGCGGATCGCCGAAGGCGTCGACACGCCGCCAGGGGTGGCGGTGGCCGGCGATGGCGATATCGTGGAGATCTCGGCGGGCGATCGATGAGCGCCTCGCTGGCACTGGCGCTGTCCGTGACGATGCACGTGATCTGGAACCTGATGGCACGCCATCTGCCGCGGGAGGCCAACCCGCTTTGGTGGGTGCTGCTCGCGCACCTGTTGCTGTTTGCCCCCTGGGGTTTCTGGGAGCTGGTCAGCCGCGCGGCGTGGTCGCTGGAGCTGGTGGCCCTGCTGGCGCTCTCGGCGACGGCCAATGCGATCTACTTTCTCGGCCTGGCACGTGCCTACGAGCAGGCTCCGGTGGCGCTGGTCTACCCGCTGGTGCGCAGCTCTCCGCTGCTCATCGCCCTGTGGGGTTCGCTGCTGCTGGGACAGTCGCTCCCGCTGCTGGCCTGGGCGGGCATCGGCGTCAGCGTGGTCGGCCTGTGGATCATGGCCTCGACGGCACGCCATGCCGCGGATCGTCGCGCGCTGCCATGGGCCCTGCTGGCCATGCTGGCGACCAGCCTCTATTCGCTGAGCGACAAGGCGGCCACGCCGCACCTGCCGTCGTTCATGGCGCTGGTCGGGTTCCTCTCGGTGGGTTATCTGACTGCCTGGCTGTGCCTGACCTGGCGCATGCATGGCCAGACCCGGCGCTGGCGACCGCCACAGCGGATCGGCGCCGTGGCGGGGCTGGTCGGCGGCAGCTGCATCGGCCTGGCCTATGCCCTTGTCATCCACGCCATGCGCGAGCTGCCGGCGGCCGAGGTGGTGGCCTACACCAACGCCGGCATCGTGTTTGCCACTCTGCTGTCAATCTTCCTGTTCAGGGAGCGCGCCGCCTGGCGGCGGCGCGTGCTGGGCATGGTGGTGATTACCCTGGGGCTGGGCATCCTGGCGCTGCGCTGACCTGCTATGGCGGGCGCCAGGGGGGGGCGGGACGGTGGCGGTGCCAGGTCCGGCTTCGGCTCAGCTCAGCCGCTGCATGTAGTCCACGTAGCCAAAGGTGCGGACCGTGTGCACCGCACGGCTCGCCTCGTCGACTCGGCAGATCGACGGCAGGCGCATGCCGTTGAAGGTGGTGGTCTTGACCATGGTGTAGTGGGCCATGTCGGTAAACACCAGTCGGTCGCCGATCTCAAGCGGGCGATCAAATGCGTAGTCGCCGATCACGTCGCCGGCGAGGCACGTCAAGCCGCCCAGGCGATAGGTGTGGGCCTTCTCGCCGGGCTCGCCGGCACCGATGATCTGCGGCCGGTAGGGCATCTCCAGCACGTCGGGCATGTGCGCGGTGGCAGAGGTGTCGAGGATGGCGATGGGACCATCGTTCTCGACGATATCCAGCACCGAGCAGACCAGGTAGCCGGTGTTCAGCGCGATGGCCTCGCCGGGCTCCAGATAGACCATGAGGTGCGGATGACGCGCCTTGAAGTCCTGGATTACCCGCACCAGCCGCTCGACGTCATAGTCCTCGCGGGTGATATGGTGGCCGCCGCCGAAGTTGACCCACTTCATGCCCTCCAGGTGCTCGCCGAACCTCGCCTCGAAGGCCGCCAGGGTCTCTTCCAGGGCATCACTGTTCTGCTCGCACAGGGTGTGGAAGTGCAGCCCCTCGAGGCCCTCCAGATCCGCCGGCGCCAGGTTCGCGGCGCGGGTGCCGAGCCGTGAGCCCGGCGCGCAGGGGTCATAGAGCGGCACCGAACCGGTGGAGTGCTCCGGGTTGACCCGCATGCCGCAGGAGACACGACGCGGTGCGCCCGCGATGGTCTCGCGGAAGCGCCGCCACTGGCTCGGGGAGTTGAAGCTCAGGTGGTCCGCATAGCGCAGTACCACCTGCATCTCCTCTTCGGTGAAGGCCGGCGAGTAGCAGTGCACCTCGCCGCCGAAGGTTTCGGCACCGAGGCGTGCTTCGTCCTGGCCACTGGCCGTGGTGCCCACGAGGTATTCGCGAATCATGGGAAAGCAGTCCCACATGGCGAAGCCCTTGAGGGCCAGCAGGATCCGCGTACCGCTGCGCGCCTGAACGTCGGCAAGAAGCTCCAGGTTGCGGCGCAGCAGGGCGTCGTCCACCACATAGGCTGGCGAGGGGCAGGCCTGGACATCAAAGTCGAGGCCTGTGTCGCGTGCATCTGCCATGGTTCAGGCCAGCGGGTCGTGGTCGGGGTCCAGCTCGACCACCTGCCAGGGCAGGCCCATCTCGCCGATGCGGGCCATGAAGGGGTCCGGGTCGAGCTGCTCGACGTTGAACACGCCCTCGCCCTTCCAGATGCCTTCCAGCATCAGCATGGCGCCGGTCACCGCCGGCACGCCGGTGGTGTAGGAGATCGCCTGGGACTTCACCTCTTCAAAGCACTTCTCGTGGTCGCAGATGTTGTAGATGTACACCTTGCGACGCTTGCCGTCCTTGATGCCGTCCAGGATCACGCCGATGTTGGTCTTGCCCTTGGTGCGCGGGCCCAGCGAGGCCGGATCGGGCAGCACCGCCTTGAGGAACTGCAGCGGGGAGATCTCGCAGCCATCGACCTTGATTGGCTCGATGCTGGTCATGCCGACGTTCTCGAGCACCTCGAGGTGGGTGATGTACTTGTCGGAGAAAGTCATCCAGAAACGGATGCGCTCCAGGCCCCTGATGTTCTGGACCAGGGACTCGAGCTCCTCGTGATAGAGCAGGTAGAGGTCCTTCTCGCCGATGCCGTCGAAGTCGAACTTGCGCTTCTCGGCCAGCGGCGGGGTCTCCTTCCACTCGCCCTTCTCCCAGTAGCGACCGTTCGCGGTGATCTCGCGAATGTTGATCTCCGGGTTGAAGTTGGTGGCGAAGGGATAGCCGTGATCGCCACCGTTGGCATCCAGGATGTCGATACGGTGGATCTCGTCGAACAGGTTCTTCTGGCCATAGGCGCAGTAGATGTTGGTCATGCCCGGGTCGAAGCCACAGCCCAGGGTGGCCATGTTGCCCGCCTTGGCGAAACGTTCCTGGAAGGCCCACTGCTCCTTGTACTCGAACTTGGCCTCGTCGGGGTGCTCGTAGTTGGCGGTGTCCAGGTAGGGCACGCCGGTGCGCAGGCACGCCTCCATGATGGTCAGGTCCTGATAGGGCAGGGCCACGTGGATCAGCACGTCCGGTCGGTACGATTCGATCAGCTTGACCAGGTCATCGACGCTGTCGGCGTCCACCTGGGCGGTCTGGATCGGGCGATCCAGCTGGGCGGCGATCGCCTTGCACTTCGCCTCGTTACGGCTGGCCAGCAGGATCTCGCTGAAGACCTCGGGATGCTGGGCGCACTTGTGGGTCACGACGCCGCCGACGCCGCCGGCGCCGATAATCAGGACTTTGCTCATGGGGTTCGAATCCAGATCGGGGAAAGTGGAAGTGTCTTGGCCTCGCCCGACACCCCGACAGGGGACGACGAGTGGGCGCTGATGATGGCGCCCCCTGAGGCTGGTATCAAGTGGTTTTCGCGTCAAGTCTTAGACCAAGGTCGCGAGAGGGCCCGCCCCCTTCTATGGGGGGAATATGGGGTCGTGAGGTGTTCCTATGGCGAATCCCTGCTTTTCTCGATAAGGTGGACCTTAGATTAATGGTGATGGTCTGCTCGTGGAAGTTGACTGAATGCCCATTTTTTATGTCTTCTCAGAAAAAATTAAGTAGGTGCCAAGGCGTAAGGGCTAGCGATGAATTATAAATCTTATAAAGATCTGGGTGACGATGTATACGCCAACATCCATAAGCTTCAAGGGCAGGGGTACGATCTGGTCGTCGGGATTCCCCGGAGTGGCATGATCCCTGCCTATATGATCGCCTTGCTGTTGAATGTCTACTGTGTGGATATCGATTCCTTTGTCAATAATTCAAAGCTGGTGAAAGGGAGTACTCGCAA
Source organism: Halomonas sp. (assembly GCF_014859505.1). Classification (GTDB taxonomy): domain Bacteria; phylum Pseudomonadota; class Gammaproteobacteria; order Pseudomonadales; family Halomonadaceae; genus Halomonas. The sequence goes on from NZ_JACUUD010000063.1 coordinate 17,156, forward strand.
GTCATCGAAGTTTATAAGTAGTGCCTGGGATGCTGAAAAAATATTATTGGTAGATGATAGCCTCAGGACAGGGAATTCAATGCAGGAGGCAATGCAGAAAATCAGGAGCAGGGTTTCGCAGGATGTGGACCGGTTAGCCATCTATGTCGAGGAGTCCAGTCTGGATGGCGTTGATATTTACTTTGAAATTGTGCCCGGGCCGCGATTTTTTCAGTGGAACTTGTTTCATCACCCCATCTTGGAGCGTTCGTGCCTGGAGCTTGAAGGAGTGTTATGTGTGGCGCCTTCGGAAGAAGAACTCCAGGAGGAAAGCAAGTACAACGAGTTTCTTTCCACTGCAAGGCCTCTTGTCTTGCCCACATACAAGATTCAAACCATCTTGACCAGTCGTCCGGAGAGATATCGTGAGCAGACGGAAACCTGGCTGAATAAAAATAATATTGAGTTCGAGCATCTGGTGATGAATGAGGCAGTGACATCTGGAGAAGAGAGGCCGCATGAATGCTACGCGATATACAAGGCCGACCGATACCGGGCGTCAGCTTCAAAGCTTCTCATTGAAAACAGTGAAGAGGTTGCAAGGAGGATGGCGGAGCATTCAGGAAAGCCCGTCCTGTGTCTGGCAGAGGGAAAGATCATTCAACCAGGATTGGCTTCCCTGGCCATGCATGACAGGCAGCGCCTGGCAAGAGTGACGCTGAAGAGGTGCAAGAGATTTCTTTTCCTCGCCATGCCCGAGCCGGTTGTGACTGTAATCGGCAAAGCATACAGGAAGCTGTTTCGCTAATTTTCGACCTGAAAGTCGATCCCGCCTGTGGCGTAATGGGTCGACAGAGGGTTGGATCCTGCTTCAGGGGATGGCCGACAGGTTGATAAGAAAACGAAAAAAGCACCCGTAGGTGCTTGATTCGTCGACTTGTTTGGTGGAGGCGGCG
>NZ_JACUUD010000215.1 GCF_014859505.1 Halomonas sp.
CCCGGGCGGCAGGTTGCCGGGCAGGATCGCCGCGAAGCGGTCGAGGGCCACGAACTCCCCGAGCTCCTTCTCCGGCCGCGTGCTGTCGGGCTGCTTGATGCCGAGCAGGTGGCGGATGCCGAACTCCCGGGCGCTGGCCAGCACCCTGGGGTTGTCATCGATGAACAGGGTGCGCGCCGGGTCGAAGGGCTCGACCGCCTGGAGGGCGGGCCAGAAGGCCTGCTCCTCCTTGGGCACGCCCAGGTCCGCCGAGGAGACGATGGCGTCCAGGTACTCCTCCAGGCCGGTGAGCGGCAGCTTGAGCTCGAGGCTGGCGCGGTCGGCATTGGTGGCCAGCACCACCCGGGGGTGGGCCAGCTTGAGCCACTTGAGGAAGTCCAGGGCGTCACTGCGCAGGCCGATCAGGTGCTGGATCTCGCGCTTGAGGGCGACGATGTCGAGGTCCAGCTCGCGGCTCCAGTAGGCCAGGCTGTACCAGTTGAGGGTGCCCTGCTCGTGTAGCACCTTGGAGCGCACCACCTCCTGGGTAGCCTCGTCGAGCTGGTGCAGCTCCACGTAGCGCCGCGGCAGGTGCTCGAGCCAGAAGTGGCTGTCGAAGTGAAGGTCCAGCAGGGTGCCGTCCATGTCGAGCAGGACGGTATCGATGGCACGCCAGTCGATCATCGCGACTCCCGGGTGGTGGCTGTCTGGGGATGGTATTGTATCAGGCGCCCTCCCCTCCCAGAAACGGAGCTCCCATGTCCGACGACCCCAGGTCCCAGGCCTCCGGGCCCAACTCTCCCGGATCAGAGCCACAGTGGCCGCAGAAGCCCCGGGTGCTCGCTCGCCAGACAGTGGCCAGGAGCCGCCTGTTCCACGTCGAATCCCTGGACCTGCGCTTCTCCAACGGCGAGGAGCGCACCTTCGAACGGCTGACCGGCAGCGACAGCGGCGCGGTGATGATCGTCGCCATGCCCGACCCCGACCACGTGCTGCTGATCCGCGAGTACGCCGCCGGCTTCGAGGAGTACGTGCTGACCCTGCCCAAGGGGCTCGTCGACCCGGGCGAGGATATCGTCACCGCCGCCAACCGAGAGCTGATGGAGGAGTGCGGCTTCGGCGCCCGCAGCATCGAGCCGCTGGTGGAGCTGTCGCTGGCGCCCAACTACATGCGCCACCGCATGCAGGTGCTGCTGGCCAGGGACCTCTACCCGAAGCGGCTGCCCGGCGACGAGCCGGAGCCGCTGATCGTCGAGACCCATGCCCTCGAGGAGCTGCCCGCGCTGCTCGCCCGGGATGACTTCCATGAGGCCAGGGCCATCGCCGCCCTCTACATCGCCCGCGACCGCCTGCGCAATGCAGCCGCTGGCGATGGCGGGCTCTGGTAGCAGGCATGACCGGATACGCCGATGGCGCATCCGGCCAGCCGGATCAATCGCGCCAGATCAGTCGAGCCTGGAGAGGTCGCGTACCGCGCCCTTGTCGGCGGAAGTGGCGAGCATGGCGTAGGCCTTGAGCGCCGCCGAGACCTTGCGCTCGCGCTGGATGCTGGGTTTCCAGGCGGCAGCGCCCCTGGCCTCCTCGGCCTCGCGGCGGGCGGCCAGTTCGGCATCGGTCAGCTTGACGTTGATCGACCGGTTGGGGATGTCGATCTGGATGATGTCGCCGCTCTCGATCAGGCCGATGGCGCCGCCGGCGGCGGCTTCCGGGGAGACGTGGCCGATGGAGAGGCCGGAGCTGCCGCCGGAGAAGCGCCCGTCGGTCATCAGCGCGCACACCTTGCCGAGCCCCTTGGACTTGAGATAGCTGGTCGGGTAGAGCATCTCCTGCATGCCGGGGCCGCCGCGGGGGCCCTCGTAGCGCACCACCACCACCTCGCCGGGCTTCACCAGCCCGCCCAGCACATGCTCCACCGCCTGGTCCTGGGACTCCACCACGTGGGCCGGCCCCTCGAAGACCAGGATCGACTCGTCGACCCCGGCGGTCTTCACCACGCAGCCGTCCAGGGCGATATTGCCGAACAGCACGGCCAGCCCGCCCTCGCGGGAGAAGGCGTGCTCGAGATCACGGATGCAGCCGTTGGCGCGGTCGCCGTCGAGGCTCGGCCAGCGCGCGGCCTGGGAGAAGGCGGTCTGGGTCGGGATGCCGCCGGGGCCGGCCTTGTAGAACTCCACCACCTCGGCGCTGGGATTGCGCATGATGTCCCACTCGTCCAGGGCGTCCTTCAGGGTATCGCCGTAGACGGTGGGCACGCGGGTATCCAGGACGCCTGCGCGATCCAGCTCGCCGAGGATCGCCATGATGCCGCCGGCGCGGTGGCAGTCCTCGATATGGTACTGCTGGGTGTTGGGCGCCAGCTTGCAGAGCTGCGGCACCTCACGCGACAGCCGGTCGATGTCGGCCATGGTGAAGTCCACCTCGGCCTCCTGGGCGGCGGCCAGCAGATGCAGGATGGTGTTGGTGGAGCCGCCCATGGCGATGTCCAGGGTCATGGCGTTGCGGAAGGCCGCCCGGGAGCCGATGGCGCGGGGCAGCAGGTGCGCCTCGTCGCCCTCGTAGACGCGCTTGGCCAGCGTGACGATGCGGCTGCCCGCCTCCTCGAAGAGCCGGCGGCGATCGGCGTGGGTGGCCAGCACCGTGCCGTTGCCGGGCAGCGCCAGGCCCAGCGCCTCCATCAGGCAGTTCATGGAGTTGGCGGTGAACATGCCGGAGCAGCTGCCGCAGGTGGGGCAGGCGCTGCGCTCGATCTCCTCGATCTGCTCGTCGCTGTACTGGTCATCGGCGGCGAAGATCATGGCATCGATCAGGTCGATGTTGTGGTCGAGCAGCTTGGTCTTGCCCGCCTCCATGGGGCCGCCGGAGACGAAGATCACCGGGATGTTCAGGCGCATGGCGGCGTTGAGCATTCCGGGGGTGATCTTGTCGCAGTTGGAGATGCACACCAGGGCATCGGCGCAGTGGGCGTTGACCATGTACTCGACGCTGTCGGCGATCAGGTCGCGGC
>NZ_JACUUD010000005.1 GCF_014859505.1 Halomonas sp.
CAAGCGGCCAAGCGGCCAAGCGGCCAAGCGGCCAAGCGGCCAAGCGGCCAAGCGGCCAAGCGGTTGTGAGCGTTCCACGTGAAACATCGGAACGTGGTTCGGGCATGAAAAAGGCCGGCAGCGCTGGGCTACCGGCCTCCGTTGGCTTGATGTGTTTACTGCTGAAGCTGAGCGATGTCGGCCACTTCCAGGAAGAGTCCACGCAGGCTGACCAGCAGCGCCAGGCGGTTGGCGCGAATGACCGGGTCGTCGGCCATCACCATCACCTGGTCGAAGAAAGCGTCCACCGGCTCGCGCAGGCCGGCCAGGGCGTCCAGCGCCTCGGCGTAGCGGCCCTGGCCGAACAGCGGCATGCACCGTTCTCGCTGGGCGCGGACAGCCTCGTACAGGGCCCGCTCGGCGGCCTCCTGCAGCAGGCCGATTTCAACCTCCTTGCCTACCTCGCCTGCCTGCTTGGCGAGGATATTGGAGACGCGTTTGTTGGCGGCGGCCAGGGCGGCGGCCTCCTCGCGGCCGGAGAAGGCCTGCACGGCACGCAGGCGGCGGGCGAAATCCAGCGGCCGAGTGACCGGGCGGGCGCGCACGGCCAGGTAGGCCTCGGCAGAGATGCCCTCGTCCTGGCCCCAGGCGCGGAAGCGGTCGAGCATGTAGCCGAGCACCTCGTCCACCAGCGTGTCGGCATAGGGCAGCTCCTGGTGCTGGGCGGCGGCCAGCTCGAGCAGCTCGCGCAGGTCCAGGTTGAGCTCGCCCTTGACCAGGATGTTGAGGACACCGATGGAGGCACGACGCAGGGCGAAGGGGTCCTTGGTGCCGGTAGGACGCTGACCGATACCGAAGATGCCGGTCAGAGTGTCCAGGCGGTCGGCCAGGGCCAGGGCCAGGCCGGTGCGGCTGTGGGGGATGGCGTCGGTGGCAAAGCGCGGCAGGTACTGCTCCTCCAGCGCCTGGGCGACGTCGGCGGGCTCGCCGTCATGCTCGGCGTAGTAGCGACCCATGATGCCCTGCAGCTCGGGGAACTCCAGCACCATCTCGGTGACCAGGTCGCACTTGGCCAGCTCCGCGGCGCGGCGGGCATGGCCCACGTCGCCGCCGATCTGGCCGGCGATGAAGGCGGCCACGGCGGCGCTGCGGTGGGCCTTGTCGGCCAGGGTGCCGAGCTGCTTCTGGAACACCACGCCGGCGAGCTCGTCGATGCGCGAGGCGAGGGGCCGCTTGCGGTCCGTGTCGTAGAAGAAGGCGGCGTCGGCCAGGCGGGGGCGGATCACCTTCTCGTTTCCCTCTATCACCTGTTGCGGGTCGGTGCTGTCGATGTTGGCGATGGTGATGAACAGCGGCTTGAGGTGCCCCTCGTCATCCAGCAGGTGGAAGTACTTCTGATTGGCCTTCATGGAGGAGATCAGGCACTCGGCGGGCACGTCGAGGAAACGCTCGTCGAAGCTGCCGGTCAGGGCTACCGGCCACTCCACCAGGCCACTGACCTCGACCAGCAGCGCCTCGTCGATGACCGCGGTGGCCTCCTGGACCTCGGCCTCGGCCAGCACCTGCTCGCGGATGCGCTCCCGACGGCGGTCGCGGTCGCCCAGCACCCAGGCCTGCTCCAGCGCCTCGAGGTAGTCATCGGCATGGGCCAGTTCGATGGCGGCGGGAGCGTGGAAGCGGTGGCCATAAGTGGTGCGGCCCGCCGTCAGGCCCAGGGCCTCGGCCTCGACCACCTCGCCGCCGAACAGCACGACCAGCCAGTGTACCGGACGGGAGAACTCCACCCGGGAGGCGCCCCAGCGCATGTTCTTGGGGACCGGCAGGGCGGCGACGGCCTTCTGCAGGATGGCAGGCAGCAGCGCAGAGGTGGATTCCCCCTGCTGCTGCTCGCGATAGCCCAGCCAGGTGCCCTTGTCCGTCTCCAGGTGGATCAGGTCGTCCACGGTAACGCCGCAGGAGCGCGCGAAGCCCTCGGCGGCTCGGGTGGGTTGCCCATCCTTGAAGGCGGCGGCCAGTGCCGGACCGCGCTTTTCCACCTCACGGTCGGGCTGGCTGTCTGCCAGGGTGTCCACCTGCACCGCCAGGCGGCGGGGTGTGGCGTAGGCGTGCACCTCGCCGTGGGATACCTCGGCGTCGGCCAGGCCGCGGCGCATGCCATCGGCCAGTGCGTCGGAGAGGGCATCGATGGCGCCGGGCGGAAGCTCCTCGACGCCCAGTTCGATCAGTAGGGTGTTGGCAGCCATGCTCAGGCGTCTCCCTGTTCAAGCAGTTCTCGGCGCAGGGCCTCGGGGGCCAGCGGGAAGCCGGCGGCCTTGCGTGATTCAAAGTAGGCGTGGGCAACGTCTCGGGCCATGGTGCGGACGCGCAGAATGAAGCGCTGACGTTCGGTGACCGAGATGGCGTGGCGGGCGTCGAGCAGGTTGAAGGTGTGGGAGGCCTTGAGCACCTGCTCGTAGGCGGGCAGCGGCAGGCCGGCCTCGAGCAGTCGGGTGCAGTCGCGCTCCTGCTGGTCGAAGGCGCCGAACAGGAAATCGACGTCGGCATACTCGAAGTTGTAGGCGGACTGCTCGCGCTCGTTCTGCAGGTAGACATCGCCGTAGGTGACCTTCGAGCCGTCCGGAGCCACGGTCCACACCAGGTCGTAGACACTGTCCACGCCCTGCAGGTACATGGCGATGCGCTCCAGGCCGTAGGTCAGTTCGCCGGTCACCGGGTAGCACTCGATGCCGCCGGCCTGTTGGAAGTAGGTGAACTGGGTGACCTCCATGCCGTTGAGCCAGATCTCCCATCCCAGGCCCCAGGCGCCGAGGGTGGGGGATTCCCAGTTGTCCTCGACGAAGCGGATGTCATGCACCAGGGGGTCGAGGCCGAGTCTCTCCAGAGAACCGAGATAGAGCGCCTGGAAGTCGGCGGGGGAGGGCTTCATCACCACCTGGAACTGGTAGTAGTGCTGCAGCCGGTTGGGGTTCTCGCCATAGCGGCCGTCGGTGGGACGCCTGGACGGCTGCACGTAGGCGGCATTCCATGTCTCGGGGCCGATGGCACGCAGGAAGGTGGCCGGATGGAAGGTGCCGGCACCGACCTCCATGTCGAGGGGCTGCAGGACCACACAGCCTTGTTCGGCCCAGTACTGCTGCAGGGCCAGGATCAACCCCTGAAAGGTCGAGGCGTCAGGCGCCGACCCGGAGGTCGAGGTCGGCGCGGGTGTCGAGGACGAGAGAGTCATTGCGTAAAGCACCGTTGGCCATGAATTCACAGGTCGTCAAGTATACAATCACCGGAAGATCGGTTATAGGCGCACGCCCCAGACAGAGGATTCTCCCCATGATCGTAGTGACAGGCGGGGCCGGCTTCATCGGCTCGAATCTGGTCAAGGCTCTCAATGCCCGCGGCCGTCAGGATGTGATGGTGGTCGATGATCTTTCCGACGGCACCAAGTTCATCAACCTGGCCGATTGCACCCTCGGCGACTACCTGGACAAGGACGACTTTCGCCGTCGGGTGGAAGCGGAGCTGCGCGGCGAGCCTGCCCGGCTGCCCGAGATCGAGGCCATCTTCCATGAGGGGGCCTGCTCGGATACCACCGAGTGGGATGGCCGCTTCATGCTCGACAACAATTTCGAGTATTCCAAGGTGCTGCTGCACTTCTGTCAGAAGCGTGGAATTCCCTTCCTCTACGCCTCCTCGGCGGCTACCTACGGTGGCAGCGAGGTGTTCGTGGAGGCGCCGGAACACGAGAAGCCACTCAACGTCTACGGCTACTCCAAGCTGCTCTTCGACCAGTACGTGCGCGCCCGCTGGGATGAGTTCCAGAGCCAGGTGGTGGGCTTCCGCTACTTCAACGTCTACGGTCCCCGCGAGCAACACAAGGGCAAGATGGCCAGCGTCGCCTATCACCATCACACCCAGATCAGCGCCGGCCAGGACCTCAAGCTGTTCGGCGCCTGGGATGGCTATGAGGCCGGCATGCAGAGCCGCGACTTCGTCTATGTGGGCGACGTAGTGAGCGTGAATCTGTGGTTCCTCGACAACCCCGGGGTGTCCGGCATCTTCAACCTGGGTAGCGGCCGCGCCGAGCCCTTCAAGGCGATCGGCGAGGCGTTGATCGACCACTATGGCCGCGGCAGCATCGAGTACATCGACTTTCCCGAGGAGCTCAAGGGGCGCTACCAGAGCTATACCCGCGCCGATATCGGCAGCCTGCGCCGGGCGGGCTATGACCGTGAGTTTCGCACCGTGGCCGAGGGGGTGCGCGAGTACCTGGAGTGGCTGAATGGCTGAGCGGTCCGCGCCGGACGCCGGCGAATGCATCCCCGCTGGGTCGGCCCCCTCGGGAGAGGAGGGCGGAGAGCGGATCCTGGTGGTTGGCCCCTCCTGGGTCGGCGACATGGTGATGGCCCAGAGCCTGTTCATGACGCTCAAGGCGCGTTACCCAGGCTGCCGCATCGGGGTTCTGGCGCCGGCCTGGTCGCTGCCGGTCCTCGAACGCATGGCGGAGGTGGATGAGGGGGTGGCCCTGGACGTGGGCCATGGCGAATTCGGCTGGTCTACCCGCCGCCGGGTCGCCCGCTCGCTGCGCGGTCGCTTCGATCGCGCCATCGTGCTGCCGCGTTCCTGGAAGTCGGCGCTGGTACCCTTCCTGGCGGGCATCTCGCGGCGGACCGGCTTCACCGGCGAACAGCGCTATGGCCTGCTCAACGATCGCCGGCGGCTCGACAAGGCCGTGCTCGACCAGACGGTGAAGCGTTTCGTGGCGCTGGGGCTGCCCGCCGAGGAGGCGGCCGCGGGGGGCTTCCCGGTTCCGCGACCGCAGCTTGCCGTGGATGGCGGCAATCTCGCCGAGCTGCGCCGGGTCCATGGGCTCTCGTCGCGCTCGGCCATCGGCCTGATGCCGGGTGCCGAGTATGGTCCCGCCAAGCAGTGGCCGCTCGAGCACTTTCGCACCCTGGCCGGGGCGCTGGTGGCCGAGGGGTTCGAGGTGCGGGTGCTGGGCGGCCCCAAGGATGATGAGGCCGGCAGGACCATCGCCGAGGGGCTGGCACAGGTGCACAACCTCTGTGGAAGGACGCGACTGGCCGATGCCGTGGACCTGCTGGCCGACTGCCGCCAGGTGGTGACCAACGACTCGGGGCTGATGCACGTGGCGGCGGCGGCGGGCACCCGGGTGCACGCCCTCTATGGCTCCTCCTCACCGGCCTACACGCCGCCCTTGACCGACAGCGCCGAGATCCATTATCTGGCCCTCGACTGTTCCCCCTGCTTCGCGCGGACCTGCCCGCTGGGCCATACCCGCTGTCTCGTCGAGCTTTCTCCCGAGCGGCTGCTGGCGTCAGTACTGGGCGCCGGGCGGCGCCTCGCCGTCGAGGAGTAGACTGGCCTACTGGACGCTGGCCGGCGTCTCGCCGGTGGCGTCATAGGGCGACTCCACCACCTGCTCGTCGGCCGGTGGCGTTTCCTCCCCTTCGTGATCCTCCGGCCGGTCCGGCACCAGGCCCTCCCAGAGGCGCTGCTGCAGGGCACTCTCCTCGCGCATGCGGGCATTGAGCGACTCCAGCCCGTGGCGCTCCACCAGCGTCTGCTCATAGCGCCCGGCCAGCAGGGAAACGCCCAGGCCCGCCCGGTGCTCGGCGATGGTGAAGCCCATGGCCTCCAGCAGGGTCGGGAAGAGGTCGATCATGGAGGCCTCCCGGCGGGTACGACTGCCGCCCTCGATGCCTGCGCCGAGCAGCATGAAGGTGTTGTCGCGTTCGTCGGCGGTGAGTTGATCCCACACCGAGACCCGCATGGTCAGATGGTCGCTGGCCATCACCACCAGGGTGTTCTCCAGCAGCCCCTCCGCCTCCAGGCGCTCCACCAGATCCCGCGCGAGCCAGGCGGAGCACTCCACCGAGTAGAGGATATCCACGCCATCGAACTCGCCCTGGCGATCGAGGCAGGCCTGGGCCGGGTAGCCGTTGGGAGCATGGCCGGCGATGGTGAGGTTGACGACTCCCCAGGGGCCGTCGCCCTCGGCTTCCAGGCGGCGGATCTCCTCCAGGGTGAAGTCGTAGAGGGAGTCATCGAAGAGTCCCCAGTCGTTGATGTAGTCGGGGTCTTCCAGCCGCGGCTCGAGTTCGGCACGGCCGACCACCTCGGTGAAGCCATGGCCCTCGTAGAACAGCCCCTTGCCGGCGAAGGCGGTGCTGGCGCCCCCCAGGTAGCTGAGCCGATAGCCTTGTTCGTACAGGAGGTCACCCAGGCAGTCCACGCCGGGGACCACGCGGCCAAGCGGCTCGAACTGGCGGTCGTGGAGCAGGCCGGCGGGCATCAGGGGAGTACCGCACTGGCTGGCAATCTTGCCGGCCATGGTCCAGCCGGTGTTGTCGAGCTGGCGCACGCCCTCGAAGACATGGCCGCGCTGGCCCAGGGCATCCAGATGGGCATAGGCGTCGCCGAAGCGCTCTTGGTCGGCATAGGTACGCTCGATGCTCTCCAGATAGAGCACCAGCAGGTTGGGGGGATCCGGCGGGGCCTCCTCAATGACCGGCGCCACGTAGCGGCGATCCAGCCAGGCACCGTCGTCGGTGACGATGGCCGCGCCGCGCTGGGTCATGCCGTAGAGCAGCGGGTTACTGGCCAGCAGCACCAGGGCCAGCACTCCCTCGCCCTGTCGCCAGCGGTGATCGACCCGTACCAGCCAGGTGAAGGACGCGAGCAGGGCGAACATGCTGAGGGTATAGAGCACGGCGGCCACCAGGCGTTCGCCACCGCCGTGGTCGGACATGCCCGCCTGGAGGTGGAAGAAGATCGCCCCCAGGTCGACGATGCCGAAGCTGTCGTTGAGGTAGACATAAATGCCCAGCAGCACGATGGGCAGCAGCGACCAGGGCCACACCCTGGTGCCGGGGCGAGGATGCCGAGGCGCTCCCCAGCGCAGCAGCCAGCCGGCGACGAGCCAGGCGCCGGCGACGGCCGGCAGGGCCCAGACGGACAGCCGACTCACGGTGACGACGGCATAGCCCAGGCATAGCCCGATGGCGAGCAGGGCCCACCAGCGGGGGTGGCGAAGGACAGCGGACACTTGGCGACGGGACATGAGCATCATCGGTCAGGGGGCGATCATCAGAGCTTATCAAGCCTTGGGAAGCGTCACACGCCCGGCCGGGTGGTGCCGGTGGCAGGGCCGCCTTACACTGGGCCACGCCACTTTGCTGACAGGGAATAGCGATGTCGATTGCCGCCGTGCTCATCGTCAAGAACGAGCAGGACCACCTGCGTGCCTGCCTCGAGACCCTCTTCTGGGTCGACGAGGTCGTGGTGGTGGATGCCGGCAGCACCGACGGGACCCGCGAGATCGCCCGCGAGTTTACCGACAGGGTGGTGGTGGAGGATGACTGGCAGGGCTTCGGCATCCAGCGCCGGCGCGCCGAGGCGCTGGTGACCAGCGACTGGATCCTGATGGTGGATGCCGACGAGCGAGTGACGCCAGCGCTGCGAGAGAGCATTCAGGCGGCCTTGTCCGAGGGGGCAATGGCGATCTATACGCTGCCGCGCCTCTCCTGGTGCTTCGGCGCCTTCATCCGCCATTCGGGCTGGTACCCGGATCGGGTGGCGCGCCTCTACCCCCGCAGCCGCGCCGGCTACAATGCAGCGCTGGTCCACGAGAAGCTGGAAAACCCCGAGGACCTGCCGGTACGGCCCCTCGAGGGCGACCTGCTGCACTATACCTACCGCGATCTGCGCCACTACCTCGAGAAGTCGGCCCACTACGCCCAGGCCTGGGCCGAGCAGCGGGCGGCCCGGGGCAAGCGCGGCAGCCTCGCCGCGGGTATCGGTCACGGTATCGGCTGCTTCCTGCGCATGTACCTGCTCAAGGCGGGCTTCCTCGATGGCCGCCAGGGGCTGCTGCTGGCGCTGCTCTCGGCCCACTCCACCTTCGCCAAGTACGCCGACCTGTGGATCAGGACCCGGACGTCACCTCCGCCGGAAGACGGCGTAACAGATCGCTGATCGCCTCGGCCGCCGCGGAGATATCGATAGTCGCCATATCCTGCTCGCCGGCGCCGTCGGGTGGGCAGAAGTCCAGGCGATGCTCGGCGCGGTTGCAGGTCTGCCAGCGCAGTGGGGTGGCGGAACGGCGAGCCGGATAGAAGCCGGCGGTGGCGATATCCAGGCAGCCGGCAATATGCAGCGGCCCGGTGGAGCCGGCGATAAAGAGGTCTGCCGCCGCCAGCCCCTTCGCAAACTCCGCCAGGTTCGCTCGGGGCGGCAGGCGATACGCCGTCACCCCGGCCTCATTGAGCGGCGAGAGAATCGCCGCGGCGGTGGCCTCCTCGCCGGGGCCTGCGGTCAGCACCCACTCGGCTCGTCGCTCCCCCGGCAGGCGGGCGTTCACCTCCTGCACCAGCCGGGCGTAGCGTTCGGGAGAGAGGTTGACCGCCGAGCCGCCGCTGCCCCCGTGCAGGAAGACCCAGGGCCGCGCCGGGTCCAGGCCGAGCTCCTCGGCGAGGCGCCGGCGCTGGGCCAGGCGCTCACCTTCCGGGAGGGGCCAGTAGGGGGGCTCGGGGGCGGTGGCCGGGGCAAGGCCGAGCTCGCCCAGCAGCGCCTCGGCCAGGTCGACGTTGTAGCGGTATTCCGGCTTTTCCGAGCGCGACCTGCGCTGCACGACCCTTCGGTTGTAGAATAGCTGCGCCCACTTGGTGGCCGGGGCCAGGCGCAGCGGGATGCCCGCCCGCCAGCCCAGCCAGCCGATGCGCGGCGTGGAGAAGAGCGTGAGCAGGGCATCGAAGCGCGCCGCCTTCACCTCGGCGAGCAGTCGCCGGCGCGCGTTGCGGTCGGCATCCTCGCCGGGGTCGATCAGCACCCGGTCGATCCAGGGGCAGAGCCGCGCCATGGGCGCCGTATAGGCCGGCACCAGCACGCTGATGTGGGGGGCCGGGCGGGCCGCCTTCAGGCAGGCCAGCGCCGGCCACGCCAGCATGAAGTCGCCAAGCTTGTCGTTGCGAACCACCAGCAGGCGCGAGGACGCGCCCGGGGCAGCGGAAGTAGCAGTCATCCGGGCTCCCGAGCCCCGAGATACCGAAGGAGTCAGCCTTGTCGCACAAGGTCCTGCATATCTGCCTCTCCAGCGGCTGGGGCGGACTGGAAATGTATCCGTCACGGATTATACCCGAGCTGGCCCGCCAGGGGTGGCAGAGCCACGGCCTGGCCCTGGCCGGCTCCCGGGTCGCCGAGAGCTTCCGCGAGGCCGGCGTCGAGCCGCTGACCCTGGCCTCGAAGGGGCGGGCGCTGCTGGCCATGGGCCGCGTGCTGGCCTATCTGAAGGCTCACGACATCGGTGTGATCCACTGCCACAAGTCCAGCGACCTGCGCCTGGGGGCCCTGCTGGCGAGTCTCAGGCCGTCGCTCAGGCTCTTCTTCACCGACCATATGGGGGTCACCCGGCCCAAGAAGGATCCCTACCATCGCTGGGCCTACGGGCGAGTGACCCGGCTCTTCTCCATCAGCGAGGCGACCCGCCAGCGCAACCTGGCGGCCTTCCCGCTGCCCGCCGAGCGCATCCGCCGCCTCTACCTGGGCATCGACCCCGCTCCCTATGCGCCACGCCTCGATGATGAGGCGCGTGCCGCGCTGCGCCGCGAGCTGGGGGTGCCCGAGGGGGCCGTGGCCATCGGCCTGCCGGGGCGGTTGACGCCGGGCAAGGGCCAGGAAGTTTGGATAGAGGCGCTGGCTCGCCTGGCCGCGATGAATCCCGAGCTTGCCTGGCACGGGGTGCTCATCGGCGGCCTGACGGCAGAGGAGGGCAGCGACGAGGCCCATGTGGCTGCCCTGCGCCGGCGCATCGATGAACTGGGGCTCGCGTCACGCATCGCCTTCACCGGCTTTCGCCGCGACCTGCCGCGGCTGTTCGAGGCGCTGGACATCGTCTGCGTGCCCTCGCGCAACGAGGCCTTCGGCCTGACGGTGATCGAGGCCATGGCGGCCGGCAAGGCGGTCATCGGCAGCGACAGCGGGGCGATTCCCGAGCTGCTCGATGCCGAGACGGGGCGCCTGGCGGCCCCCGAGGACGCCGCGGCCTGGGCCGCCGCCCTGGCCGAGCTGGCCGGTGACGACGACCTGCGCCAGCGCCTGGGGCAGGCGGCAAGGCACCGTGTCGAGTGCGACTTTACCCTGGCGGCCCATGTGGCCAGCCTGGTCGAGGAGTATGCCGGACCGGCTCAGGCCTCCCCGTAGCCCCGCCGTATGAAGGTCATGGCATCACTGGCGCCGAACTTCACCAGCGAGCGTTCGAGGCGTGCCAGGTTGGCGGCCTGCCAGGCGCCCTTCGGGCGCAGCCGACAGCGGTCCAGGTCGATCAGCCAGACGCGCGGCGCCTCGTCCACCAGCAGGTTGCGGGCGTTGAGGTCCACGTGGTCGAGGCCGGCGTCGTGAAAGCGGCGGAGCGTCCGGCCCACCTCGGCGAGCAGCGCCTCGCTTGCCCGGCGAGTCTCGAGCAGGTCGGCCAGGGCACGGGCGCCGGGAATGCGTTCGGTGATCAGGGCGGCCTCGTAGGTGAGGCCATGACGGGTGACGGCGGCCGCCACCGGCCGGGGCACCGGCAGGCCGCGCTCGTGAAGGGTGGCGGTCAGGCGCAGTTCGCGAAAGGCGCGGGTCTGCTCGAGACCGGTCCACAGGTAGCGCCTCGCGCTGAGCCGGGCGATCAGGCCGCCGCGGCGGTAGGGGCGCAGCACCCACTCGTGGCCGTTGCCGGCGTCCAGGAAGAGGCTGGCGCCACGCCCCGGCGCCTCGCCGGTGACGCGCCCCTGGCCCTGCCAGTGGTCGGGGTCGGCGAGCAGCGGGCCGGGGGGCGCGTCGGCGGCGGCGTCACATAAACGCTCCGCATCATATAGAATGAAAACCTTTCCCGCTCGACACGTTGCCAACCCCATGAAGCATCCTCTGCCTGCTCAACCCCGGCACATCGGCGTGCTGCGACTCTCCGCTCTGGGCGATGTCTGCAACCTGGTACCGACGGTTCGCGCCCTGCAGCGCCAGTGGCCCGAGGCGCGCATCACCTGGATCATCGGCAAGGGCGAGCACAGTCTACTGGCCGGCCTCTCCGGGGTCGAGTTCGTGGTCTACGACAAGGCCACCGGGCTTGCCGGCATGCGTGCGCTGTGGCGTGAGCTGGCCGACACCCGTTTCGACGTGCTGCTGCACATGCAGCAGGCGCTGCGCGCCAGCGTGCTCTCGCTCGGCCTCAAGGCCGAGGTGCGGGTGGGCTATGACAGGGCGCGCGCCAAGGACGCCCAGCACTGGTTCACCCATCGCCAGCTGGCGCCCCACTCCCGGGCCCACGTGCTGGACTCCTTCCTGGACTTCGCCCGCCTGCTGGGGGTGGAGGACCTCTCCCTGGCGTGGGACCTGCCGGTGCCCGATGCGGCCTTCGACGAGGCCCGGACGCTGACCGGGGACGCCCCCTACTTGCTGATGAGCCCCTGCGCCAACCCGCGGCTGCGCAACTTCCGCAACTGGTCCGCCGAGGGCTATGCGGCAGTGATCCAGCACGCCTGGCAGCAGCGCGGCCTGCCGACCCTGCTCACCGGCGGCGGCAGCACCGAGGAGCGCGAGATGGGCGAGCGGATCCAGTCGCTGTGCGAGCCCGGCTCGGTGATCGACGCCATCGGCGGCACCTCCCTGAAGGGACTGCTGGCGCTGATTGCCCGGGCCCGCGCCGTCATCGCCCCGGACTCCGGGCCGGTGCACATGGCCAACGCCATGGGCACGCCGGTGGTGGGGCTCTTCGCCACCACCAACCTCGACCGTTCCGGACCCTACTGCTGGCGGGAGTTTGTGGTCAATCGCTACCCGGATGCCGTGCGCACCTACCTGCACAAGTCCCTGGAGGAGGTCTCCTGGGGACAGCGGGTGCGCCACCCCGACGCCATGTCGCTGATCCACGCCGAGGATGTGATCGAGCGCCTGGAGGCGGTGCTCGACCACGCCGCCGCCACCCACCCGGAAAGGGAGCTGCCCGACGATGAAACTTGATCTGACCGCCCTGGAGCGCTCACGCCTGCTGGTGGTGGGTGACGTCATGCTCGACCGCTACTGGCACGGCGGCACCTCGCGGATCTCCCCCGAGGCGCCGGTGCCGGTGGTGCGGGTAGAGCAGAGCGAGGACCGCCCCGGCGGCGCCGCCAACGTGGCGCTCAACATCGCCTCCCTGGGCGCCCGGGCCGACCTGGCCGGGCTGGTAGGAGACGACGACAACGCCGACCGCCTGGTGTCCCGCCTGGAAGATGCCGGAGTGGGCACTCACTTCGCGCGCAGCCCCGGCATTCCCACCATCACCAAGCTGCGGGTGATGAGCCGCAACCAGCAGTTGATCCGCCTCGACTTCGAGGAGGGTCTTGGCGAGGTGGATACCTCGGCCCTGCTGGCCCTGGTCGAGGCAGCGCTGCCCGAGGCCGACCTGGTGATCCTCTCCGACTACGGCAAGGGCACCCTGAACCGCGTCCAGGAGCTGATCCGCCTGGTGCGCGCCAGCGGCAAGCGGGTACTGGTGGATCCCAAGGGCAGCGACTTCTCCCGCTACCGCGGGGCCAGCGTGATCACCCCCAACCTGGCGGAGTTCGAGGCGGTCATGGGCCACTGCCGCGACGACGCCGAGCTGGCCGAACGCGGCGAGGCGCTGCGCGTCGAGCTCGAGCTCGAGGCACTGCTGATCACCCGCAGCGAGAAGGGCATGACCCTGATCCGCGAGGGACACGAGCCGCTGCACCTGCCGACCCGGGCACGGGAGGTCTATGACGTCACCGGCGCCGGCGACACCGTGATCGGCGTGCTGGGCCTGGCGCTGGCCGCCGGCCACGCCTTCCCCGAGGCGATGACCCTGGCCAACCTGGCCGCCGGCCTGGTGGTGGCCAAGCAGGGCACCGCGACCCTCTCGATCGCCGAGCTCTACACCGCCCTGCACGGCGACAAGCTGGCCGAGTTCGGGGTGATCGAGGAGGCGCCGCTGATCGAGGCGGTACGCGCCGCCCAGGCCCGCGGCGAGCGGGTGGTGATGACCAACGGCTGCTTCGACATCCTCCATGCCGGCCACGTGGCCTACCTGGAGCAGGCGCGCCGGCTCGGCGACCGGCTGATCGTGGCGGTCAATGACGACGCCTCCATCGCCCGCCTCAAGGGGCCCAAGCGCCCCATCAACCCCCTGGCGCGGCGCATGCAGGTGCTGGCCGGTCTCGGCGCCGTGGACTGGGTGGTGCCCTTCGCCGAGGATACCCCCCAGCGGCTGATCGAGGCGGTGCTGCCCGACGTCCTCGTCAAGGGCGGCGACTACCGCCCCGAGCAGATCGCCGGCGGTGAGGCGGTGCGCCAGGCCGGCGGCGAGGTGAAGGTGCTGGGCTTCGAGGATGGCGTCTCCACTACGGCGATGATCTCCACCATCCTCGACCGCGAGGCCTGATGGGCTGGCCCCGGGCCCTCTACTCGGCGGCGCTGCTGGCCCTGGCGCCGCTGGTCTGGCGGCGCATACGACGTGAGCATGCGCTCACTGACGCCCGCGGGGGGGCTGGCGAGAGTCCCCGGACCCTGCGCCTGGGGCGCATTCCCCCGACGCCGCCCGGCGAGCCCATGCTGTGGCTGCACTGCGCCTCCGTGGGCGAGGTGCTGGCGGCCCGCCCGCTGCTCGAGGCGCTGCTCGAGCGCTACCCCGGGCACCGCCTCACCCTCACCACCATGACCGCCACCGGGGCCGAGCGCGCCCGGGCCCTGGCGGCATCCCGGGACGACGGGCGCCTCGTCCACCGCTTCGTGCCGCTGGACTTTCCCGCCGCGGCGGCGCGTTTTGTCACCCGGCTGCGCCCGGCGCTGGCGCTCTTCTTCGAGACCGAGCTGTGGCCCAACCTGCTCCACGCCTGCCACCGGCAGGGGGTACCGGTGGCGGTGGTCAACGGCCGGCTCTCGCCCGGGGCCTTCCGCGGCTATCGTCGCCTGCGCCCGCTGATGCACGAGGCGCTGGCCTGCGTCGACTGGCTGGCGGCCAAGTCGAGCGCCGACGCCGAGCGCTTCCGGGGACTCGGCATGGCGGCCGAGCGCACCGCCGTGGTGGGCTCGCTCAAGTTCGACATCGGGACGGATGACGTGGCTCGTGAGGTGAGTGAGCGCTTGCGCACCCGGTTCGGCGATCGCCCGGTGTGGGTGGCCGGCTCCACCCACGAGGGGGAGGAGGCGGCGCTGCTGGCCGCCCATGCGCGACTTCGCGAAGCTCATCCCGAGGTGCTGCTGGTGCTGGTGCCACGACATCCCCAGCGCTTCGATGCCGTGGCGGTGCTCTGCGAGCAGGCGGGCATGCCAGCGGCTCGCCGCTCCCGGGACGAATGGCCCACGGCCACCACGGCCGTCTACCTGGGCGACACTATGGGAGAGCTGCTGGCGCTCTATGGCGCGGCGGATCTCGCCTTCGTGGGGGGAAGCCTGGTGCCGATCGGCGGCCACAACCTGCTGGAGCCCGCGGCGCTGGGCGTGCCGGTGCTCACCGGGCCGGCGCTTGCCAACTTCGAGGAGGTGGCCGAGGTGCTGCGCGAGGCCGAAGCCCTGGTGGAGGTGGCCGACGAGGCGGCGCTGGCCGCCGCCCTGGCGGCGCTCTTCGCCGACCCCGCCGAGCAGCGCCGGCTCGGCGAGGCGGGCCGCGCCGTGGTGGCGGCCAACCGCGGCGCGCTGGTGCGCACACTCGAGGGCCTGGCGCGGCTGCTGCCGGTGAAGTGAGGGCTCGCTTCGCCGGCGGGGCAGATCAGGCGGGGGTCAGTCGCTCCACGCCGCTCTCCGCTCCCAGCAGCAGCACGTCGGCGCCGCGGGCAGCGAACAGGCCGTTGGTGACCACGCCGACGATGGCGTTGATCCTGGCCTCCATGGCCACCGGGTCGTCGATCATGAACTCGAAGCAGTCGATGATCTGGTTGCCGTTGTCGGTCACCACCCCCTCGCGATAGACCGGATCGGCGCCCAGCTTGACCAGTTCCCGGGCCACGTAGGAGCGCGCCATGGGGATCACCTCCACCGGGAGCGGGAACTCGCCCAGCCGCTCGACCTTCTTGGAGGCGTCGGCGATGCAGATGAACTTCTCGGCGCAGGCGGCGACGATCTTCTCCCGGGTCAGAGCCGCGCCGCCGCCCTTGATCATGTGAAGGTGAGCGTTCACTTCGTCGGCGCCGTCGATGTAGAAGGGCACGGTGCCCACGCTGTTGAGCTCGAACACCTCGATGCCGTGGCCGCGCAGCCGCTCGGCACTGGCCTCGGAGCTCGCCACCGCGCCCTTGAAGTCGTCGCGCAGGGCGGCCAGCCTGTCGATGAACAGATTGGCGGTGGAGCCGGTGCCGATGCCGAGCACGGTGCTGCGCGAAAGCCAGGGGGTGATCTCGTCGATGGCGGCCGCGGCCACGGCGTCCTTCAGCTGATCTTGGGATAGGCCGGCCTGGGTCATGGGGCGCTCTCCTTGGGTGGGGTGAATCGGCGGAATGGATGGGACAGTAAACCGGGCGCCATTATAGGCCAGCCGAGCCCGTCTGCCGATGGCGCGCGCTGGACGCCATGTGGGCCGGGATGCTACCAATAGGGGTTCTCTGCAGTGCAGCAACCGTCTGGCGCCCCGCGTCACGCCTCTGGGATATCAGGATGCTCGAAGCTACCGTCAAGAAGATTCTCCAGGCCCGGGTTTACGAAGCCGCCCGGGAAACGCCGATCTCCCCGGCTCCCTTCCTCTCCCGCCGCTTCAACAACACCATTCTGATCAAGCGCGAGGACCTCCAGCCGGTCTACTCCTTCAAGATTCGTGGCGCCTACAACAAGATGGCCCAGCTCAGCGAGGCCCAGAAGGCCAATGGCGTGATCGCGGCATCCGCCGGCAACCACGCTCAGGGGCTGGCCATGGCGGCGAAGCAGATGGGCGTCAAGGCGGTGATCGTGATGCCTCGCATCACCCCGGAGATCAAGGTCCAGGCGGTGCGCGCCCGTGGCGCCAAGGTGGTGCTCAAGGGCGATGCCTTCTCCGCGGCCGCCGAGCATGCTCAGGAGCTGGTTCGTGAGCACGGTTACACCTATATCCCGCCCTTCGACGACATCGACGTGATCGCCGGCCAGGGCACCGTGGCCGTGGAGATCCTGCGCCAGCACGCCGGCCCGTTGGACGCCATCTTCGTGCCGGTGGGCGGCGGCGGCCTGATCGCCGGGGTGGCCGCCTACGTCAAGTACCTGCGCCCGGACATCAAGGTGATCGGCGTCGAATCCGAGGACAGCGCCTGCCTCAAGGCGGCCATGGAGGCCGGCCGGCGAGTAACCCTGGAGCAGGTCGGGGTGTTCGCCGAGGGGGTGGCCGTGGCGCAGATCGGCAAGGTGCCCTTCTCCATCATTCGCGACCTGATCGATGATGTCATCACCGTCAACACCGACGAGATGTGTGCCGCGGTGAAGGACATCTTCGAGGATACCCGGGCGGTTGCGGAGACCTCCGGCGCCCTGTCGCTGGCGGGCCTCAAGAAGTACGTGCAGCAGACCGGCGCCGAGGAACAGACCCTGCTGTGCATCAACTCCGGCGCCAACACCAACTTCGACCGCCTGCAGCACATCGCCGAGCGCACCGAACTCGGCGAGCAGCGCGAGGCGATCCTCGCCGTGACCATTCCCGAGAAGCCCGGCAGCTTCAAGAAGTTCTGCAAGATCATCGGCAAGCGCATGGTCACCGAGTTCAACTACCGTTATGCGGACCCGGAAAACGCCCATATCTTCGTCGGTGTCCAGGTCAAGCCGGGAGGCGAGGATCGTCAGGCGGTGACCGACCGGCTGCGGGAGGCGGGCTACCCTGTGGAGGACCTCACCGACAACGAGCTGGCCAAGCTGCATATCCGCCATCTGGGGGGCGGCCGCCCCAAGGAGCACTTCGATGAGGAGGTCTACCGCTTCGAGTTTCCGGAACGCCCCGGGGCGCTGATGAACTTCCTCACCCACCTGCCCCACGACTGGAACATCTCGCTGTTTCATTACCGTAATCATGGCGCCGCCTATGGGCGGGTGCTGGTGGGCATGCAGATCCCCAACGGCGACCGCTCCCACGTCGAGGAGCACTTCGACGAGATCGGCTATCGCTACTGGAAGGAAACCGACAACGCCGCCTACCGGCTGTTCATGGCCTGATCGGGCGTCGCTGCATGGGTAAGCGCTGACTCGCGCCCTGTGCCATGGCCGCCGGGTGTTTCAAACTGTAAGCGTTGGGGAAGGGTGGTTGTCGAGGACGTGGAATGGTCCTATAGTCTCGGCCAGTTCTACCCCCTACGGAGTCGATGATGAAGCGCAAGCCCGATCTGGTCATGGCACTGGTGCTGCTGTTCGGTATCGGCCTGGTGGCAACCGGTTACGCCCAGGCACTGGCGGGAAGCTGAGCCCGGCGAGGCGGCCGTCAGCGCCATGACCCGAGACTGCCAGCAAACGGGGCGATGCCGAGAGGCATCGCCCCGTTTGTCGTTGTGGGGCGGCGTCAGGGCCGAATGACCCGGGCATCGCTGACGATGGCATCCAGCGGCACGTCCCAGGGCTCCACCGGCAGGGAGGCGACCCGCTGGCATTCGTGGGCCAGGCCGATAAGCCTTGGCCGCGGGCCGGGGCGGCGGGTGAAGGCCAGGCTGCGGTCGTAGAAGCCGCCGCCCATGCCCATGCGCTGCCCTGCCTCGTCGAAGCCCACCAGCGGCAGCAGGATCAGGTCCAGAGCCCAGGCGGGAAGGCGCCTGGCGCGGTGGGCGCCGTGGCGTGTCTCGGGCTCCGGGATGCCGTAGCGGTTGGTCGCCATGGGGGTGTCGGGGTGGTAGTGGACGAACCACAGCCGGTTGCGGGAGAGCGGCCGCAGCACCGGCAGGTGGACGCGGGCGCCGCGACAACGCAGCCAGCCGATCAGCGGCGTCGGGTCGATCTCGGCATCGTTGGGCAGGTAGAGGGCGACACGCCGGGCGCGCTGCACCTCCGGCAGCCGGCGCAGCCGGCGGCACAGGCGTTCACTGGCCGCCTGGCGCTGCTGCGGGGTCAGGCCACGACGACGTCGACGTAGCTCGCGGCGCAGGGCCTGTCGAGAACCGTCGAAGGATTCGATAAGAAGGGTTGCGGCTGGTGTCGTCATGAGGTGGGTCATGGCAGACGAGGTTCCCCAGAGTGCCGCTGTCGTTCTGGCCCTTGAACCCAGTGGTTCAAGGTGGGTGGCCGCAGCCGAACCGTCAGGCTTTCCGACGCGCGGACATGCACACGGGTCCGGCTAGCATGTGGCCCCCTGGGTACTGCGCATAGGCTCGAGGGACGATAACGACTGGCAAACACCCCAGGGAACACATTCATCCTAACAGAGCCATTCGACCCGTCCAACGGATTCTGCGGTGGCTTCAGCGCTGAGGGGTATCGGCCAGGGCGCGCTCCAGGCGGGTGCTCAGCGCGTCCAGGCTGCTTTCTGAAGCGCGCTGGGCGTCCAGTGCCTCGAGGAGTTCGTGGGTGATATTGAGGGCCGCCATGATGGCGATGCGCTCGGTACCCAGCAGGTTGTTCTGGGCGTGGATGCCGCCCATGGCGCGATCCAGGTAGCGGGCGGCGCGCTCCAGCTTGTCCTGTTCGTCGGGCGGGCAGGCAATGACATAGCCTCGCCCCAGCAGGGTGATTTCGGTGGTCGGACGCGAGGCGTCGGTCATCGGAAGACTCCGGGTCGGCCTGCCGGGGGGCGCTGCCGCGCGCCCCGGTGGCCCGATGCGTTAACATCCATGGCAGGAAAGGTTTCGGACCTCACTATAAGAGAGCCCTTCCGGGGCGGTCAACGCGCCGCCCTCGGCGAGGCCCTTTCATGCCCGCACCCGTCACGGATCTTCACATGTCACTGATCAACGAACGCCAGGACTTCTCCACCATCGCCGATCTCTTCCTGCTTCACGGCAGCATGCAGTCGCCGGCCTTTCTCGATGGCCGCCTGTGCGCCGGCCTGGCCATGCACGGCCTCTCCGCCGAGGCATGGCTCGAGGAGGTCTGTCTGGCCCTGAGCATCGAGCAGCCCCGCGACGAGCCCAGTGCCGAACGCTTCCTGGGCTGGCGGCGCCAGGCCCTCGACGCCCTGGCCGGCAGCGAGCTCGGCTTCGAGCCGCTGCTGCCCGACGACCTCTTCTCCCTGGCCGAGCGCGCCCGGGGGCTCCAGGAGTGGACCCTGGGCTTCCTGGAGGTGGTCAGGGACGCCGGTGAAGGCCCCCGCGATGGCTGGTCGCCTGCCCTGCGCGAAGCCCTGGACGATCTGGAGGGGGTCGCCGCCATGGAGGTCGAGCTCGAGGAGAGCGCCGAGAACGAGGGGGACCTCTTCGCCCTCACCGAACATGTCCGCATGGCCGCCATGCTGCTCTACACCGAGCAGCATCCCGGCAGGCCCCAGGTCGAGGATGCCGGGAACGACACCCGCCACTGACCCTGTGCCTGCCTGAGCCCAGCCGCCGACCGAACCCAGAGGAGCCTCCATGTTGCCCGAGATCCTGCCCCGCCCCGCCCCCATCACCAACGACGAGTACCTGACGCGGCGCCGCGCCCTGATGGCGGCACTGCCCGCCGACAGCGCCGTGCTGCTGCCCGGCGCCTCCCTGGTCACCCGCTCCCGGGACAGCGAGTTTCCCTTCCGCCAGGACAGCGACTTCCACTACCTGACGGGATTCCCGGAGCCCGACGCCCTGCTGGTGCTGCTGCCGGGGCGCCCCGAGGGCGAGTGCGTGCTGTTCTGCCAGGATCGCCATCCGCTGATGGAGGCCTGGACCGGCATCCGGCTGGGTGCCGAGGGGGCGGTGCGCGAGCACGCGGTGGACCAGGCCTTCGAGAACGCCGAGCGCGACGAGCGGCTCGAGGCGATGCTGGACGGCCGCCGCACCCTCTACCTGCCCCTGAACAGCCCCGAGGCCATGGCCATCGCCGAGGAGGTACGCAGCGCCCTGACGGCCAGGGTCCGCCATGGCGCCTCGCCCCCGACGGCGTTGGCGGACGTGGCGCCGCTGCTTCACGAGGCGCGGCTGATCAAGAGCGAGGCGGAGCTTTCGCTGCTGCGCCATGCCGCGCAGATCTCCGCCAGGGCCCATCTGCGGGCCATGCGGGCGGCGCGCCCGGGGCTCAGCGAGTATCACCTCCAGGCCGAGCTGGAGCACGAGTTCCACTGGCAGGGGGGCAGCGGGCCGGCCTACGCCAGCATCGTCGGTGGCGGCGCCAATGCCTGTGTGCTGCACTATATCGAGAATCGCGGTCTACTGAGAGACGGCGAACTGGTGCTGATCGACGCTGGTGCCGAGTTCGACCTCTATGCCGGCGACATCACCCGTACCTTCCCGGTGAACGGCCGCTTCAGCGAGGCCCAGCGGGCCCTCTACGCCCTGGTGCTGGAGGTTCAGGAGCGGGCCGTGGCGGCGATCGCGCCCGGGGTGACCCTGGTCGAGCTCCATGACGGCGTGGTTCGGGGCCTGACCGAGGGGCTGGTCGGCCTGGGGCTGCTCGAGGGCGAGGTGCAGGCGCGTATCGATGACGAGAGCTACCGGCGTTTCTACCTGCACTCCACCTCCCACTGGCTGGGGCTCGACGTCCATGACGTGGGGGCCTATCGCCAGGCGGGTGAGCCACGCCCCCTGGCGCCGGGCATGGTGCTGACCGTGGAGCCCGGCCTCTATATCCCCGCCGATGATGACATCCCCGCGGCCTTTCGCGGCATCGGTATCCGTATCGAGGACGATGTGGCGGTCACCGCCAGCGGGCACGAGGTGCTCACCGCCGGCGTGCCCAAGGGGGTCGACGAGATCGAGGCGCTGATGGCGGAGAAGTGATCGCTCCATCAGGCGATGAATTCACCGTTATGTAAATTACATTACGCAATATCCTGTCCGGAGGTGCCGTGAACCAACCCCGATCCTCTGCCCGCCCTGGCCGGGCGAGCGAACCCGAGACCGCCCCGGGCGGCGCCCGGACCCCGCGCCGTGTGGATATCGCCATCGTCGGCGGCGGCCTGGTGGGGGCCAGCCTGGCCTGCGCCCTGGCGCCGCTGATCGAGCGGGCCGGCCTGTCGGTCGCGGTCATCGAGGCCGCCCCCCTTCTCGAGGGAACCGATGCCCCCTTCCAGCCCAGCTTCGATGCCCGGGCCAGCGCCATCGCCCAGGGATCGGCAGACCACTTCGCCGACATGGGGCTGTGGCAGGCCATGGCGGAGCATGCCGCGCCCATCCGGCGCATCCACATCAGCGAGCGCGGCCGCTTCGGCGCCACCCGGCTCTCAGGCGAGGAGCTGGGAGTGGCGGCCCTGGGGCATGTGATCCCCAACGGCTGGATGGGCCGGGTGCTGCACCGTCGCCTGGCCGAGCTGCCGATCGCCTGGCACTGCCCGGCCAGGGTCGAGGAGATCGTGCCGGTGGCGAATGGCCACGCCCTCACCCTCTCGGATGGGAAACGCCTCGGGGTCGGGCTCACCGTGCTGGCCGACGGCGGCCGCTCGGGGCTCAAGGAGCGGCTCGGCATCGAGAGCGACCGTCACCCCTATGACCAGGTGGCGCTGATCGCCAGCGTCGAGCTGAGCCGGCCCCACGGTGGCGAGGCCTGGGAGCGCTTCACCGCCGAGGGCCCCATCGCCCTGCTGCCGCTGAGTGGCCAGGCCATGGAACTGGTCTGGACTCATCCGCTGGGGGCGGAGCAGCGTCGAATGGCCCTCGGCGACGGCGACTTCCTGGCCGAGCTGCAGCGGGCCTTCGGTGACCGCGCCGGCCGCTTTCGCCGGGTGGGCAGTCGCCATGCCTATCCGCTCAGCCTGGTGACCGCTCGGGAGACCACGCGCCCGGGCCTGGCGGTGCTGGGCAACGCGGCCCATGCGCTGCATCCGGTGGCAGGGCAGGGCTTCAACCTGGCGCTGCGCGGGGTGATGGACCTGGTGACCGCCATGCAGGCCGGGCGGGAGCGCGGCGAGGCGCCGGGCAGCGCCGGGGTGCTGGCCGACTTCGAGGCGCGCCGCCACGCCGACCGCCGCAACGTGATTCGCTTCAGCGATGGCCTGGTGCGGCTGTTCGGCATCGACAGCGCGCTGCTCTCCCGTGCACGTGCGGCGGGGCTGGTCGGCCTCAATCTGGCCGGCCCGCTGCGCCGGGGCCTGGCACGGCGCGCCATGGGCCTGGAGCGCTAGAGAAAAACCATGATGAGGACGCGACCATGAGTGCAGCGAGCGAGAGCAGGTCGATAGAACAGGCGGCGGAACCTGGCGAGACCCTCGAGCGGCCGGCGGGCATCGAGGAGCGCTCGGAGGTGGTGGTGGTCGGCGCAGGCATGGTGGGTGCGGCCCTGGCCTGCCTGTTGGGCGGGGCGGGTGTCGAGGTGACCCTGGTGGATGCCCGCGAGTCGCTGCTGGACCCCGAAGCGGTGGGTCGTGGGCAGCCTGGCATGCGGGTCAGCGCGCTGACACCGGTCTCCCAGCGGCTGCTGGAACGGCTTGGCGTCTGGGAGTGGATGGCGGCGCGGCGAGTGAGCCCCTACCGCCACATGCAGGTGTGGGACGCCGAGGGCAGCGGCGAGGTGAGCTTCTCCTCCGAGCAGGCCGGGGTGGCGAAGCTGGGCCATATCGTCGAGAACGACGTGACCCAGGCGGCACTGGAGCAGCGACTGGTGTCGCTGCCTTCGGTGCGGCTGCTGCTGGGAGCCCGGGTGACCGCGCTGGAAGCGACCGACGGCCGTCGCTACCTGCGCCTGGCGGATGGCCGCCGACTGGTGGCGCCCCTGGTGGTGGCCGCCGATGGGGCGCGCTCGCCGCTGCGCGAGCTCGCCGGCATCGAGACCCGCGAGCGCGACACGGGCCACCGGGCGGTGGTAACCACGGTGAAGGTCGAACGGCCCCACGGCGAAGTGGCCCGCCAGGCCTTCCTGCCCACCGGCCCCCTGGCCTTCCTGCCGCTGCGCATTGACGGTGAGCGTCATCACTGCTCCATCGTCTGGTCCACCTCGCCGGAGGAGGCCGAGCGCCTGATGGGTCTTGCGCCCGAGGCGCTGGGGAATGAGCTGGCCGGGGGCATCGACCATCGCCTCGGCGAGGTGACGGTGGTGGACAGGGCAGTGGCCTTTCCGCTGGTGCAGCGCCATGCGCAGCGATACGTGCTGCCGGGCCTGGCGCTGGTGGGGGATGCCGCGCACAGCATTCACCCCCTGGCTGGCCAGGGGGTGAATCTGGGGCTGATGGATGCGGCCGTGCTGGCGGAGGAGCTGCTGGCGGCACGCAGCCGAGGCGTGTCGCTGGGTGACGAACGCTGGCTGGCCCGCTACGCACGGCGCCGGCGCGGCGACAACGCCGGCATGCTGGCACTGATGGACGGCTTCCGGCTGCTGTTCGGCGCGAGCCACCCGGCACTGGCCTTGGCGCGCAACCTGGGGCTGGGGGCCGTGGATCGCCTCACCCCGCTCAAGCGCCTGATGATGCAGCAGGCCATCGGCCATCGGGGGCGACTGCCGGCCTCCTGTCGCTAGCGCCTGCTCAGCACGTTGAGCGCCTTGAGCAGGTTGAGCGCCTCGCCGAGTTGGTAGTCCTCGCGCAGGCGTTCGCTCAGCTCGGCGCGCTCCCGCGGCGCCTCCCGCGATCGAAGATGCCCCTCGAGGTCCGCCTCGCGCACCTCGCGGCCCGTCTCCGTCACCTCCACCCGGCCGCGCACCACCTCCACGTCGGGCTCGATGCCCCGGGCCTGGATCGAGCGGCCGTTGGGGGTGTAGTAGAGCGCCGTGGTGAGCTTGAGCCCCTCGCCATTGCCCAGCGGCATGATCTGCTGCACCGAGCCCTTGCCGAAGCTTTCGGTGCCCATCACCACCGCGCGGCGCTGGTCCTGCAGGGCGCCGGCGACGATCTCCGCCGCCGAGGCGCTGCCGCCGTTGATCAGTACCACCAGGGGCACCTCCGGCGCGGCGCTGCCCGGGCTGGCGCTGAACTGCATCTCGGTGTCCGACAGGCGCCCCTCGGTATAGACGATCAGCCCGTCGTCGAGGAAGGCGTCGGCCACGGCCACGGCGGCCTGCAGTACTCCGCCGGGGTTGTTGCGCAGGTCGAGCACCAGGCCGCTCAGCGGGGCGTCGCGCTCCAGGCGGCGGAGCTGCTCGCTGACCTGGTCGCCGGTGCGGGTCTGGAACTGGCTGATCCGTAGGTAGCCGTAGCCCGGTTCCAGCAGTTCGCTGCGCACGCTCTCGGTACGGATCGCCTCGCGGGTCAGGGTGACGGTGCGCGGTGAGCTCTCGCCGCGGCGCAGGATGGTGAGCTCGATGCGGGTGCCCGGCTCGCCGCGCATCAGATTGACCGCTTCCTGCAGCGAGAGACCCTCGGTGGGCGTGTCGTCGATGCGCAGGATCTGGTCACGGGCCTGCAGCCCGGCCCGGGAGGCCGGGGTGTCATCGATGGGGGTGATCACCGTCAATTGGCCGTCCTCCAGCCCCACCTCGATGCCGACTCCGCCGAACTCGCCCTGGGTCGATTCGCGCAGGCTCTGGAACGCCTCCCGGTCCAGAAAGGTGGAGTGGGGGTCGAGCTCGCTGAGCATGCCGCGCATGGCGTTGCGCAGCAGGGTGGCGTCGTCCACCTCCTCCACATAGGCGCGCTTGATGCGCTCGAACACCTCGGCGAAGGTCTGGATCTCCTCGATTGGCAGGTCGTCGTTCACCGCGCCGATGGCGGGAAGGGGGAGCGCCAGGAGGGCGACGGGCAGCAGCGAGGCCAGCAGGCGTCGCGGCGAGAGGGCGAGGCCGGCCCTGCCAGGCATGGGAAGCGCTGGGGTCATGCGATCTCCGCTGTTCCGGGACGGTGGAGTCCCAGCATAGCCCGCCGGCCCCGGGCAGGGAAATAGCGTGCCCCTCAGCGCGCGGCGATCCACGCCTGGGGATCGATGGGATCACCGCCGCGGCGCACCTCGAAGTAGAGCGCCGGGCGCTGGTGGCCGCCGCTGGTGCCCACCGCGCCCAGCACGTCATCCCGGGAGACCGCCTGCCCCACCTGCACGGCGAAGTGCTGCAGATGGGCGTGAAGGGTCATCACCTGGTCGCCATGGTCGATGATCAGCAGGTTGCCGAAGCCGCGCATCCAGTCGGCGAACACCACCCGGCCGGCGTGCACCGCCCGGATCGGCGTGCCCTCGGCGGCCTGGATCAGGATGCCGTTGCGGTGTACGCCGTCGCCGGCACGGAAGCGCGAGGCGACGCTGCCCTGCACCGGCCAGGGCAGGTCGCCCCGGGTCTGCTCGATGGCGGTGGAGGGGGGCGGGCGCTCGAGCCTGGCCAGCTCCTCCTGTACCTGGCGCAGCACCCGCTCGGCCTCGGTGCGGTCCTGCTCCAGCGCCGTCAGGCGGGCCTGCTCGCTGGCGTGGCGGCCGTCCAGGTCGGCCACCAGCGCAGCGCGCTCGCGCATCTGGATGGCCAGGTCGCTGGAGCGCTCGGCGAGCTCCGCGGCCAGGGCGTCCAGGCGCTCGCCGCGGGCCTCGAGCTCACGCCGGGTCTCGCCAAGGGCGGTATCGAGCCTCGCCAGCTCATCGAGGCGCGCGTTGCGGGCCCGGGAGAGCTGGTTGAGGTAGTGCTGCAGGCGGTCGAGGCGGGCGGGGTCGTCCTGGTTGAGCAGCAGCTTGAGCTGGGGGCTCCGGCCCAGGCGGTAGAGGGCATCGAGCTGGAGGCTCAGGGCCTCGACCTGATCGGCGCGCTCCGCCTCCAGCAGGTCGCGGTGCCGCTCCAGGGTGGCGATCTCGTCGCCGAGTTCACTGCGCTCGCCCTGCAGGAGGTCGAGGCGACGATGGGTCTCGGCCAGGGCGGTCTCCACCCGGCGCAGCCCCTCGCTGGCCTCCGCCTGGGCCTCTCGCGTGGTGGAGAGGCGTCGCGCGGCGCCCTGGATCTCGCTGCCGATGGCGTCGAGGCGTTCCTGAGCCGCCCGCTCGCTGGGCTGGGCGGCCAGCGGCGCGGCCAGACAGAGTGCCAGCAGCGCCAAAACGAGCCGGCCTGCCCGCCGGGGCAGGCGGCGTGGGCTGGCCATGGGGCCGACCCGCTTCAGGAGGCCGTGTCGAAATCGACCAGCACCCGCCCGGTCATCTCCTCCGGCACCGGCTGGTCCATCAGGGTCAGCAGGGTCGGGGCGATGTCGCACAGGCTGCCGTCGTCCTCCAGCCGCGCCGGGCGCGGACCCACGTAGACCAGCGGTACCTCGAAGGTGGTGTGGGCGGTCTGGGGGTTGCCGGTCTCCGGGTTGACCATCTGCTCGGCGTTGCCGTGGTCGGCGGTGACCAGGCAGGCACCGCCCACCTTCTCGATCGCCTCCACCACGCGGCCCACGCAGCCGTCCACCGTCTCGATGGCCTTCACCGCGGCGTCGAAGTCACCGGTGTGGCCGACCATGTCGCCGTTGGCGTAGTTGCAGACGATCAGGTCGTAGTCGCCGGACTCGATGGCCGCCACCAGGCGGTCGGTGACCTCTACGGCGCTCATCTCCGGCTTCTCGTCGTAGGTCCTGACCTCCTGGGGGGAGGGCACCAGGATCCGGGTCTCGCCCTGGTACTCGGCCTCGCGGCCGCCGGAGAAGAAGAAGGTGACGTGGGCGTACTTCTCGGTCTCGGCGATGCGCAGCTGGGTCAGGCCGCGGCGCTCCATCACCTCGCCCAGGGTGTTGGTGAGCGCCCCCGGCGGGAAGGCCGCGGGGGCGGGAATGTCGGCGGCATACTGGGTCAGCATCACCAGGCCGTCGGCGGCGAGGCGCGGGCAGACGCGGCGCTCGAAGCCGCCGAAGGCGTCCTCGACGAAGGCGCGGGTCAGCTCCCGGGCGCGGTCGGCACGGAAGTTCATGAAGATGGCGGCGTCGCCGTCCTCGAGCACCACCGGCACGCCGGTGGGGCGGATGCTGGTGGCGGCCACGAACTCGTCGGTCTCGCCGCGCTCGTAGGCGGCGCGCAGGCCCTCCTCGGCGCTCACCGCCTTGAACTCGCCGACGCCCTCGGTGAGCAGGCGGTAGGCCTTCTCGACGCGATCCCAGCGGTTGTCGCGGTCCATGGCGTAGTAGCGGCCGATGAGGGAGGCGACGAAGCCGTTGTCGGCGCCGACCAGCTCGGAGAGGCGCTCGTTGGAGCGCTCGATGGAGGCCAGGGCGCTCTTGGGCGGCATGTCGCGACCGTCCAGGAAGCCGTGGAAGAAGATGCGCTGCGCGCCGCGGCGGGCGGCCAGCTCGGCCATGGCGATGAAGTGGTCGTCGTGGCTGTGCACGCCGCCCGGGGAGAGCAGGCCCAGCAGGTGCACCGCCCGGCCCGCCGCCACGGCGGCATCGATGGGCGCGGTCAGGGCGTCGATGAGATCCAGGTCGCCCTCCTCGATCGCCTTGGTGATGCGGGTGAAGTCCTGGTACACCACGCGGCCGGCGCCGAGGTTCATGTGGCCCACCTCGGAGTTGCCCATCTGGCCCTCCGGCAGGCCCACGTGGCGGCCGTCGGTGTGGATCAGGGTCGCCGGATGCTCCTGCTGCAGGCGATCCATCACCGGGGTGCGGGCGGCCAGCACGGCGTTGTGGGCGGCGTCCGGGTTATGGCCGTAGCCGTCCAGGATGATCAGGGCGACAGGGCGTGGCGCGCTCTGGTTTGCGGGCTGGCTGGCGGGATTCGTCATGGGGCTGTCCTCGAAGCGTGGCTGGCGACACCTTAATGCCCTGGCCGGCTCGCGGCGCAGGTGCGGTACCGGGGGGCTGCTCCAAAGGGGCCGGCGGAGGAGGGCAGGGTCGCAGCAGGTGGCGGTTTGCGGCATGATATCGCATGGCGCCGCCGGGCGTCATTGCCGGCCTCAGCCCTTGGGACGTCGTGTATACTGAGCGGCGTTCAATCGGCGGGCCTGCCTGGCCTCGGCCTTCCCCTTCGTGCACCGAGACAAGAGTTATCTGGACCCATGATCGATCAGCTGTTTGAATTCGTGCAGAACCACCCGCTGCTGGTGGGCGCCTTCCTCCTGGTGCTGACCGCCTGGATCCTCTACGAGGTCCGCAACAGCAGCGCCAACGGCGTGACCGCCAGCGAGGCGACTCAGCTGATCAACCGCGAGGATGCCGTGGTGGTGGATACCCGCGATGCCGACGCCTTCAAGGCCGGCCATATCGCCGGGGCCCGCAACATCCCCCAGAGCCGCATCGATGAGCGCATGGGCGAGCTCCAGAAGGTCAAGGACAAGCCGATCATCGTGGTCTGCAAGTCCGGCCAGACGGCGGGGATGACCGTGGCCAAGCTGGCCAAGGGCGGCTACCCTCGCGTGCTCAAGCTCAAGGGCGGCATGATGCAGTGGCAGGCCGATGGCCTGCCGGTCGTGCGCAAGTAACCTCACTCATCGCTTCAACTTCGTTCATCGAGTCAAAGGACCATTCCCATGGCGGAAGAGAACAACCAGAGCGCCGCTGCCGGCAACCCGGCGGCCGGCCAGCAGGACAAGCCCCAGCTGCAGTTCTCCGTGCAGCGCATCTACGTCAAGGACATCTCCTTCGAGGCGCCCAACTCGCCGGCGGTCTTCCAGCAGCCCTTCAAGCCCAAGGTCGGCCTGGACCTCAACACCTCCAGCCAGCAGGTGGGCGAGGGCCTGTATGAGGTGGTGATCAAGGTGACCGCCCAGGTGACCCACAGCGAGGAGGGCACCACCTCCTTCCTGGCCGAGATCGAGCAGGCCGGCCTGTTCCGTATCGCCGGCATCGAGGGGGCCCAGCTGGAGCACACCCTGGGCGCCTTCTGCCCCAACGTGCTGTTCCCCTACGCCCGCGAGTGCGTCGACAACCTGGTCAACCGCGGTGGCTTCCCGCCCCTGATGCTGGCGCCGGTCAACTTCGAGGCGATCTTCGCCCAGAAGAAGAAGCGCGAGGCCGAGCAGGCCCAGGCCCAGACCACCCAGTAAGGAAAAGCCGGTGGCCCCGTGGTGATGATAAAGAAAGCACCGCGCATCCACGTCGCCGCCGACTTCATCGTCGGCGGCGACGTCGTTCTGCCCGAGGGCCCGGCCCGGCACGTGGCGCGGGTGCTGCGCCTGGGCGAAGGGGCCGCGCTGTGCCTCTTCGACGGCGCCGGTCAGGAAGCCTGCGCCGTGCTGGTGGAAGCCTCGCGCAAGCGGGTGCTGGCGCGCATCGAGTCCGTCGAAACGGGCGGCGGCGAGTCGCCGCTGGCCGTGCACCTGGGCCAGGCGATCTCCAAGGGCGATCGCATGGACTACGCCATCCAGAAGGCCGTGGAGCTGGGGGTGGCGGCGATCACGCCGCTCTACACCGAGCACGGCGACGTGCGCCTCAGGGGCGAGCGCGAGGCGAAGAAGCTCGCCCACTGGCAGGCGGTGGCGGTCAGCGCCTGCGAGCAGTGTGGCCGCGCGGTGGTGCCGCCGGTGCACCCGCCGCTGGCGCTGGCCGACTGGCTCGCCGAACGCGACGAGGCGCTGCGCCTGGTGCTGCATCCGGCCACCGACGCCCTGGGCGGGCTCGAGCGCGAGGCGGCCCCGGCCGGCGTGGCCCTGCTGATCGGCCCCGAGGGGGGCCTCGCCGAGGGCGAGGTCGAGGCCGCCCGGGCCGCCGGCTTCGCCACGCTCACCCTGGGGCCGCGCATCCTGCGCACCGAGACCGCCCCGGTGGTGGCGCTGAGCCTGCTGCAGTACCGCTTCGGCGACCTGTCACCCTCACCCTAGTCCTTTCCCATCTCCCAGGGAGCCCGTCATGTCCGATTCACGTGAACCGCGCACTCCGCGTCCCGCCGCCGGCCGGCGCTACCGTGCCCCGAAGTGTGCGGTGGGCGAGGTGGCCTACCTGGAGGTGGTTACCGTCAACGAGACCGGCGCCTTCCTCGACTGGGGGCATCCCAAGGACCTGCTGCTGCCCTACGGCGAGCAGCGCTTCCGGCCCAGCGTGGGCAAGCGGGTGCTGGTGAGGATCTACGAGGACCAGCAGGGGCGGCCGGTGGCCTCCCAGAAGCTCGATCGCTTCGTTGCCGACGAGGCCGACGGCCTCGCCCCGGGCGATGAGGTGACCCTGGTGATCGCCGAGCAGACCGATCTCGGCCTCAAGGCGGTGGTTGACCATCGCTGCTGGGGGCTGCTCTATCGCGACGACATCACCCGGCCGCTGCGCCGGGGACAGCGCCTCACCGGTTACGTGAAACGCCTGCGCGAGGATGGCCGCCTGGACCTCTCGCTGCTGCCGCCGGGCGTGGCGCGCCTGGATGTGGTGGGCGAGGCGGTGCTCAAGGCGCTGCGCGAGAGCGGCGGCTATCTGCCGCTGGGCGACAAGAGCGACGCCGCCGAGATCAAGGCGCGGCTGGGGGTGAGCAAGAGTGCCTTCAAGCAGGCCATCGGCCGGCTCTACAAGCGTCGCCTGATCACCCTGGAGGCGACCGGTATCCGGCTGGCGCCCCGCGGGGAGTAGCCTGTTGGTGCGCCCGCGGGCCATGCGGCATACTGGCGTCACTCCCCCTAAGCGGATTTTCGACACCATGAGCGAACGCGCCCTGCAGATCGGCGTGGTGATGGACCCCATCGCCGACATCGCCTACAAGAAGGACACCACCCTGGCCATGCTGTGGGCCGCCCAGGACCGCGGCGCCTCGCTGCACTACCTGGAGCAGGAGGACCTCTTCCTGCGCGACGGCCGCGCCTTCGGCCGGCTGCGCGAGCTGGCCGTGCACCGCGACCCCGCCCACTGGTACGACCTCGGCGAGCCCGAGCCGCGGCCCCTGGCCGAGCTCGACGTGATCCTGATGCGCAAGGACCCGCCGGTGGACGCCCACTTCCTCAACGCCGTGCACCTGCTGGGTTTCGCCGAGCGCGAGGGGGTCCTGGTGGTCAACCCCACCCGGGCGCTGCTCGAGTGCAACGAGAAGCTCTTCGCCCAGCAGTTCCCCCAGTGCTGCACGCCGACCCTGGTCTCCTGCAGCGAACCCGAGTTGCGCGCCTTCCATGCCGAGCACCAGGACGTGATCTACAAGCCCCTGGACGGCATGGGCGGCAGCGGGATCTTCCATGTGGGCCCCGATGGCCGCAACCTCGGTGCCATCATCGAGACCCTCACCGAGCGCGGCCGCCGGCAGATCATGGCTCAGCGCTACATTCCCGAGATCACCGAGGGCGACACCCGCATCCTGCTGGTGGATGGCGAGCCGGTGCCCTATGGCCTCGCCCGAGTGCCCATGGCCGGTGAGACCCGCGGCAACCTGGCCGCCGGCGGCACCGGGGTGAGCCGCGAGCTCACCGAGCGCGACCACTGGCTGATCGGCCAGGTGCAGCCGATGATCCGTGACAAGGGGCTGATGTTCGTCGGCCTCGACGTGATCGGCGACTACATCACCGAGATCAACGTGACGAGCCCCACCTGCGTGCGCGAGATCGACGACCAGCGCGGCACCGATATCGCCGGGCTGCTGCTCGACGCCATCGAGCGCCGGCTCGCCGGGCAGCGGGCCTAGCACACGGAGCCGGGAGACCGCCCATGAGCGCCTTTGTCAGCGATCCCATCCAGTATGCGCCGGTGACCCGGCCCTACCGGCGCTGGCTGGCCTGGTCGCTGGCGCTGCTGCTGCATCTGGCGGTGATCGGCGTGGTGGCCAGCTGGCAGTTCGCCGCTCCCCCGGCGCCGCGCTCGAGCCTCGACGTGGTGCTGGTCACCCGCCCGGCCCAGGCGCCGGTGACGGCCGATGCCATCGCCGAGGCCGATCAGCAGGCCGCCGGTGAACAGCAGGAGGAGGCGCCGGCGGAGTCCCTCGCGGCGCCCATGGAGGAGCTGCCGCCGGTGCAGGAGAGCGTCAGCGACGTGGACCCGGCCACCCCGGCCGAGCCGGAGCAGGCCGCCCGGGTCGAGCCCGAGGCGCTGCCCGACGAACGGGCGCCGCCCGCCGCCGAGAGCGAGCAGGCGCTGGAGACGCCCCCCGAGCCCCGCGAGAGCGCCCCCCAGGCGGCGGATGCCGCCGCCCCGCCCAGCGTCACCGCACCCTCCGCCTCGGGTCGCGACCTGCTTGCCCAGGCCACCCGCAGCATCCGTGAGCAGGGCCTCAGTCCGGAGGCGGCGGGCCCCGCAGGCGACAGCCCGCAGCTGGCCGCCCAGCGCGCCGCCGAGGCGCGCTATATCGACGACTGGACCCGCCGGGTGGAGGACTACGGCAACCGCGTGCATCCGGCGCCGCGCCATCTGCAGGGCCAGCTGCGTATCCGCGTGGTGATCGGCCGTGACGGCGAGCTTCGCCAGGCGGAGGTGGTACAATCCTCGGGACATGCCGAACTCGACCAGGCCGCGCTGGATACCGTGCGCGGAGCCGCTCCCTATCGCCCCTTCGATGCGGGCATGGGCAGCCTGGACAGCCTCTCCATCACCCGCGTCTGGCGGTTCGGCCAAGGCAATCACTACGGCGTGCGATAGGACCCGCCGGGGAGTCTCATGCAACATTTCGGTTTGAAGGACCACTTCCTGTTGGCGATGCCGCACCTGGAAGACCCCAACTTCGCCGGTAGCCTCAGCTATCTGTGCGACCATGACGAGAAGGGCACCATGGGGGTGATCGTCAATCGGCCGCTGGAGCTGACCCTGGAGGCGCTCTTCGAGCAGTTGGAGCTCGGCGGCGAGGAAAGCCCCCATCGAAACGCGCCGGTCTATTACGGCGGGCCGGTGCACAAGGATCGCGGCTTCATCCTGCATCGCGGCATCAGTACCCCCTGGGACTCCAGCATCCAGGTCACCGAGGAGCTGGCCCTGACCACCTCCATGGACATGCTCCAGGCGCTGGCCGCCGGCGAGGGCCCCGATGACTTCCTGGTCTGCCTGGGTTGCGCCGGCTGGGAGGCTGGCCAGCTGGAGCAGGAGATCCTCGACAACGCCTGGCTCACCGTGGAGGGGCGCAGCGATATCCTCTTCGAGGTGCCGCCCGAGCAGCGCCTGGGGGCAGCCGCCGGCATCCTCGGCGTCGACCTCAACCTGATGACCCGCGAGGCGGGGCACTCCTGATGCAGGGGCGTGGGTGATGGAAGGCCAAGCCTGATGGCCAGGGCAGGCGAGCGGCTGGTGCTGGGCTTCGATTTCGGCACCCGGCGCATCGGCGTGGCGGTGGGCAACGAGCTGCTGGCCAGCGCCCGTGAGCTCGCCCCCCTGCCGGCCCGGGACGGGATCCCTGACTGGACCCGGGTGGCGCGGCTGGTGGAGGAGTGGCAGCCCGACCTCTTCGTGGTGGGGCTGCCGCTGACCGCTGCGGGCGAGGAGCAGCCGATGAGTGCCCGCGCCCGCAAGTTCGGCAATCGTCTGTTCGGGCGTTTCGGCGTCCCCTGCGAGATGGTCGACGAGCGCGGCTCCACCGGCGAGGCCAAGGTGATCGCCCGGGCACTCGGGCATCGCGGCAACTACCGGGAGGAGAGCGTCGATGGCATCAGCGCGGTGCTGATCGTCGAGCGCTGGTTCGCCTCCCGGGAAGGGCTGCCTGGCCGCTGAGCGGTAGTCTCAGGCCGGATCGGCCCGGTTGAAGTCATCGACCGAGAGGTCGGTGAACTTCTCCAGGAAGTACACCAGGGTGGCCGGGTGGTGGAAGCGCTCCTCGAAGCTCTCCTGCTGCCCATCGCGGCGGCGCGTGACGCTGGCGCGATACTCGCTGCCCGCCTTCACCACCTGCGCAGTGTCCTCCCGGCCATCCTTGCGCTTCTGCGCCGCGAGCCGTGGCTGCCCCTCCAGCAGTGTCTCCAGCCGTCGACCGGCCTCGAGCTCCTCGGGCGTGGCCCAGTGTGCCTGGTCGCGGTCACCGTAGTGGTACAGAAGCACCGCCAGCAGTGCCGCGAAGACGGCGCTGGTCAGCATCCAGGTCAGGGTGACGCCGTCCAGGGGGGTCGACAGCAGCGCGACCAACTGCACCACTGCTCCTACGGCGAGCGCGACGGCCAGCGGCCGCCACATCCGCGGCCCCATGAAGCCACGCCCCAGGAAGTATCCCCACAGCCCCAGCACCCCCAGCCCCCCCACCACCAGGTGCACCAGGGCCAGGGCAGTGCCGCCGCCGGCGAGCAGGGCGATCACCCCGATCAGCAGCAGCAGGGTATAGAACACCGCCAGAAGGCGGTAGGCGCGTTGCAGGTTCATGTGTCTCTCCTTCGGGACTGATATCAGACATCAAGCATAGGCGAAGCACGCCGAAGCGCATCCCCTCATGGCTCGCGGTCGTCAACGCCTACGCGGGTCGGCACGAACCAGCGCACCGGGCGCAGCTCCTGTTCGATCAGCTCGTCCACCTCGAGCAGGGTGGCGAAGATTGCCATGCGCACCGGAATGCCGTTGTCGGTCTGGCGGAAGATCGCCAGGCGCGGGTCACCGTTGAGGTCCACGTCCAGGTCGTTGGCGTCCGGGCGGCTATCCCGGGGCAGCGGGTGCATGACGAGGGTGTCGCCACCGCAGCGCCGGTCCAGGAAGGCGCGGTCCACGGTGAAGTCCCGCGACAGGCTGAAGCCTTCGCTCATCTCCTCGGTGAAGCGTTCCTTCTGGATGCGGGTGGTGTAGACCACATCCACGTCGCTGAAGTCGTTGGCCAGGCTGTCACGCTGTTCCACGCGGTGGCCGCGGGAGGTCACCAGGTCGACCAGGTGGCCCGGCATCTCCAGCCCCGGCGGGGCCACCAGGGTGATGCGCAGGGGCTCGTAGAGGGAGAGCAGCTTGATCAGCGAGTGCACGGTGCGGCCGTACTTCAGATCGCCGGTCATCAGCACGTGGGCGCCGGCCAGCCGCTTGCCCTGCCGGATGAACTCCTTGTCGATGGTGTAGAAGTCGAGCAGCGCCTGGCTGGGGTGCTCGCCGGGGCCGTCGCCGCCGTTGATCACCGGCACGTTGGTGGCGGCGGCGAACTCCGCCACCGAGCCCAGCTCGGGATGGCGCATCACGATGGCGTCGCAGTAGCCGCTCATCACCCGGCTGGTGTCGTAAAGCGACTCGCCCTTGGCCATGGAGGAGAAGGTGAAGCCGGTGGTGTCACAGACGCTGCCGCCCAGCCGGCAGAAGGCCGCGTTGAAGCTGACACGGGTGCGGGTGCTGGCCTCGAAGAAGAGGTTGCCGAGCACGGCCCCCTCCAGCACGCGGGTGATCTGGCGCCGCTGGGCGATGGGTTCCATGCGGGCAGCGACCCGCATCAGGTGGTCGACATAGTCACGGGTCAGGGAATCGACGGAGAGCAGGTGGGAACTCATCGGCGCGGCCTCGGCTGGCGGGGGAGTGGACGGCCGCTAGTGTACTCCGCCGCGGCGCCGGCTTCACTCGGCCGTGCGTCACCAGGGCGCGGGTGCCTTGCCGCCCAGCCGGGCGGTGATCTCTGCGGCGGTGTCACGCACCAGCGCGCCCAGCTCCAGCAGGCGTGCCTCGGGGATGCGCGCCACGGGCCCGGAGACCGAGATGGCGGCCAGCGGGATGCCGTGCTCGTCGTGGAGGCAGGCGGCCACGCAGTGCAGGCCGATGGCGTGCTCCTCGCGGTCGCAGGCGAAGCCCTGGCGACGGATCTCGGCCAGCCCCGCGCGCAGCGAGTCGGGGGTGTGCAGGGTGTTCTCGGTGACCCGGGCCAGGCCCCGGTCGGCGAGGATGCGCTCGAGCTCGTCGTCGGGCAGCCAGGCCATCAGCGCCTTGCCGACGCCGGAGGCGTGCAGCGGCGCCCGGGAGCCGAGTCGGGTGATCATGCGCATCATCTGCGACGATTCACTCTGGGCCAGGAACACCGCGGTGCCGTCGTCGCGGATGCCCAGGTTGGCGGTCTCGCCGGTCAGGGCGGTGAGGCGGCGCAGGAAGGGGCGGCTGGTGGCCACGAAGTCGCGGGCCTCGAGGAAGCTGTTGCCGATGCGGAAGGTCTTGACGTCGATCTTCCAGACGCCGAGTTCGCTGTCCTGGGTGACGAAGCCCTGGCCCTGCAGCGCCTGAAGCAGGCGATGGGTCGTCGAGGGAGCGAGGTCCGCCTGCTCGGCCAGTTCCGAGAGCGCCAGGCCCCCCGGGCTCGCCGAGAGGCGCTCGAGCAGGTTGAGCCCGCGCACCAGCGATTGGCTGTGGCCGCCGGTGGCCTTCCCCGATCCAGCGGGGCGTCCCGCCGTCCTGCGCTTGACCTCGCTCACCCTCGACTCTCCTCGTGTCGTCTGCCTGCTGTCGGGCACAGGATACCCTGTCGGCCGCGGGCTGTCGCGCCTGCGGAAATCGCTTCCATTCTCCTTGGGCGGTGGCTCAGCGATGTCGCCAGTGGGGTTCACGCTTCTCGATGAAGGCGTCGATGCCCTCGCCGGCATCCTCGGCCATCATGTTGCAGGCCATTACCTCGCCGGCGAAGGCGTAGGCCTCGTCCAGAGGCATCTGCAGCTGGCGCTGGAACATCGCCTTGCCGGTGCGCACCGCCACTGCGCTCTTGGCGCAGATGCTGGCGGTGAGCTCGGCCACGGCGGCGTCGAGGGACTCCTCGTCGGCGATCCGGTTGATCAGCCCCCAGTCCCGCGCCGTCTCGGCGTCGATGAACTCGCCGGTGAGCAGTAGCTCCATGGCGCGCTTGCGGCTGACGTTGCGCGACAGCGCCACTGCCGGGGTGGAGCAGAACAGCCCGGCATTGATGCCGGAGACGGCAAAGCGCGCCGTGCGCGCGGCCACGGCGAGGTCGCAGCTGGCCACCAGCTGGCAGCCGGCGGCGGTGGCGATGCCCTGCACCCGGGCGATCACCGGCACCGGCAGCTCGACGATGGCCTGCATCACCCGGCCGCAGCGGGCGAAGAGCTCCTGGTAGTAGGCCTTGTCGGGATGGGCGCGCATCTGCTTGAGGTCGTGGCCGGCGCAGAAGGCGCGCCCCTCGGCGGCGATCACCACGCAGCGCACGTCGCCGTCATTGGCGAGCCGGCCGAGCTCCTCCTTGAGGGCCACCAGCACCTCCTCGGAGAGGGCGTTGAAGCTCTCCGGGCGGCTGAGGGTCAGGGTGGCCACGCCACCGTCGTCGCGGCGCCGCAGGGGCGGGGTCGAGTCGCTCATCAGGGTCTCCCGGTTGTTGTCGATGTGGAGGCGTCCGCCGCCAGCCTAGCGTGTTCGGCAGAGCGCGTGCACTTCGACCATGGATAGCGGGTCCGTTGCCTTGCCCACCAACGCAAACCGCCGCGTCGAGTGACGCGGCGGCTGGCCTGGCGTGGGCTGGCAAGAGAGGTCAGGCGTCCTGGCCGGTCTGTGAGTAGAGTACCCTCACCTTGAGGGTGTGCTCCACCTGACGCAGGGCGTCCAGGGCCTGGGGCCCATAGGCCTTGTCCACATCGATCACCACGTAGCCGACCTTCTCGTTGGTCTGCAGGTACTGGCCGGCGATGTTGATGCCGTTCTCGGAGAGCACCCGGTTGATCTCGGAGAGCACGCCCGGCACGTTGTCATGGATGTGCAGCAGGCGGTGCTTGTCCGGGTGGCCCGGCAGCGCCACCTCGGGGAAGTTGACCGAGGTGACGGTGGTGCCGTTGTCGGAGTAGGTGATCAGCTTCTCGGAGACCTCGATGCCGATGTTCTCCTGGGCCTCCAGGGTGGAGCCACCGACGTGCGGGGTGAGGATCACGTTGTCCAGGCCGCGCAGCGGGCTCTCGAACTCCTCGTTGTTGCCCTTGGGCTCCACCGGGAAGACATCCACGGCGGCGCCGTTGAGCTTGCCGGCCTGGATCGCCTCGGCCAGGGCCTCGATCACCACCACGGTGCCTCGGGAGGCATTCATCAGGATGGCCCCCTGCTTCATGCGGGCGATCTGTTCGGCCCCGATCATCCACTTGGTGGAGGGCAGTTCCGGCACGTGCAGGCTGACCACGTCGGCGCGGGCCAGCAGCTCGTTCAGGCTGGCCACCTGGCGGGCGTTGCCCATGCCCAGCTTGGCCACCACGTCATAGAAGATGACGTCGAAGCCCAGCGACTCGGCCAGCACCGAGAGCTGCGAGCCGATGCTGCCATAGCCGACAATGCCCAGAGTCTTGCCGCGGGCCTCGTGGGAGTTCTTGGCACTCTTCTGCCAGCCGCCGCGGTGGGCCAGGGCATTCTTCTCGGGGATGCCGCGCAGCAGCATGATCGCCTCGGCCAGCACCAGTTCGGCCACCGAGCGGGTGTTGGAGTAGGGCGCATTGAAGACCGGGATGCCGCGTACCAGCGCCGCGGTGAGGTCGACCTGGTTGGTGCCGATGCAGAAGCAACCCACCGCCACCAGCTTCTCGGCGGCGGCGAAGACGCGCTCGTTGAGCTGGGTGCGGGAGCGAATGCCGATGAAGTGCACGTCGCGGATCTTCTCGATCAGCGCCGCCTCGTCCAGCGAGGTGGGCAGGTGCTCGATGTTCGAGTACCCGGCGTTGCGCAGATTGTCCACCGCGCTCTGGTGGACCCCCTCGAGCAGCAGGACCTTGATCTTGCTCTTGTCCAGGGACGTCTTGGCCATTGTCGAATCAACCCCTTCCGGCGCGAGCCGCATGCAGTGTCAGGTGTGGTAAAGAGGCGATATCCTAGCACAGGCCGGCTATGAGCCAGGATGAAAATGCTGCGCTGCCATGATGAACGCCATGCAAGTCAAGGTCCTCAGGCCGCGGGGCAGACGACCCCGGGGGGGGAGTGTGTATACTGTCACCTTTCGAGATGCCGGATCAGGCGCAAGCGAGGCGAGGAGATCGATGGCTGAGCGCAGGAAGCGGCCCGATGGCCAACAGGGCGAAGAGGCGCAAGCGGTCGACTTCGCTTGCACCGTCGAGCGCCTGGAGCGCCTGGTGGAGCGCCTGGAGTCCGGTGAACTCACGCTCGAGGCGTCCCTGGCCGCCTTCGAGGAGGGCATCCGACTGACCCGCGACGCCCAGCGCCGCCTTGACGAGGCCGAGCTCAGGGTGCGTACCCTGACCGAGGGTGCCGAGGGCGGCATGGCCCTGGCGCCCTTCGCGTCGCCCGTGGAGGACGAGAGTGAACCCTGAGACCCTGGCTGCCGGCCTGTCCGTGGATCGCGCCCGGGTGAATGCCCGGCTGCAGGCGCTGTTCGGCGAGCGAGGTGCTGCGGTGCCGCGGCTGGATGCCGCCATGCGCCACGGCGTGCTGGTGGGCGGCAAGCGGCTGCGGCCGGTGCTGGTCTATGCCGCCGGTCGCGCCCTGGGGGCCGAGGACGCCGCCCTCGACGCCCCGGCCATGGCCATCGAGCTGGTACACGCCTACTCTCTGGTCCACGATGACCTGCCGGCCATGGACGATGACGACCTGCGCCGCGGCCAGCCTACGGTGCACAAGGCCTTCGACGAGGCCACGGCGATCCTGGCCGGCGACGCCCTTCAGGCACTGGCCTTCGAGGTGCTGGCGTGCGCCAGCCACCCGCACCTGCCGGCGATGATCCGCACGCTGGCCCAGGCCGCCGGCCGCGACGGCATGGTGGCCGGCCAGGCGCTGGACCTGGCCGCCGT
The DNA here is from genome assembly GCF_014859505.1 of Halomonas sp. GTDB lineage: Bacteria > Pseudomonadota > Gammaproteobacteria > Pseudomonadales > Halomonadaceae > Halomonas. The sequence continues at coordinate 39,367 of NZ_JACUUD010000005.1, forward strand.
GGGGGGCCACCCTGATGCCGAGGCGCTGGCCACCATGCATGGCCACAAGACCGGTGCGCTGATTCGCGCCTCGGTGCGTCTCGGCGGCCTGGCCGCCGCGGCCGAAGGCGATCCGCGACTGGCCGCCCTGGACGACTACGCCCGGGCCATCGGCCTGGCCTTCCAGATCCACGACGATGTGCTTGATGTGACCGGCGATACCGCCACCCTGGGCAAGGCCTCCGGGGCGGACGCCGCCCGCGACAAGCCCACCTATCCGAGCCTGCTGGGCCTTGTGGGCGCCCGAGCCCGCGCCCGCGCCCTGGTGGAGGAGGGCGTGGCGGCCCTCGCCCCGCTGGGCGAAGGCGCCGCTCCATTGAAGGCCCTGGCTCGCTACATGATCGAGCGCGACCACTGACACGACAGATGACTCCATGAAGCTGTTCGACGAGATTCCCGCCGAGCGTCCGGCCACGCCGCTGCTCGACACCCTGGACACTCCGGCCGCGCTGCGCGCCATGTCCACCGCGCAGCTGGCGCAGGTGGCCGACGAGCTGCGTGCCTACCTGCTCTACAGCGTGGGGGTCTCCGGGGGGCACTTCGGGGCCGGCCTCGGCGTCGTGGAGCTCACCGTGGCCCTGCACCAGGCGCTGGAGACCCCCCATGACCGCCTGGTGTGGGACGTGGGCCACCAGGCCTATCCTCACAAGATCCTCACCGGGCGCCGCGAGGCGATGACGAATATTCGGCACTACGGTGGCCTGGCGGCCTTTCCACGGCGCGGAGAGTCGGAGTACGACACCTTCGGGGTGGGCCACTCCAGCACCTCCATCTCGGCGGCGCTGGGCATGGCGCTGGCTTCCCGCGCCAAGGGCGAGCAGCGCCGCACCTGTGCGGTGATCGGCGACGGTGCCCTGACCGCGGGCATGGCCTTCGAGGCCCTGGCCCACGCCGGCCATGTGGACGCCAACCTGCTGGTGGTGCTCAACGACAACGAGATGTCGATCTCGGAGAATGTCGGCGGCATCGCCAGCTACCTGGCGCGGATCCTGGTCAGCACGCCCTACCTCACCATGCGCGAGGGCGGCAAGAAGGTGCTCTCCCATCTGCCCGGGGCCCTGGAACTGGCGCGGCGCACCGAGGAGCACATGAAGGGCATGGTCAGTCCGGCCACGCTGTTCGAGGAGATGGGCTTCAACTACATCGGCCCCATCGACGGCCACGACCTGCCGCTGCTGGTCGAGACCCTGCATAACATGCGTGACCTGCAGGGTCCGCAGTTCCTGCATGTAAAGACCCGCAAGGGCAAGGGCTTCATGCCCGCCGAGGCGGACCCCATCGGCTACCACGCCATCACCAAGCTCGAGAAGAATGGCGACATGCCGCCGCCGCTCAAGCCCGCCAGCCCGCCGGCAAGCAAGCCCTCCCCACCGAAGAAGAAGTACTGCAACGTGTTCGGCGACTGGCTGTGCGACATGGCGGCCGCCGACCCGCGTCTGATCGGCATCACCCCGGCCATGCGCGAAGGCTCCGATCTGATCCGCTTCTCGCGGGAGTACCCGGAGCGCTACTTCGACGTGGCCATCGCCGAACAGCACGCCGTGACCCTGGCCGCCGGCATGGCCTGCGAGGGCATGAAGCCGGTGGTGGCGATCTACTCGACCTTCCTGCAGCGCGGCTACGACCAGCTGATCCACGATGTGGCCGTTCAGGCACTCGACGTCACCTTCGCCATCGACCGCGCCGGCCTGGTCGGCGAGGACGGCCCGACCCACCATGGTGCCCTGGATCTCTCCTATCTACGCTGTATCCCGGGAATGGTGGTGATGGCGCCGGCCGATGAGGCGGAGTGCCGCGCCATGCTTAGCGCCGCCTATCACCACCCCGGCCCCGCCGCGGTGCGCTATCCCCGGGGCACCGGCCCGGGTGTCGAGATCCCCGCCCACCTGGAGCCCATCGCCATCGGCCAGGCCGAGAGGCGCCGCGAGAGCGGCGCCGAGACGGGGCATCGCGTGGCCCTGCTGGCCTTCGGGAGCCTCAATACCCCGGCCGCCCGGGTGGCCGAGGCACTGGATGCCAGCCACCTCAATATGCGCTCGGTGAAGCCGCTGGACCGCGAGGCGGTGCTGGCCGCGGCGGCGGACCACGACCTGCTGGTGACCCTGGAGGAGAATGTGGTGGCCGGCGGTGCGGGCAGCGCGGTCAATGAGCTGCTGGCCGCCGAGGGGGTGAAGGCGGAGGTGCTCAACCTGGGTCTGCCCGACGCCTTCGTCGAGCATGGCAAGCCCGCCGAACTGCTGGCCGAATGCGGCCTGGATGCCGAGGGCATCCAGGCGGCGATCCGCGCCCGGCTGGGCTGAAGCTCTCTCGCCGACGCTCCTCGCCTGATGCATCGGCGCCATCACTCCGCCCCGTCTCCTCGACAATAGGAACGGGGCGGTCGCCTGTCCGGGGTCAGGCGCCGAAGGGCAGTACGGCGGTATAGACCGCGAAGTAGTGGCAGGCGCTGCCGCCAAGCACGAACAGGTGCCAGATGACGTGGTTGAAGGGGATCGCGCGGATCGCGTAGAAGAGCACGCCGAGGGTGTAGGTGAGGCCGCCGGCGACCAGCAGGAGCAGGCCGGTGGTCGGCAGTCGCTCGGTCATATCGCCGCCGGCGAAGAGGATCAGCCAGCCCATCAGCAGGTAGATGCCGACACGGAGCGCCGCGAAGCGGTGAGGCCAGAGCAGCTTGCAGGCGATGCCCCCGAGCGCCAGGGTCCATACCACGGCGAACAGCGTCCAGCCGGTGGGGCCCCGCAGGTTGACCAGCAGGAAGGGGGTGTAGGTGCCGGCGATCAGCAGGTAGATGGCGCAGTGGTCCAGCAGCTGGAACAGTCGCTTGAGGCGTGGATGGCGGACGCCGTGGTAGAGCGTCGAGGCGGTGTAGAGCAGCACCAGGCTGGTGCCATAGAGGCCGATGCCGGCGAGCTTCCAGGGGTCGACATGGGTGGCCAGGCTGGCCAGCACCAGCAGAACGGTGGCTCCGGCCAGGCTCAGCACCGCGCCGATGCCGTGGCTGATGCTGTGCAACCACTCCTCGGTGACGCTGAAGGGGGTGTCCGGTTCGCAGGATGGGCGGTTCATCGGATCTCCTCCCCGGTCAGGGGTGGCCCCGAGCGCGGCAAGGGAGCCATCCTCAGGGCTTGCGTTCGATGTCCACGTCGCTGGCCTGGGTGAAGTCGCCCAGCGCCATCATGTGGCCGAGCTTGCCGGCCTTGGTGGAGAGGTAGTGCTCGTTGTGGGGGTTCAGGCCGGTGGTCAGCGGGACCCGTTCCACGACCTGCACGCCGGCATCGGTCAGGGCCTCGACCTTGCGCGGGTTGTTGGTCATCAGTCTAAGCGATGCGACGCCCAGGTGCTCGAGCATCGGTACGCAGAGGTCATAGCGTCGCAGGTCGGCGCCGAAGCCGAGCTGCTCGTTGGCCTCCACGGTATCGGCGCCCAGATCCTGGAGATGGTAGGCGCGGATCTTGTTGAGCAGGCCGATGCCGCGTCCCTCCTGGCGCAGGTAGAGCAGCACCCCGCGGCCCTCGTCGGCGATGCGCTTGAGGGCCTCCTGGAGCTGGTAGCCGCAGTCGCAGCGCATGGAGAACAACGCATCGCCGGTCAGGCACTCGGAGTGGACCCGACCCAGCACCGGCTCGCCGTCGCTCAGGTCGCCCAGGCTCAGGGCAATATGATCCTTGCCGGTGGCCTCATCCTCGAAGCCATGCATGGTGAAGGTGGCCCAGGGGGTGGGCAGCCGGGAGGCGGCGATGAAGCGAATCGTCACGGGGTACCTCGGTGTCAGGACCTGCTATGGACACGGCAGGGCGGTGCCGGCGGGTGGGGGTCTATTCTAGCAGGAAGCCTGGCGCGTCTCACGACCGCAGCTCCGCGCGCGCCAATCGGGTACAATATGGACCACATTTCCCGTGGATGACCGCCTGCATGGAACTCAAGAATGATCGCTTTCTGCGCGCCCTGGCGCGTCAGCCTGTGGATCGGACCCCGGTGTGGATGATGCGTCAGGCCGGCCGCTACCTGCCGGAATATCGTGCCACGCGGGCCGAGGCCGGTAACTTCATGGATCTCTGCCGCAACCAGAACCTGGCCTGCGAGGTGACCCTGCAGCCCCTGGAGCGCTATCCGCTGGACGCCGCGATCCTCTTTTCGGATATCCTCACCATCCCCGACGCCATGGGGCTGGGACTCTACTTCGAGACCGGCGAGGGACCCAAGTTCCGCAAGCCGGTGCGCAGCGCCGAGGATGTGGCGGCGCTCGCCGTACCCGATGCCGAGCGTGATCTCGACTACGTGATGCGGGCGGTCTCCACCATCCGCCGCGAGCTGAACGGCAGAGTGCCGCTCATCGGCTTCTCCGGCAGTCCCTGGACGCTCGCCACCTACATGGTGGAGGGAAGCTCCAGCAAGGACTTTCGTCACGTCAAGACCATGCTCTACGACACGCCCAGCGTGATGCATGACCTGCTCGACACCCTGGCCGCGGCCGTCACCGAGTACCTCAACGCCCAGATCCGCGCCGGCGCCCAGGCCGTGCAGATCTTTGACACCTGGGGCGGCGCGCTCTCCACCCCGGCTTACCTGGAGTTCTCGCTGCGCTACATGGAGCAGATCGTCGCCGGCCTGATCCGCGAGCACGACGGCAGGCGCGTGCCGGTGATCCTGTTCACCAAGAACGGCGGCCAGTGGCTCGAGGACATCGCCCTGGCGGGCTCCGACGCCGTCGGTCTCGACTGGTCCACGGAGCTATCCGACGCCCGCGCTCGGGTCGGTCACAAGGTGGCCCTGCAGGGCAACCTGGACCCCAACGTGCTCTTCGCCCGTCCCGCGGCGATCCGCGCCGAGGTGGCGCGGATCCTCGACAGCTACGGCCAGGGGCCCGGCCATGTGTTCAACCTGGGCCACGGCATCAGCCAGTTCACCAACCCGGAGCGGGTCACCGCCTTCATGGAAGCGCTGCACGAGCTGAGCCCTGCCTACCACCGCCAGATCCAGCATGGCTGAGGTGGCCGGTGTCGGTTGGCTCCAGCGCCTGCATGACCGGCGCCGCCTGTGGGCGGCGCTGGCCGTGGTGGGGGCGCTGGCCATCGCCCTGGGCAGCCTGACGCCGGGCAGCCAGATGCCCTCGAACCTGCCCTGGGACAAGGCCAACCACTTCATCGGCTACGCGGGCCTGGCCGGCCTGATCGGCCTGGCCGGGGTGCGCCTGCCACTCGCCTTCCTGATCGCCGTGCTCTACGGCATCGCCATCGAAGTTGCCCAGATCCCGGTGCCGGGCCGCAGCGGAGGCGACTGGGCCGATATCCTGGCCAACTCCCTGGGTGCTGGGTTCGCGATGCTGCTGCTGGCCGGATTCCGGCGCTGGCTGCGCTGAGCCCCAGGCGACCCCGTCCGCTCATGCACCCGAATGGTGAATGGCCCCGCGGGGCCGCCCGAAACGGTGCGTGCCACCCGGGCGTGGCGGCTGCCGCTTGCGTTGAAATGGCGCGATCACGGTGGGCTAACCAGGTTGGAACGATCTTTGCTAGTGTCCAGTGACGTGCTCCTGCACGTCTTGATAATGGACAACGATTTCATCTAGCGAGGGACGATCCCCATGCTGAACAAGAAGAACAAGCTGATGCTGCTGGCCTCCGCCGGCGCCCTGACCCTGGCCGCGGCCGGCGTCGCTCAGGCCTCCACCCTGGAGGAGACTCGCAACCGGGGAGCGGTGCAGTGCGGCGTCAGTGACGGCCTGCCCGGCTTCTCGGCCCCGGATGACGCGGGCGAGTGGCAGGGCCTGGACGTCGACGTCTGCCGTGCCGTGGCGGCCGCGGTGTTCGGCGACGCCGAGGCGGTGCGCTACGTCTCGCTCAATGCCGTGGAGCGCTTTACCGCGCTGCAGTCCGGCGAGGTGGACATACTCTCCCGCAACACCACCTGGACCACCACCCGCGACACCACCCTGGGCCTCAACTTCGCCGGTGTGAACTTCTACGACGGCATCGGCTTCATGATCCACACCGAGATGGGCATCGACAGCGCCAAGGAGCTCGACGGGGCGGCGATCTGCGTGCAGTCCGGCACCACCACCGAGCTCAACGTGGCCGACTACTTCCGTGCCAACGGCATGGAGTTCGACCCCATCGTCTTCGATACCTCCGAGCAGACTGTGGGCGGCTACGAAGCCGGCCGCTGCGACGTGCTCACCTCAGATACCTCCCAGCTCGCCGCACTGCGCATCCAGCTTTCCGAGCCGGACGCCTCCATGATCCTGCCGGAAATCATCTCGAAAGAGCCGCTGGGCCCGGTGGTTCGCCAGGGCGATGACCAATGGTTCAACATCGTGAAGTGGTCGCTGTTCGCCATGCTCAATGCCGAGGAGATGGGCATCACCAGCGACAACGTCGACGAGATGCTCGAGTCCGAGGATCCCGATATCGCGCGCCTGCTCGGCCAGGACGGCAACTACGGCGAGGGCAAGGGCCTCTCCGCCGACTGGGCCTACCAGATCGTCAAGCAGGTGGGGAACTACGGCGAGAGCTTCGAGCGCAATGTCGGCCTGGACTCCCCGCTGGAGATCGAGCGCGGCATCAACGCGCTGTGGAGCGACGGCGGCATCCAGTACGCTCCGCCGATCCGCTGAGCCCGGAGGCCGGGGCGGCACCCCTCGCCCCGGCACCTTCCCCGCTGGCCGTCCCGGCAGATCCGGGGCGGCCGGCGTGAATCCTGCTTGACGGATCCAGGCGGAGACTTCCCATGTCCGTTCGACACCCGGCCCGCCGCCCCGCGGGCCCACGCCCCCCGTTCTGGCGCGATCGCGCCAAGCGGGCGCTGATCTTCCAGCTGCTGCTGGTGGCCGCCGTGGCCGCCTTCCTGATCTTCATCATCGGCAATACCCAGGCGAACCTCGCCCAGCGGGGGATCACCACCGGTTTCGGCTTTCTCAACAACACCGCGGGCTTCGGTATCGTCCAGAGCCTGATCGACTACTCCTCACAGAGCACCTACGGCCGTACCTTCCTGGTGGGGCTGCTCAATACCCTGCTGGTCTCGGCCCTCGGGGTGCTGGCGGCGACGATCATCGGCTTCACCGTTGGCATCGCCCGGCTGTCACCCAACTGGCTGATTGCCCGTCTGGCGAATGTCTATATCGAGACCTTCCGCAATATTCCTCTGCTGCTGCAGATCTTCTTCTGGTACTTCGCCGTGCTGCGGACCCTGCCGAGCCCCCGGGACAGCATCTCCCTGGGCGAGGCGGTGTTCATCAACGTGCGCGGCCTCTTCCTGCCGGAGCCGCTCTTCGAGTCCGGCTTCGGCCTGATCCCGCTGGCGCTGGCCGTCGCCGTGGTCGCCAGCATCGCCCTGGTGATCTGGAACCGGCGCCGCCACGCGGCCACCGGCCGGCGTCTGCCGGCAGGCTGGATCTCTCTGGCGCTGATCGTCGGGCTGCCGCTGGTGGTGCTGGTACTGACCGGGGTGCCGGTGACCTGGGACGTGCCGGAACTGCGCGGCTTCAACTTCAGCGGCGGCATCACGGTGATTCCGGAATTCCTGGCCCTGTGGCTGGCGCTCTCCATCTACACGGCCTCGTTCATCGCGGAGATCGTGCGCTCGGGGATCCAGGCGATCCCCCATGGCCAGACCGAAGCGGCCCAGTCGCTGAGCCTGCCCCAGGGGCTGGTGCTGCGGCTGGTGGTGATTCCCCAGGCCCTGCGGGTGATCATCCCGCCGCTCACCAGCCAGTACCTCAATCTGATCAAGAACTCCTCGCTGGCCACCGCCATCGGCTACCCGGATCTGGTCTCGGTCTTCGCCGGCACCACCCTCAACCAGACCGGGCAGGCCATCGAGGTGATCGCCATGACCATGGCGGTCTATCTCACCATCAGCCTGCTGGTGTCGACGTTCATGAACTGGTTCAACGCCCGCGTGGCGCTGGTCGAACGCTAGGAGAGGCGCCATGACGATTCGAGATAAGATGATCGAGGAGAGGCCGGCACCGGGACTGAGCATAGGCCCGCTGGCCTGGCTGCGAGCCAACCTGTTCAGCGGCCCGGTGAACACCGTGTTCACCCTGCTGGGCTTCTACCTGCTCTACGTGCTGCTGACGCCGACGATCCAGTGGGCCTTCATCAACGCCGACTGGATCGGTACCAGCCGTGACGACTGTTCCCGGGAGGGTGCCTGCTGGGTGTTCGTCAATGCCCGCCTGACCCAGTTCATCTACGGACTCTATCCCCGCGACGAACTGTGGCGGGTGAACATCGTCTTCGCCAGCTTCGCGGTGCTGATCGCCTGGCTGGCGATCCCGCGGCTGCCCTTCAAGCGCTGGGTCGCCGTCGTCACGCTGCTGGTCTTCCCGGTGGTCGCCTACGTGCTGCTCTACGGCGGCTATTTCGGCCTGCGGCTGGTGGAGACCCATCGCTGGGGCGGGCTGATGCTGACCCTGATCCTCGCCGTAGTGGGGATGGTGGCGGCCCTGCCCATCGGCATCCTGCTGGCGCTGGGTCGCCGTTCCGAGATGCCCATCGTCAAGAGTTTCTGCGTGGTCTTCATCGAGTTCTGGCGCGGCGTGCCGCTGATCACCATCCTATTCATGGCCTCGGTGATGCTGCCGCTGTTCCTGCCCACCGGGGTCAGCGTCGACCGCCTGGTGCGGGCGCTGATCGGCATCACCCTGTTCCAGAGCGCCTACATGGCGGAGGTGATCCGCGGGGGCCTGCAGGCGATTCCCCGGGGGCAGGAGGAGGCCGCCGCGGCGCTGGGGATGGGCTATTGGCAGCGCATGGGGCTGATCGTACTGCCCCAGGCGCTGAAGATGATGATCCCGGGCATCGTCAACACCTTCATCTCGCTGTTCAAGGACACCACCCTGGTGATGATCATCGGGCTCTTCGACCTGCTGGGCATCGTCCAGGCGGCGCTGTCCGATTCCCGCTGGCTGGGCTTCGCCCTGGAGGGCTACGTGTTTGCTGCGTTCATGTTCTGGATCTTCTGTTTCAGCATGTCGCGCTACAGCCAGTACCTGGAGAGGAAACTGCACACCGGCCACAAACGGTAGGCAGCGGCGCCACCCGAATCGAGGAATAACGACAATGAGTGAACAGGCAACCCAGTCCCAGGCCGGCGCCGAGACCCCGATGGTCGAGATGCGTGGCGTCAACAAGTGGTACGGCGACTTCCATGTGCTGCGGGATATCGACCTCACCGTGAAGCGCGGCGAGCGCATCGTCATCTGCGGCCCCTCGGGGTCCGGCAAGTCGACGCTTATCCGCTGCATCAACCACCTGGAGGAGCATCAGCAGGGCGAGATCGTGGTGGGTGGCGTGCCGCTGACCCAGGACGTGAAGCGCATCGAGCAGATCCGACGCAGCGTCGGCATGGTCTTCCAGCACTTCAACCTCTTCCCGCATCTGACGGTGCTGGAGAACTGCTGCCTCTCGCCCATGTGGGTGCAGAAGCGGCCTCGCCGCGAGGCCGAGGCCCAGGCGATGCAGTACCTGGAGCGGGTGCAGATCGCCGAGCAGGCACTGAAATACCCTGGCCAGCTCTCCGGTGGCCAGCAGCAGCGGGTGGCCATCGCCCGCTCGCTGTGCATGCACCCGGAGGTGATGCTCTTCGACGAGCCCACCTCGGCGCTGGACCCGGAGATGATCAAGGAGGTGCTCGACGTCATGGTCGAACTGGCCAGGGAGGGGATGACCATGCTCTGCGTGACTCACGAGATGGGCTTCGCCAAGACCGTGGCCGATCGGGTGATCTTCATGGACCAGGGTCAGATCATCGAGGAGAACGCCCCTGAGCCCTTCTTCAACGCTCCCCAGTCCGAGCGCACCCAGCTGTTTCTCAGCCAGATTCTCGGCCACTGAGCGTCGCGCTCAGGCTAGCGCTCGGACTCCCGCGGCATGCCCTCGCCGAGATCCAGCGAGGGCTCGCGGGGGCGCAGCCGCTCGGCGGGATGGCGCACCCTGGCCGTGCCGACCGTGCTGTCGTCGGTGTCCATCGCCCGTGCGTCGCTGGTCCAGGCGGCATTGGAATCATGCACCGCGGGGCGGCGTTCCCAGGAGCGGGTGATCACCGGCCCGGCGCCCAGGCTGCCTGCCAGGTGGTGGGGCAGCAGCAACAGCTCGGCGACCAGCCTCAGGGCCACCGTGGCCAGCAGCCACAGGCCGCCGCCCAGGGACAACGCTGGCCAGGCCTCGGCCCAGCCCAGCGGGGCGAGCCAGGGAGTCCGGGGCGCCAGCCAAAGGGCGGCACCGGCCGCGAGGCCGAGCTGCATCAGCAGGTGACAGAAGAGCAGGGTGCCGCGGGACAGCGGGCGGCGGGGAAACAGGAACTGTTGCATCGGGGTCCTCCCGGAAGCACATCTTGGCGATGAGGCGCGCCGGCATCCCTGCCGGTCCAGGTCGGATGCTACCCCAGATGGGGCTCGGCTGCAGCCATGGTGGCCATCGACCCGAGCGTCACGAGAGGATCACGAGAACGTCACGAAAGCATCGTGATGCTGGCCGGGGCGAGCGGTTCGCGGTCGCGATGGGCGCTCAGCGGGCGTTCCTCCAAAGCGGTGAGCAGGATCTGCAGCGGATCGCCGTGGCTCACCAGCAGGATGGTTTCCCCCTGAGTCTCGGCTTCCAGAGCTGCGATCACGGCAAGCATGCGATCCGCCACGCGGGTGACGCTCTCGACGCCGAAGGCCCGATGCCGCGGGTCGTTGGCGTCCAGGGCCCAGATGTCGGGATAGCGGTCGTCCGAGAGGCCTTCGAGGTCGCCGAAACTGCGCTCGCGAAGCCCGGCATGGGGAGCAAGAAGGAGGCCGAAGTGCCGGCCGATCCACTCGGCCGTCTCGGTGGTGCGGCGGAAATCGGAGTGCAGCAGGCGGTCGGGTAGCGGCCAGCGCCAGTCGGCCAGCAGGCCTTCGAGTTGGGCATGGCCTCGTGGCGAGAGCCCGAAGCCCGCGAGGCCCCGCTCCGGGCGGCTGATGATCAGGCCGTTGGCGTTGGCCTCGCTGTGGCCGTGGCGCATCAGCAGGTAGCGATTACGGCGAGGTTGTCGAGCGGTGAGGGGAGCGTTCGGCATGCGGTGACCGGTTCGATGACTACTTCGTATGCTACCCCAGATCATACGACGGTGCAGTTCCTCCTGCCGAGCAGGCCTGGCAGGTTGACCGGGCCCCGGTCGCTTGCCAATGTTGAGGGAGTGTTGTTCAGTGAGGTGTACGGCCGTGGCCCGTGGCCCCGGTTTCGGAAGAACCTGCATCAAGGAGTGGCTATGACGACCTATATCGTGGTGGCAGACGCCGCAAGGGCGCGGATCTTCACTCGCGACGCGCTCAAGCTGGTCGAGCAGGACAGCCTAGTGCATGCGGCCAGCCGTTTGCATGAGGGCGACCTGGTGACGGACCGTGGTGCCGATGTGCATGAATCGATGTCGACGACGTCGCGCTCCACCGGCGGTGAGAGCACCGCCCGCACCCATGAGGAGACGATCTTTGCCAAGGAGGTGGCCGAACGTCTCTACCGGGCCCGCGTCGACAACACCATGGCGAAGCTGATCCTGGTGGCGCCGCCGCGCTTCCTGGGTCAGCTGCGGGAGAAGCTCGACGGCCCTACGACCAAGCTGGTCATCCACTCCCTGGCCAAGGACCTTTCCAAGTCCAGCCTCGAAGACATCCAGGAGGCGGTCAGCGATATGCGCTGAGACCGCGCCCTCGTCTCGGCTTCCCCGCGGGCCCGGCAGAGATGCCGGGCCCGCTACCGTTGCTGACCCGGGTGGCCCCCAGCCGGTGGCTCAGGGCACCGGGGGCAGGGCAATCTGGTCGCTGCGGGTGATGCCCTCGGTCATCTGTCGGCACAGCTTGAGGAACTCACGCATGCCGGTGGCCAGGTACTTGTGGCGGTGCCAGATGAAGGCGAACTGGCGGCTCAGGTCCAGTTCCGGGGTGGGAATGGGCACCAGGCTGCCACGCCGGAAGGCGTCGCGCAGCGCCAGCTTCGACACGCAGCCGATCCCCAGTCCCGATTCCACGGCGCGCTTGATGCCCTCGGTGTGCTCCAGTTCCAGCAGCACGTTGAAGCGGCCGCGGCGGTGGCGGGCGGCCTGTTCCAGGGTCATGCGGGTCCCGGAGCCCTGCTCGCGCATGATCCAGGCCTCGCGCAGCAGTCGCTCCAGCTCTACCTCGCCGGCCCCGGCCAGGGGGTGGCGGGGCGAGCAGAAGACCGCCAGCTCGTCCTCCACCCAGGGCTGGGTGATAACGTCTTCCGCCTCGCAGTGGCCCTCGATCAGACCCAGATCGAGCTCATGGTGGCGTACCCCTTCGATGATGGCGCGGGTGTTGCGCACCGCCAGGCGCACCCGGCTGCCGGGGAAGCGCTGCATGAAGTCGCCGATCAGCAGGGTGGCCAGGTAGTTGCCGATGGTCAGGGTGGCGCCCACATCCAGGGTGCCGATGCCCTGGCGGCCGCGCAGCAGCCCCTCCACTTCCTCGGCGCGGTCGAGCAGGGCCACCGCCTTGGGCAGCAGTTGGAAGCCCAGGGCGTTGAGTTTCAGGCGCTTGCCGATGCGATCCAGCAGCTGGCAGTCGAACTGGCGCTCCAGCTCGGCCAGGGACGTGCTGGCCGCGGACTGGGAGAGCGACAGGACTCGGGCCGCCCGGGAGACGCTCTCGTGCTGGGCCACGGCGACGAAGACCTCCAGCTGGCGCAGGGTGAAACGCATCTCGAGGGCTCCAGTGATCTATATCAAGGTGATGAATAAGGGTTATCCATACAATCCATTTAACAGATAACGCGCCTTCCCTTAGAATTCAATGTAAATATTACCCAGTCATTTATTCCTTTTTGAACTATAGGTCTTTCGGGAATACAAGGAGTCGGCATGAGCAAGTTTGCCCTGGAAGAGGTGCTCAGTGTTCATCACTGGAATGACACCCTGTTCAGCTTCCGAACCACTCGCGAGCGCAGCCTGCGCTTCAAGAACGGCCAGTTCGTGATGATCGGCCTGGAAGTGGGCGGCAAGCCGCTGATGCGCGCCTACTCCATCGCCAGTCCCAACTACGAGGACCACCTCGAGTTCTTCAGCATCAAGGTGCCGGATGGCCCGCTCACCTCTCGGCTGCAGCACCTCAAGGTGGGCGACCAGATCATGGTCAGCCGCAAGCCCACCGGCACCCTGGTCACCGATGACCTGCTGCCGGGTCGCAACCTCTACATGCTCTCCACCGGTACGGGCCTGGCGCCCTTCATGAGCCTGATCCAGGATCCGGAGGTCTTCGAGCGCTTCGAGAAGGTGGTGCTGGTGCACGGCGTACGCAGTGTCAGCGAGCTGGCCTACGCCGATTTCATCCAGAGGGAGCTGCCGGCCCACGAGTACCTGGGCGACGATATCAAGGAAAAGTTGATCTACTACCCCACGGTGACCCGCGAGGCGTTCCCCACCATGGGGCGCCTCACCGACCATATCCGCAGCGGCAAGCTGTTCGAGGACACCGGCCTGCCGCCCATGGACCCCAAGCAGGATCGCGCCATGATCTGCGGCAGCCCGGCCATGCTCGACGAGACCAGCGCCGTGCTCGACGACCTGGGCTTCAAGATCTCCCCGCGCATGGGTGAGCCCGGCGACTACGTCATCGAGCGGGCCTTCGTGGAGAAATAGGTCGCGAGCGACAAGGCGCAAGCACCAGACAGAACCCCCGATGCCAGGGCATCGGGGGTTCTGTCTGGATGGGCCTGAGGATTGAGCCCTGGCTTGCAGCCGTCAGACGGCGTCCTTGCCGGTTTCACCTGTCCGGATGCGGATCACCTGCTCCAGCGGCGTGACGAAGATCTTGCCGTCGCCGATCTTCCCGGTGTTGGCGACGCTGGTGATGGCATCGATCACCTTCTCGGCCATGTCGTCGTCCACAGCCACCTCCAGCTTCACCTTGGGCAGGAAGTCCACCACATACTCGGCGCCGCGATAGAGCTCGGTGTGGCCCTTCTGGCGGCCGAAGCCCTTCACCTCGGTCACGGTGATACCCTGAACGCCGATCTCCGAGAGGGATTCCCTCACGTCGTCGAGCTTGAAGGGCTTGATGATGGCGGTCACCAGTTTCATGGTCGGACTCCTCGTCTGTTCGGTACGGTGGCCGAGCCACCCGCATGCGCCTGATCGCCCTCTAGCATACACCGCGTTGGCCGGGATGAAAAAAGGCCCCCGAAGGGGCCAGGAGGAGCACGCCAGCTCACTCGGTGGGCGCCGCCATCACTTCTTGGCGACGCTGAACTCGGGGTAGGCCTCCATGCCGCACTCGGCCAGGTCGACGCCCTCGTATTCCTCTTCCTCGCTGACGCGGATGCCCATCACCGCCTTGAGGATCACCCAGACGATCAGGCTGGCGATGAAGACCCAGGCGAAGATGCCGACGATGCCGAGCAGCTGGGCGCCGAAGGTGGCGTCGCCGTTGGTCAGCGGCACGGCCAGCAGGCCCCAGATGCCGACCACGCCGTGCACCGAGATGGCGCCCACCGGGTCGTCGAGCTTCAGCTTGTCCAGGCTCACGATGGCGACCACCACGATGACGCCACCCACGGCGCCGATCAGGGCGGCGCTCAACGCGGAGGGGGCCAGGGGTTCGGCGGTAATGGCCACCAGGCCGGCCAGGGCGCCGTTGAGGGTCATGGTCAGGTCGGCCTTGCGGAACCAGAGCTTGGCCAGGATCAGTGCGGCGATCACGCCACCGGCGGCCGCGGCGTTGGTGTTGACCAGCACCTGGGCGACGTTGTTGGCCGAGTCGATGTCGGAGACCTTGAGCTCCGAACCGCCATTGAAGCCGAACCAGCCCATCCACAGGATCAGGGTGCCCAGGGTGGCCAGCGGCAGGTTGGCGCCGGGGATGGCATAGATGCTGCCATCCTTGCCGTACTTGCCCTTGCGGGGTCCGAGGATCAGCACGCCGGCCAGGGCCGCGGCGGCGCCTGCCATGTGCACGATGCCGGAGCCGGCGAAGTCGGAGAAGCCGGCGGCGTCGAGCCAGCCGCCGCCCCAGGTCCAGAAACCGGAGACCGGGTAGATGACGGCGGTCATCACCACGGCGAAGGCCAGGAAGGCCCATAGCTTCATGCGCTCGGCCACTGCTCCGGAGACGATGGACATGGCGGTGGCCACGAACACCACCTGGAAGAAATAGTCGGCGCGCATGGAGTAGTAGGGGGCATCATCGCCGCCGGCCAGCACCGCATCGGCGCTGTTCTCGGCGCCCAGCAGGAAGCCCAGGTTGGGCAGGATGCCCCCCTCGGGGCTCGAGTACATGATGTAGTAGCCCACCAGCAGGTACATGGTGCAGGCAATGGCGAACAGGGCCACGTTCTTGATGAGGATCTCGGCGGTGTTCTTGGAGCGTACCAGGCCGGCCTCGAGCATCGAGAAGCCGGCGGCCATCCACATTACCAGGATGCCGCAGATCAGGAAGTAGAAGGTATCGAGCGCATAGCTCAGCTCGGTCAGTTCACTCATGGCAGTCTCTCCAGGGGCAGGAAACGATCAAACGGCGTCGGCGCCGCGTTCACCGGTGCGGATGCGAATGACGTCTTCCAGCGGCGTCACGAAGACCTTGCCGTCGCCGATCTTGCCGCTGTTGGCGGCGCCGCAGATGGCATCCAGCACGGTCTCCAGGCGGCTGTCGTCCACGGCGACCTCGACCTTGACCTTGGGCAGGAAGTCCACCACGTATTCGGCGCCGCGATAGAGTTCGGTATGGCCCTTCTGGCGGCCGAAGCCCTTGACCTCGGTGACGGTGATGCCCTGGACGCCGTTGTCGGCCAGCGCCTCGCGGACGTCGTCCAGCTTGAATGGCTTGATGATGGCGGTGATGAGTTTCATCCCTTGTCTCCCCGGTTGCGTTGGGTATCGGCACGGCGGCCGCATGTCCTGCTTGTGCGCCAAACATGCCAACAACTGGCAAATTCATTTGAAAACAGCTTATTGGGCTGTATTTTCGGCCTCATGGCCGGTCCCCTGGGGAAGGGGGGCGGGACGCTTGCACCGTGCTGGTGCTGGGTCATGGTGCAGGCGCGCCATCCTGGCGCATTGGCAGGGCATGCGTTCGCGGCGGACCATGCGTATCCTGTAGCCAGCATTCACACGTTCAGGAGAGACCCATGGTGAGCCATGACCGTATCAGCCGACTGGCCCAGCAGATCGGCGAGCGCCTGCAGGGCGCTTCCCAGGCGCCGGAAGAGGTGCAGAAGGGGATTCAGCAGGTGGTGAAGGGCGCCTTCGATCGCCTGGAGCTGGTCTCCCGGGAGGACTTCGACATCCTGATGGATGTCCTGCAGCGCACCCGCGCCCGCGTCGAGGCACTGGAGCAGCAGGTGGCGGCGCTGGAGACGCTGATCGAGGAGCGCACCGCCGAGGTGCCGGCGGCGTCGGCGGCGGCTCCCGAAGCTTCCGAAGCCCACGAGGAGGATGCCGGCGGCGGCGAGGCCGGCCGCTGAGCCTGCCGGGCGCTCCGGCGTCCCCTGGGCTAGCCTGAAGGCAAGACTCCAGGCGAGGGAACGCCCATGACGCTGGCGATTGTCCATACCCGTGCGGGCCTCGGCCTCGAGGCCCCCGAGGTGCAGGTGGAGGTTCACCTGGCCAACGGCCTGCCGGGGATGACCCTGGTCGGTCTGCCCGAGACGGCGGTGAAGGAGAGCCGCGAGCGGGTGCGCAGCGCCCTGCTCAACGCCGGCTTCGACTACCCCCTGCGACGCATCACCCTCAACCTGGCGCCCGCCGACCTGCCCAAGGAGGGCGGCCGCTTCGATCTGCCCATCGCGCTGGGGCTGCTGCTGGCCTCGGGGCAGTTGCCCCCGAATGCCCTTGAAGGCACCGAGAGCGTCGGCGAGCTGGCCCTGGATGGCGGCCTGCGCCCGATCGTCGGCATGCTGCCCCTGGCCATGGCCACGCGGCGTGCCCGGCGCCGGCTGATCGTGCCCCGGGCCAACGCCGACGAGGCGGCGCTGGCCGGCGATCTGGAGGTGCTGCCCGCGGACCACCTGCTCGAGGTGGTCGCCCACCTGCTGGGGCAGACGCCCATCGTGCCCCACCGCCTGTCGCGCCCGCCGCAGACGGCCACATCGCTGCCCGACCTCGCCGAGGTGCGCGGCCAGTACCAGGCGCGCCGTGCCCTGGAGGTGGCCGCCGCCGGGTCACACAACCTGCTGTTCGCCGGGCCTCCGGGCACGGGCAAGACCATGTTGGCCAGCCGCCTGCCGGGCATCCTGCCGCCCCTCACCGACGACGAGGCCCTGCAGGTGGCGGCGGTGCGTTCGGTCAGCGGGCTGCCGCTGGCCGCCGAGTGGGGGCGGCGGCCCTTTCGGGCGCCGCACCACACCGCCAGCGCCGTGGCCCTGGTGGGCGGCGGCTCGAGGCCCCGCCCCGGGGAGATCTCCCTGGCTCATAACGGGGTGCTGTTCCTCGATGAGCTGCCGGAGTTCTCCCGACATGTGCTGGAGGTGATGCGCGAGCCCATGGAGTCGGGGCAGATCCATATCGCCCGGGCCAGCCATCAACGCCGATTTCCGGCCCGTTTTCAGCTGGTGGCGGCCATGAACCCCTGTCCCTGTGGCCACCTGGGCGATCCCCGCCAGGCCTGCCACTGCACCGCGGCCCAGATCCAACGCTACCAGGCGCGGCTCTCCGGGCCGCTGCTCGATCGCATCGATCTGCAGGTGGAGGTGCCGGCGCTGCCGCCGGAGCAGCTCACTGCGGCCGTGACCGGCGAGGACTCGGCGACGGTGCGCCGGCGGGTGGTAGCCGCCCGGGAGCGGCAGCTGGCGCGGGGGGCGCTCAATGCGCACCTGGCGGGGCGGGAGCTGGAGGCGGCCTGCGACCTCGCCGGCGCCGACCGGGCCTGGCTGGCGCAGGTACTGGAGCGGCTCCGGCTATCGGCGCGAGCCTACCACCGGGTGCTGCGGGTGGCGCTGACCCTGGCCGACCTGGCGGGCCAGCCGAAGCCGGCCCGGGAGCAGCTGATCGAGGCGATCGGCTATCGCCAGCTGGATCGGCTGCTCAAGGGATGAAGGGAGAAAAGGGACAGAAGGGAGAGCAGAGGCGCGGCTACAGCGCCGAGGCGTCCAGGGCGCCCTGCAGGCTCTCCTCCCACATCACCGATTCGCCGTCCGGACGGCGCAGCACCAGGGTCAGCCGATAGGGCAGCAGCTCTCGATCCGAGAGCCGCAGGCGAGGGCCATCGGCCATCAGGCGGCTCTCCAGGCGCCATTGATTGGCGCCGCCCCCGGTGCCCATGCTCTCGGTCCAGTCCAGCACCTGGGGGCCATCGCTCACCGCCAGCAGGGCCCGTGTCAGGCTCTCCCGGAAGCGTTCCTGGCCGATGCCGAGTTCGCCGTTCACCTCCGGGGCCGCCAGCAGCAGCACCTGGTCGGCGGGCGGCTGTGGCAGGGCGGGGGCCCCCATCACGCGGCTTGCGGCGCGCTCGCCCAGGTTGAGCAGCGCCTGGCGCAGGGTCTCGGGACGGTCGGGGGCGGCGGCACAACCGAGCAGCAGCAGCGGCAGGGCCAGCGGGAAGAGGTGGCGAGCGTTCATGGGGGGTCGGTCTCCTGTTGGGAGGCGGTGGGCTCGAGGGAGTCGATGAAGCGATCCAGGGTATCGAAGAGCGACCGGCGAATCGGTTCCGCCTCGTTGACCAGATGGTGACGCGCCTCTGGGTGGCGGTGGATCTCGGCATTGGGGAACTTGCGCGCCAGCACGGCCAGGTTCCACTCCCAGTCCACCGTCAGGTCCTGTTCGCCCTGCAGGATCAGGGTCTTCACCGGATTGGGGGGCAGGGCAAGCAGCCGGGGCATCCAGCGGCGCATGGCGCTGACCCAGCCGATGGCGACGCGGTCGGTCTGCAGCGGGTCTCCATCGCGCAGGAAGTCGGCGAACTCGGCATCGGTGGAGTTGGCGCGGAACTTGCGCGGGATGGAGCGTACGAACGGCCCCACCAGCAGGTGCAGCCAGCTGGACTGGTTCCAGCCCCAGGGGCGCACCAGGGGGGCCAGCAGGGCCAGGCCGGCCCAGTGGCCATCGTCACCGCGGGTCAGGGCATCGGTGGCCAGGATCGCCGCCCCGGTGCTCTGGCCCACGCCGATCCAGGGGCGCGGGGCCAGGCCCGCCTCTTCCAGATGCCGCTGCAGGGCGCGCAGGCAGCCGCCATAGTCATCGAAGTCGTCGATGGAGGCGCGAGCCCCACTGGAGAGGCCGTGGCCGGGCAGATCCCACAGCACCACTCGCCAGTTGCGGTCGAGCAGACGCTCGAGCAGGTGGCGGTATAGCCCCAGGTGGTCGAAGTAGCCGTGCACCACGAAGGCGGTGCCGACCGGCTCGGCAGGGCTCCATACCTGGGTCCAGAGGCGGAAGTTGCTCGCATCCACATAGCCCACGTGCAGCCCCACATGCTCGGCGAGCAGGGGCGCCAGTCCGTAGTGGCCCAGGTAGCGTTCCAGGTGGTCATCGCCGAGTTCCGGCGCAGCCGGTGTGACCAGCCGTACGGTACCCAGCGCCTGGAGTGGGGTGAAGTCGCTCATCGTATCCTCCGCGGCGCCCGGCAATGCTAGCCCCAAGCGTGGGCCGACACCATGGAAAGCGGGCGCCTCGTCCGCCCCTGACTTATCTTTTGGTCTAGCTGCGTGCGATCCCGGCGCTTTGCGTGTTTACATATGGAAGTATTTTCCACAAAATTGGAGTTACGCAGTCACTTCACCCCTGTCCCGGCAGCCTGGCATGCGACCCGCCGACTGCCAAGCACGAGGAGATCCACCATGACCCAACGTGTCACTCGCCATCGCCTTCAGGTGGCCGCCGAACTGGACCGCTTCATCAGCGAACAGGCACTTCCGGGCACCGGCGTCGATGCCGAAGCGTTCTGGGTGGGCGTCGATGCCCTCTTCCATGATCTGACCCCGAGGAACCACGAACTGCTCGCCGAGCGCGATCGCCTGCAGGAGCAGCTTGACGCCTGGCACCGCGAAAACCCTGGCCCGGTGGGGGACATGGCCGCCTATCGCGGCTTTCTCAAGGAGATCGGCTACCTGGTCGAGGCGCCGGCCAAGGTCGCGGTGACCACCGCCCAGGTCGACCGCGAGATCGCCGTCCAGGCCGGCCCGCAGCTGGTGGTGCCGGTGAATAACGCCCGCTACGCGCTGAACGCCGCCAATGCGCGCTGGGGCAGCCTCTACGATGCCCTCTACGGCACCGATGCCATCTCCGAGGAGGGCGGTGCCGAGAAGGGCACGAGCTTCAACCCCAAGCGCGGCGAGAAGGTGATCGCCTATGCCCGCGGCATGCTGGATCGCGCTGCCCCGCTGGCCACCGGCTCCCACCGGGACGCCGTCAAGTATGCCCTGCGTGACGGCCATCTGGTGGTGACCCTGGAGGGCGGCCGCGAGACCGGCCTCAAGGATCCCGGCAAGCTGGTGGGCTATACCGGCGAGGCGGCCAGCCCCGACTCGGTGCTGCTGGTCAATCACGGGCTGCACCTGGAGATCCAGATCGACCCGAGCCACCCCATCGGCAAGACCGACCCGGCCGGCGTCAAGGATCTCGTGGTCGAGGCGGCGCTGACCACCATCATGGATTGCGAGGACTCCGTGGCCGCGGTGGACGCCGAGGACAAGGTGGGCGTCTACGGCAACTGGCTGGGCCTGATGAAGGGCGACCTGGAAGAGCAGGTGGAGAAGGGCGACAAGACCATCACCCGTCGCCTGCATGCCGACCGCGAGTTCACCACCCCGGATGGCGGCACCCTGACCCTCCCGGGTCGTTCGCTGATGTTCGTGCGCAACGTCGGCCACCTGATGACCACCCCGGCGGTGCTCGACGCCGATGGCAACGAACTGCCCGAGGGCATCCTCGACGCCATCCTCACCGGCCTGATCGCCCTGCACGACCTCAAGAAGGGTGAAGGCGAGCCGCGCAACTCCCGCACCGGCTCCATGTACATCGTCAAGCCGAAGATGCACGGCCCGAAGGAGGTCGCCTTCTCCAACGAGCTGTTCGGCCGCGTCGAGGACCTGCTGGGCATGTCCCGCGACACCCTCAAGATGGGCATCATGGACGAGGAGCGCCGCACCACCGTCAACCTCAAGGCGTGCATCAATGAGGCCGCCTCCCGTGTGGTCTTCATCAACACCGGCTTCCTCGACCGTACCGGCGACGAGATGCACACCGCCATGGAGGCGGGCCCGATGATCCGCAAGGGCGACATGAAGGGCGCCGCCTGGATCCAGGCCTACGAGAAGAACAACGTGCAGGTCGGCCTGGCCTGCGGGCTGCGCGGCCGTGCCCAGATCGGCAAGGGCATGTGGGCCATGCCCGACCTGATGGCCGCCATGCTGGAGCAGAAGATCGGCCACCCCAAGGCCGGCGCCAACACCGCCTGGGTGCCCTCGCCCACCGCCGCTACCCTGCACGCTCTGCACTACCACCAGGTGGATGTCACTGCCATTCAGCGCGAGCTGGAGGCCCAGGGCGAGCCTGCCCTTCTGGAAAAGCTCCTGGATGACCTGCTCACCGTGCCGGTGGTCGCCGAGGCCAACTGGTCCGAGGAGGAGCTGCAGCAGGAGCTCGACAACAACTGTCAGGGCATCCTCGGCTACGTGGTGCGCTGGGTCGAGCACGGCGTGGGCTGCTCCAAGGTGCCGGACATCCACGATGTGGGCCTGATGGAGGACCGCGCCACCCTGCGGATCTCCAGCCAGCACATCGCCAACTGGCTGCACCACGGCGTGGTCGACGCCGCGCGGGTTCAGGAGACCCTGAAGCGCATGGCCAAGGTGGTCGACCAGCAGAACGCGGGCGACCCTACCTACACCGCGATGAGCGCCGACTACGAGGGCTCCAGCGCCTTCCAGGCCGCCAGCGACCTGATCTTCAAGGGCCGTGTGCAGCCCTCCGGCTACACCGAGCCGCTCCTGCACCACTGGCGCGCCGTGCACAAGGCGAAGTAACCAGCCATCGAGCAGGCCGGCGCGGCCTATCGTGAACCAGAGCGCCCCGGGTATCTGCCCGGGGCGCTTTCGGTTATGTTGACGCCAGCGTCAATTCGCCCCATCCACTGCAAGGAGCCCCCCGATGACCGTGATGACCGCCGCTACCATCGAGGACTTTCTCGACGAGGTCTTTCCTCAGCGTATCGGGACCATCGAGGCCGTCGATCACATGCGCGCCACCATGAGCCTGGCCATCGACGACGACCACTTGCGTCCCGGCGCCAGCGTCTCCGGTCCCACCCTGATGGGGCTGGCCGATGTCTGCCTCTATGTGGCGATCCTGGCCCAGATCGGTCCCGAACCCATGGCGGTCACCAGCGACCTGCACTGCCGCTTCCTGCGCCGTCCGCGGGGCGACCGCGACATCATCGCCACGGCGCGAATCCTCAAGCTGGGCCGGCGCCTGGCGGTGGGAGAGGTGCAGCTCTTCTCTGCCGGCGACGAGGAGCCGGTGGCGCTGGTCACCGCCACCTATGCCCTGCCGGACCGCGACTGAGCGGGCTAAGGCCCGCGGTTCCCGCAGCACCGCGTCGATCAGGTCGGTGTCAGCCCTTCGGTGCGCGCAGCACCGCGCCGGCCAGCGCCAGCCAGCCGGCGATCATCAGCGCCCCGCCGAGTGGCGTGATCATGCCAAGGCCCCTCAGGCCGGTCAGCGCCATGGCGTAGAGCGAGCCCGAGAAGAGCAGCATGCCCGCCGCCCACAGGCCCATGGCCAGCCGCTGTCCCGCCAGGGGGACCGCGGCGCGCCAGGCCAGCACGGCAAGCAGCGCCAGGGTGTGCCAGGCCTGGTAGCGCACCCCGGTCTCGAAGGCCGCCGCCAGGCGCGGTGCGAGCTGCCCCTCCAGGGCGTGGGCGCCGAAGGCCCCGGCCATCACCACCACGGCGCCGGAGAGCGCCGCCCCCAGCCACCAGCCTCGGTCCTGCATCCTGTTTTCCTCATGTCGCGTCATGGCCGCCACCGTACCCCGCCCGGGCGGACTCGGCTACAATGGTGGGCCGCAATTTCCACCCGCCGTGTGACTTGGGCGGCGGGCCCGGTAGTAAACGCCACGCCGGCAACGACATCAACGAGAGCGCAGAGAGAACGCCATGCAGATTCAGCTCAATGGCGAGGCGCATACCCTGGCGCCCGAGCTCACGGTGGCCGCGCTGGTCGAGTCCCTGGGGCTCGCCGGTCGCCGCATCGCCGTGGAGGTGAACGAG
>NZ_JACUUD010000216.1 GCF_014859505.1 Halomonas sp.
CTGGTTCGCTTCAAGCAGCTTGCCGGCCAGATGGTGCAGGCCTTTGGCGTCCAGCGCCAGGTGCCCGCCGATATGATACCCATGGGAACCAGCGCTGTGTTCGATCGCTTTTCGCCTGCCGAGCCCCAACCGACGCTGCGAGAGGAGGTTCGCCAGTCGACGACTATTGAGCGTGCTCGGCTCGATACCTTTCGCGAGCAGCTGCAGACGAGAATGGATCGGCGCATCGAGGCGCTCAAGTTCGAGGTGGAAGAGGCGCTACGCTTAGCTATCGACGAGGGCGGTGTCCGCGTTGAGCGCGATGGCAGCAATGTGCTGGTCCGCATCGACGAGCAGGGTACTTTTCCTTCCGGCTCCGCTGAGGTGACGCAAGCGTTTGCCGAACTGCTTCTGGTCATGGCCGCCACTCTCTCTGGAATGCCAGGAGGGATTGTCATTGAAGGCCACACTGATGATATACCGATTTATGATTCCCGCTTTCGTAGTAATTGGGATCTCTCGGCGATGCGTTCGGCTACCGTGGCCAATCTCCTGCTCGAAGACCCGGAGCTGGACCCGAATCGATTGACCGTGATGGGCCATGCGGATACCCGTCCGTTGGTACCCAATGACTCCGAGGTGGACAGGGCTCGTAATCGGCGCGTAGAGATCACCCTGCAGTTAGGTGATGCAGTTGAGCGGGAAGTGCACTCCGCCATGCCCCTTTCCGCCGTCGAGTAGCGCTTCGAAATGGGTCGAACGGGATTCCTGAAGGAGGGTGGTTGAACGGCCTCGGTGGAGGCGCTGCGCTTTTGGTAGCCCTGGCAGGTAAAGGGTGAATTGAGCGGTGTTTCGCGGCAGACTTCAGTGACTCCTTATTCTTTCCCCGCGCAGTGGTGAGCCGACATGATCAGTTGTGAACGCAGCGCCAGTCCCCCGCTTGGCCTGCCCCCCTTGCCCGAGACGCTGCGTTCCAGGCTTGGCGAGTGCGATAGCCTGCCCTCATTGCCAGCCGCCGCCGCACGCGTCCTGATGCTTGCTCGTCACCCCGATACCAGTCTGGTTGAGTATGCCGAGGCAATCGATAAGGACCCGGCCCTGACCCTGCGGCTGCTGTCAATGGCGAACAGCAGCTACTATTCGCGCGGCGGCGTCGAGGTGTGCACATCGCGTGAGGCGGTGTCCCGCCTGGGCCTGGATACGACCCTGGCGACCGTGATGAGTTTTGCGCTGACCCGCATCAACATCTCGGCCCTCGGCCTTGACCATCTCTGGCAGCGGGCCATCATCGCCGCGCTGGCGGCCAGGCATCTGGCGGCCAGGCTTTGCCCCCAGCAGGCCGGCGTGCTCTTCACCGTTTCCCTGCTGCAGGATATCGGCGTGCTGGCGGCCATCGCGCTCGACGAGCAAGACTACCGGCAGCTCATCGTCTCCTCGCAGGGGCATGACAGCCTGGTGGCGGCGGAGCACGCGCTCTACGGGTGCGATCATGCCAGCATCGGGGCCTGGCTTGCCGATAGCTGGGGACTGCCTGATCACCTGGCCATGGGTATTGCGTCGAGTCATGGCGATCTCCACGGCACCTCCCCTGAAGCCCTCTGCCTGCGCTTGTCGGGCCCCATCGCCGACGCCTGGCTCTCCGCGACGCCGGCGCGAGCCCTGTTTCGGCTGCTGCACCGTTTCGAGGCGCTCGGTAATGCCCTGCCGATATCGTTGGCCAGCCTGCTTGAAGAGGTTCAGGAGAACCTTCCCGATATGGCGAAACTGCTCGATATCACGGCACCACCGATATATGACAACCACTCCCTGCTGGAGGAGGCACAGCAGCATCTGTTCAGGCAGGCACTGGCCCTGAGCGCACGCATGGACACCCAGGAAGCCGAGCTGGAGGCGCTTCGCCAGCGCCAGACCGAGCTCGAGCAGCGCAGTCGGCGTGACGACCTGACCGGGCTTGCCAACCGAGCCTGGCTCGAGGAGCAGTTGAAGGAGCGCTTTCGCCTCTGCCGGGAACAGGGGCGCACCCTGTCGGTGGTGTTCATCGACCTTGACCACTTCAAGAAGCTCAACGATAGCTACGGCCACGTGCTCGGGGACAGGGTGTTGGAGAACTTTGCGGAAGCGCTTCAGGAATCCGTTCGCGAGGGGGATCTCGCCGGCCGCTACGGGGGGGAGGAGTTTCTGGTCATCCTGCCGGACGAGCGGGTGGAGGGTGCCATGGTGGTGGCCAACAGGCTAAGCCAGCTGCTTACCATGCGGCCCATGGCCCACGCCGACGGCGTGCCGCTGCATGTCTCGGTCTCCATCGGCATCGCCTGTCTGGACGATGCGGACTTCCGCAGTGCACGCGAACTGATCGATGCCGCCGACCAGAGCATGTACCGGGTAAAGCGGGAGGGCCGGGACGGTACCGCGACGTTCTCCGGGGCGCCATGAACTTGCGAGCGGCCCAGTTCAAGTCAAGGTTTTCCTTTGTTGTTCGATATACACTTTGAAGAGAACTTTGACTCATTCCCCTCGCCCTGAGGCTGACACGAGAGCGTTCCATGGCTATCCGCGATAACGGATTTCCCCCCGGTGGGCGCCATGCCGAGCCGGTATTGGTGCACCATCCTGTGGCGCTTGCCACCCTTGCCTTCGACAATGCCGAGGCGGGACTGGCCATCATCGATGGCGGGGGCAGGCTGCTGGCCGTCAACGCCTTCTTCCGCGAACTGGCGGGTGTTCCGCCGGATCAGGCTCTGCCTGACATCGATATTGGCCGGCTGATGCCGATCGTCTCGGCACTCTCTCTTTCTCTATCGCCGTCGCACCCGGTGCAGGGGGAGTGGCACGAGCTCTACCTCTCCGATGCCGAAGGCAACGAGGGCGAGCTTTTGCTCTCGGTGAGGGCGCTGGATGGCGATGGCAGCCGTCTGCTGACGCTGGTTCCTCGAGGGCTGATCACCGGCGGGGTGCCCGCCCGG
>NZ_JACUUD010000217.1 GCF_014859505.1 Halomonas sp.
GCCACCTCAAGGCCATCGAGGCCTCGCTCTCCATCATCGAAGAGACCGAGGAGGCGCCGGACCTGCACAGCATCTTCGGGCGGTGACGGGCCGCATCCGCCTGCCCAGGCCTGCAAAAGCGCCCCGGACCTGAGTCCGGGACGCTGTCGTTGGGGACGATGGAGGAGTTACTGACGGAAACGCTGGCAGGGGGCCCAGTGCTTCATCAGCAGGTAGTAGGTGACGCCGGCCGGGATCAGGCTGGCGTACCAGGAGACCGCAGAGAAGCTGAGGGCGGCGGCGATGCCCACGGCGGTGGCGATCAGGGCGGCCACGTTGACCCCCTGGTAGGGACCGGTCTCGTCATAGAGCTTGCCGAGGTCCAGGGTGCGGCGACGGATGATGTAGTAGTCCACCACCAGGATGGCGAAGATCGGGCCGAGGAAGGCGGAGTAGGTCTGCACGAAGAGCTGCAGGCCGGCGGCGGAGTCGGGCTGCACCAGCTTCCAGGGGAAGGTGGCGAAGGCCAGCAGGCCGACGATCACCGTGGAGGTGGTGAACTTGAGCTTGAAGACGTCCATCAGCACGTAGGTGGGCGGCACCACGTTGTTGAGCACGTTCGTGGTGACCTGGGCGAAGGCGATGAACAGCAGGGTGGTCATCAGCAGCGGGGTGTTGTCCACGGCGTTGGCGAACACCTGGATGGGGTCGGCGGTGCCGGTGGCCTCGGAGACCATGTAGCCGATCAGGCCCATGAACAGGGTGCAGGGCAGGATCGACATGGCGTAGATGGTGGTGAGAATGCTCTGCGGCGTACCCTTCTTGTGTTCGCGGGCATAGTCGCTGACGTTGAGCATCATGGTGCTGTAGATCCCCAGGAAGAGCATGGTGGCGCCCCAGAACGGCATCCCCCAGGAGCCTTCCATGGTCAGCAGGCTGGCGGAGAGCTCGTCGCCGTAGCGCTGCACCGTGGCGTAGAACATGTACATCAGCGAGGCGAGGATGAAGACGCTGCCGATGTTCTCCAGCCACTTGATGCCCTGAAAGCCCATCACCGACAGGCCGATCTGCAGGAACTGGAAGGCGATGAAGTAGAAGATCAGGTTGTCGAAGCCGAACAGGGTGGCCGAGACCATGTTCAGCGCGCCGGCACCGATCCAGCTCTGAAAGCCGTACCACACCACCGCGGGCACGGCGCGCACCAGCCCCGGCAGCCGGGTGCCGGCAAAGCCGAAGGCGCTGCGCGCCTGGACCATGAAGGGAATCCCGTACTTGTAGCCAGCGGCGCCGTTCACGGCCAGCGCGATGCCGATCACGAAGCAGCCGATGGCGATCGCCAGGGTGGCCTGGATCAGGTTGAGGGTACCCACCACGCTGGAGCCCATGGCGAAGGTGCCGATAGAGACGCAGCCGCCGAACCAGGCCAGGAAGTAGGAGGTACGCCCCATGATGCGGGTCTGCTGGGGGGCCAGCGACTCCTGGCCCGGGGCCTTGGTCGAGTGGCTGGTGGCCTCGGGGGCCGTGGCGGCCGCCTGGGCGGTGGCCTGTGAAGTGGGAGTGGTCATGTCGAGAACCTCGCAAGTCGCTGCTTGATGTTAGAAGTTTCCGGCCAGTTGCCGGGATGGCTTGCGGCGTGGCGTGCTCCGGGGAGCGGGTTGTTGTTGTCGTGGGTGCTGCGAACTATCCGGTGGTGCGAGCGGCCGGTCAGCGGACCGGGGTCAGGTGGGAAAACCGTTCGAACTGGCCGCTCATCGGCTTGGGCCGCGGGAACGCCAGGTCTCCATGCTTGCTGGTGCCGAGCCCCAGGCCGACCAACGCCTCGGCCAGCTTCACGGCGGCGGTGACGCCCTCCACCACCGGCAGGCCCACCTCGTGGCTGATGGTGCCGGTGAGGTCGGCCATGCCGCCGCAGCCCAGCACGATGGCGCCGATGCCGTCCTCGTCGCGGGCGCGCCGGCACTCGTCGATGATGCGTGCCAGGGCCGCATCGCCGTTCTCCTCCAGGTCCAGCACCGGGATCTCGGCGGCGCGCACCCGGCGGCAGTGGTGGCGGAAGCCATACTGGGTCAGCAGGTGCTCGGCGATGATGCCGGTGCGGCCCAGGGTGGTGACGATGGAGAAGCGGGTGCTGACCAGCGTCGCCATATGGAAGGCGGCCTCGGCGATGCCGATCACCGGCGCTCGGGTCAGCTCGCGGGCGGCGAGCAGGCCTGGGTCGCCGAAGCAGGCGATCACGTAGGCGTCGGCGCCCTCGCGCTCGCCGGCGAGCACCTGGTCGAGGACCCCCACCGCGCTGATCGCCTCGTCGACGTGGCTCTCGATGGAGACCGGGCCGTCCAGCGGCTGGGTCGCGGTGATGCGGGTGCCGGGCGCGGCGATCCGGCGGGCCGCCTCGCCGATGGTGGCCGTCATGGCGGCGGTGGTGTTGGGGTTGATGACGCGGATCTGCATGGGGTCTCCTGATCTTGTCGATATTCTTGTACACAAAATAGGTTTATTTTGTTTATTTGGCAAATGCCGCCGCCTCGAAGCGCGCGTCGATACAGCTGGCTGTTATAGAGGGATTTTTTTCTGGAGTCGGGCTCTTGTCGCTCGAATCAAGGGATGAGACTTTGGTCGAGCCTCTGGTGGTTTTGCTCGGAATGACAACAATTATACGCATTTTATGTATACAATAATGACCATGAGCCGACGGTTGCACTAACCTTGACGACATCCTATCTTGTCTTTGTATACATAAATGGTGCTGATGGGACGTGCCCGGCACCACGACCGGCAGCCAGGCGCCTCGACGGTACGCCGCCAACGCTCGCCAACAGCTCTCTATAACAACCAGCTATAACAACTAGCTATAACAGCCAGGAAGCCCTGCCATGACCGCCACCCGCGCCTCGGATTACCCCCGTGACTTGATCGGCTACGGCCGCAACCCGCCCCATGCCAACTGGCCCG
>NZ_JACUUD010000064.1 GCF_014859505.1 Halomonas sp.
CGTCCAGGGCCCGGCCGCTGGAAGAGAGATGGCTGGCCAGGGTGTGCGAGTGAGCCACCAGCCACTCCTGAAGCATCAGCACCTCGGGCACGGCCCCCGGGCCCAGCGCCTTCACATACTCCTGGCGGTAGGTGAGGGTGATGGCAGGGTCGATGCCCACCAGCGGCACGCCGAACTCGGCCAGGGTGCGCAGCCGACGGGCCTGCTTCCCGGCGATGCGCTCGAAGGCGCCCAGGAAGCCATGCACGTGCAGCGGCTTGCCGTTGGGGGAGAAGGGCGCCACGAAGACCCGGATATCCAGCCGGCCGAGCAGCTCGACGATGTCCAGCACCAGCGTCGCCTCGAAGTGGCTGGTGAAGGCGTCCTGGACGAGTACCACGCTGCGTGCCTTCTGGGCTTCGGTGAGCCGGCCCAGGGAGGTGGGGGTGGCCTCGGCGACGCCCCAGGCGGCCAGGGTCTTGCTCAAGCTGGCCCGGGAGAGCCGCGGGCTGTCCACCAGGCCGACGGGGCCGGCGAGCAGGCGATCCACCAGGCGGCTGCCGATCAGGGCATTGTAGGCAGGGGCGATACGCGAGAGCGTGGGCAGCAGGAACTCGGTGGTGCCGACCAGGTAGTCACGCAGCGGGCGCAGGTAGCGGCCGTGGTAGGCCTCCAGAAACTGCGCGCGGGAGTCCGGCACGTTGACCTTGACCGGGCACTGGCCGGCGCAGGCCTTGCAGGCGAGACACCCGGCCATGGCGTCATACACCTGATGGGAGAAGTCTGCCTCGCGCTTGCGGCGCAGGGTGTTGAGGGTGCGCTGGGGGAAACGCTTCACGAAGCCCCAGGCACCTTCGGCCTTGTTCTTGCGCGACTCTTCGACCAGGTCGACGCCGGCCGCGCCCTGCAGGCGCAGCCACTCGCGGATCAGGCTGGCGCGCCCCTTGGGCGAGTGGATGCGGTCACGGGTGGCCTTCCATGACGGACACATGGTGTCGTTGGGGTCGTAGTTGTAGCAGGCGCCGTTGCCGTTGCAGTAGACGGTGGCGGCGTGGGCCTGCCAGGCCCGCTCGTCGATGGTGCGGTCGAGCTGGCCGCGGGTGGGCACGCCGTCGATGGTCAGCAGGCCCGGGTCGACCAGTTTGACTGCCTCCGCCGGGGTGGTGGCAGTGGTGTCAGACGCCCTCCCCGCGGCGTCGGGCGGGATAGAAGCAGTACCCGCGGCTTCGGGCGGGATAGAAGCAGTACCCGCGGCTTCGGGCGGGATAGAGAACGGTGTCGCTATCTTCCCGGGATTGAGCTGGTTATGCGGATCGAAGGCCGCCTTGACCCGCTGCAGGCTGGGGTAGAGCTCGCCGAAGAACTTCGGCGCATACTCCGAGCGCACCCCCTTGCCGTGCTCGCCCCACAGCAGGCCGCCGTACTTCTTCGTCAGCTCGGCCACCTCGTCGGAGACCTCGCGGATCAGCCGCTCCTGCGCCGGGTCCTTCATGTCGATGGCGGGGCGCACGTGCAGCACCCCGGCGTCCACGTGGCCGAACATGCCGTAGGCGAGGCCGCGGGCGTCCAGGGCGGCGCGGAACTCGGCAATGAAGTCGGCGAGGTGCTCCGGCGGGACCGCGGTATCCTCGACGAAGGGAATGGGGCGCTTCTCGCCCTTGGCATCGACCTTGGCATTGCCCAGCAGGCCCACGGCGCGCTTGCGCATGGCGTAGACGCGCTGGATGGCGGCCCGGCCCTCTGCCAGGGTGAAGCCCAGGCGCTCGACGCTCGCGTCCGCCTCCAGGTGGCGACAGAAGGCCTCGACCCGCCCGGCGAGGCGTTCGGGGTCGTCGTCGTTGAACTCCACCAGGTTGATGCCGCGCACCGGCGTCTCGCCGCTGGGGAAGAACTCCGCCACGCTGTCCCAGACGAAGTCCTCCATGGCCAGCATCAGCACCTTGTCGTCCACCGTCTCGATGGAGGTGGGGCGCGCACTACTGGCCATGAGCGCCTTGGCGTCGCGCAGGGCGTCCATGAAGCCTGAGTAGCGCACGTTGACCAGGGTGGCGTGCTTCGGGATCGGCAGCACGTTGAGCACCGCCTCATTGAGAAAGCCCAGTGAGCCCTCGGAGCCGCACAGCAGGCTGTTCATGTCCAGGCGGCCTTCGGCGTCTCTCAAGTGAGCCAGGTCATAGCCGGTCAGGCAGCGGTTCAGGGGCGGGAAGGTCGCGGCGATCAGCTCACCCTGGGTGTCGATGATCTCCCGGGCGTCACGGTAGACGCGGCCGGTGGCGTCCTGGCGCTCGCAGAGGGCCTCGAGTTCCGCGTCGTCCACCGGGCGACTCTCGAGCCGTTCGCCACCGAGCAGCACGGTGTCGAGTTCGAGCACATGGTTGCGAGTCTTGCCGTACTCGCAGCTGCCCTGGCCGCTGGCGTCGGTTGAGATCATGCCGCCGATGGTGGCGCGGTTGGAGGTGGAGAGATCCGGCGCGAAGAAGAGCCCAAAGGGCTTGAGCGCCGCGTTGAGCTGGTCCTTGACCACCCCGGCCTGGACCCGCACCCGGCGGGCCTCGACGTCGATGTCGAGGATCTTGTTCATGTGCCGGGAGACGTCCACCACCAGGCCGTCGGTGAGCGACTGGCCGTTGGTGCCGGTGCCGCCGCCGCGCGGGGTGAGCACCACCCGACGATGGGCGGGCTCGCCTGCCAGGCGGGCGATGCGCTCGAGGTCCTCGGCGTGGCGGGGGTAGAGCGCCGCCTGGGGCAGGCGCTGGTAGATGGAGTTGTCGGTGGCCAGCACCGTGCGGTCGGCGTAGTCGGGGGCGATCTCGCCCTCGAAGCCGGCGTTGCGCAGGGCCTCCAGGAAATCCAGGTAGGGGGCGGCCAGCCCTGGCGTGGTGCTGGCGTCGGCGGTGTCCAGTCGTGCGATCATGGCACTCTTTCATGGGGAAGCGAGGAATGCCCTACTTTACCGCGACAGGCGGGTGGCGCGCATCCCGCGGGCGGTACCCGTCGGCTTGCCTGGCGGCAGCGCGTGGCGCCCCTGCGGCCTTTTGCCTACAATGGGCGGCCTGTTTCACCCCTGTTGACCTCACTCTCTATCACCGACTGTAACGGACCGGATGCCATGCTCGATCCCAAACTGCTGCGCAGCGACCTCGATGTGGTCGCCCAACGACTGGCCAAGCGAGGCTTCGCTCTCGACACCGACCGTCTCGAGGCGCTGGAGTCCCGGCGTCGCGAGCTGCAGGGCGAGACCGAGTCCCTGCAGAACGAGCGCAACACCCGCTCCAGGACGATCGGCAAGGCCAAGGCGGCGGGCGAGGACATCCAGCCGCTGCTCGACGAGGTCTCCGACCTGGGGGAGCGCCTCGATGCCGCCAAGGCACGCCTGGCCGAGGTGCAGGCCGAGTGGGATGACGCGGTCAGCGGCCTGCCCAACCTGCCCCACGAGAGCGTGCCGGTGGGCGAGAGCGAGGAGGACAACGTCGAGCTCCTTCGCTGGGGCACGCCGCGGGAGTTCGACTTCGCGGTGCGCGACCACGTCGACCTGGGGGCGCTGAAGGGCGACCTGAACTTCGACCTGGCGGCCAAGCTGACCGGGGCGCGCTTCGCGGTGATGCGCGGCCCCATCGCGCGGCTGCATCGGGCGCTGACCCAGTTCATGCTCGACAAGCAGACCCTCGAGCACGGCTACGAGGAGTGCTATGTCCCCTATATGGTCAACGAGGCATCGCTGTACGGCACCGGCCAGTTGCCCAAGTTCGGCGAGGACCTGTTTCGCCTCGACGACGAGCGTGGCTACCACCTGATTCCCACCGCCGAGGTACCGCTGACAAACTTCGCCCGGGACGAGATCCTCGAGCACAGGTTGCTGCCGGTGAAGCTCACCGCCCATACGCCCTGTTTCCGCAGCGAGGCGGGCTCCCACGGTCGCGACACCCGCGGGATGATCCGTCAGCACCAGTTCGACAAGGTAGAGATGGTGCAACTGGTCGACCCGGCGACCAGCTACGAGGCCCTGGAGGAGATGCGCGGCCACGCCGAGACGATCCTTCAGGCGCTGGCGCTACCCTATCGTGTGCTCACCCTGTGCACCGGCGACATGGGCTTCGGTGCCGCCAAGACCTACGACCTGGAGGTATGGATCCCGAGCCAGGGCACCTACCGGGAGATCTCCTCGGTCTCCAACTGCGAGGAGTTCCAGGCGCGGCGCATGCAGGCCCGCTTCCGCCACCCCGAGCAGAAGAAGCCGCAGCTGCTGCACACCCTCAACGGCTCCGGCCTGGCGGTGGGGCGCTGCCTGGTGGCGGTGATGGAGAACTATCAGAATGCCGACGGTTCCATCACCGTACCCGAGGCGCTGCGCGCCTACATGGGCGGCGTCGAGGTGATCAACCTGCCTACTCGATCTCCCAGCTGACGCTGACCCCGGCCTCGATATCGATGGTGCCGGGGCGGTATTCCACCTCGGGGGCGCTTTCGCGGCTGTCGGCGGCCATGGCCAGCATGCGTGGCTGGAACACCGGCGAGCGGGTCTCGCTGACGCTGGCCACCGGGCCCAGGGAGATGCCCAGGGCCTCGGCCATCAGTGCGGCCTTGTGGTGGGCCTTCTGCAGCGCCTGGATCAGCGCCTCGTCGGTGGCGGCGGCGCGATCGGTGAGGTCATAACCGATGCCATCGAGGGCGTTGACGCCGGCGTCTGTCAGGGCGTCGAGCAGCGCGGGCAGCCGGTCAAGATCGTCGACCCTTACGCGGAAGGGTCGCTCCAGGCGGGTACGCACCAGCGTCTGGCGATCGCCATCCTCACGGCGGCTGCCAGCCAGGTGCTCCGGCAGCACGGCAAGCGAGCCGGCGCTGATGGCGTCGCGCTCGAGTCCAGTCTCTTCGAGGGCGCGAATCAGCTCGCGGGCGCGGGTTTCCAGGCGCTCGCGGGCGTCTCGCAGCGCGTCGGGGTCGTCGCCGCTCTCGTCCTCCAGCGCCATCGCGGGCGTGCGCTCCCAGAGCCTGGCGCTGAGCGTTGCCCGATCGGGCACCACCGATAGCGTGGTCTCGGCCTGGACGTGGAGCTGGCGCGGTGGCGTGGCCTCGGCCAGCACCTGACCGGCCAGCAGGGGAGTGGCGACGAGCACGGTGCCCAGCAACAGTCTCCGGGCGGGGCGAAACAGGGTCATGTTGGGCTCCTTGCGGTGATGATGTGGCAGCATGCCACCTCGCTATGAGAGGGCCTCGGTGTAAAGGTTCCCGGTATGGTGCCCAGCCCTGTTCTCGAGGTTGTTCTCAAGAACAGTTTCGAGATTCCTTTCACGATTGTTGCTGGTCCCGTGCAGGGGCATGATGAAGCCTTGCCAGGGAACACAGGAGCTCGAGATGTCTCAGCATGAACCGGATACTTCGGGCATCATCCCGCTCAATCTCACCCTCGGTCTGGCTGCCCTGGTGGTGATCGTGGCCGGCATGAAGGCCGGCGCCAGCCTTCTGGTGCCGCTGATGCTGGCGGTATTCATCGCCCTGGTCTGTACCCCCCCCGTCCAGTGGCTGAACCGCCTGGGGCTGAGCCTGCGCCTTGCCGTCTGGCTCACCCTGTTGGTGATTGGTGGGCTGCTGTCGCTGCTGGGCCTGCTGCTGGCCAACAGCTTCGGGACCTTCACGGAGGCGCTGCCGGGGATCGAGGAGAAGCTCTACGACTACTACCTGGGGCTGTTCGATGGCCTGGCGAAGATGGGCCTGGCTGTCGATACCGGCCGGCTTGCCGAACTGCTAGATGTTGAACAACTGGGCAGTTCGGTGCCGGGACTGCTGGGGGAACTGGGCAACCTGCTGTTTCAGAGCGTGATGGTAAGCCTGCTGGTGATCTTCATGCTCTTCGAGACGCTTAACTTTCGCGACAAGATCTATCGAGCACTGCGCAATCCGGCGCCCAGCCTCGAGCGTTTCAACGAGTTCAGCCGGACGCTCAAGCGCTACCTGGCAGTGAAGACCCTGATCAGCCTGATGACCGGCGTTCTGGTGTGGGTAGCCTGCCTGCTGGTGGGGGTCGACTTCCCTCTGCTGTGGGCCGTGCTGGCCTTCGCCCTGAACTTCATTCCCAATATCGGCTCTGCCATCGCCGCCATTCCCCCGGTGATACTGCTGCTGGTGTCGCCCGGGGGTGGCCTGGTGGATGCCCTGCTGCTCTCGGCGGCTTACCTCGGAATCAACTTTGTGCTCGGCAACATCGTCGAGCCTCGCTGGATGGGGCGGGCACTGGGCCTATCCACCTTCATCGCCTTCCTGTCGCTGGTGGTGTGGGGGTGGATCTTCGGCATTGCGGGTATGCTGCTCTCGGTGCTGCTGACCATGACGCTCAAGATCGCCCTGGATAGCCACCCCCAGACCCGCTGGATCGCGCATCTGCTGGGCCCCGGTGACGACCAGCCCCTGGAGGAGGCAGACCGTCCGCTCTCGGAGCGAAATGGCGAGGAGGGGGAAGAGGGGCGAGGAGAATGAGGTAGACGCGGGCAGGCGCTGAACCACCAAATGATCACCCCGGCCGTGGCCGGGGCGATCTGAAGACTGACGCGGTTGGCGATCAGGCGTTCTGGTCGATGAACTGCGTCAGCTGTGACTTGGACTGGGCGCCC
Source organism: Halomonas sp. (assembly GCF_014859505.1). Taxonomy (GTDB): domain Bacteria; phylum Pseudomonadota; class Gammaproteobacteria; order Pseudomonadales; family Halomonadaceae; genus Halomonas. Next base: position 6,585 of record NZ_JACUUD010000064.1, read on the forward strand.
ACCAGAGAGGCGACCTTGGAGCCGGATTTGAACAGCATGACGGTGGGTACACCGCGCACCCCCTGTTCGGCGGCGATCTCCGGGGCATCGTCCACGTTGATGCTGACGACCTTGAGGTTGCCATTGCGCTCCTCGGCGACCTCGTCGACCACCGGTGCCATCACCTTGCAGGGACCGCACCAGGGGGCCCAGAACTTGAGCAGAACCGGGGTATCGGCCTTGAGGACTTCCTGCTCGAAGTTGGCATTGGTGACATCGACGTTATTGGCCATGGGGTTCTCCAGTTTCGTTGCGCTGCATCGAGCGTGTTCATGGCACGCCTGAGCGTGCCTGGCCGGCTGATGTTAGCGGCCGTCTGCGGCGCTGGCAAATGGCGTCGCGTTTCGGCTAGGCGAGACGCCGGCTTGTTGTATATACTTCAAAGTGATTATAAATTACCCTTTTATCACTATTTGGTATCGTCAGCGCCCGTGATCGGGTGGCTGTCAGGGAGTTCGCCGCCATGAAGCTGCAACAGCTGCGCTATATCTGGGAAGTCACCCGTCACAACCTCAACGTCTCGGCCACTGCGCAAAGCCTGTTTACCTCCCAGCCCGGGATCTCCAAGCAGATTCGCCTGCTGGAGGACGAACTGGGGGTGGAGATCTTTGCTCGCAGCGGCAAGCATCTGACAAGGGTCACTCCGGCAGGCCAGGCCATCGTCGAGCTGGCCGGCGAGGTGCTGCGGCTCGCCGAAAATATCAAGGAGGTGGCCCAGGAGTTCAGCGACGAACGTCGAGGAAGCCTGTCCATCGCCACCACCCATACCCAGGCGCGCTATGCCCTGCCGCCGGTGATCAGCGAGTTCACCCGCAAGTATCCCGATGTGGCGCTGCATATGCAGCAGGGCACCCCCAAACAGATCGCCCAGATGGTCAGCGATGGCCAGGCCGACTTCGCCATTGCCACCGAATCCCTGGAGTTGTTCAACGACCTGGTGCTGCTGCCCTGCTACCGCTGGAACCGCTGCCTGCTGGTGCCCCGCGGGCATCCCCTGGCCGACGAGCCCGAGCTCACCCTCGAGGCCCTGGCCCGCTATCCGCTGGTCACCTACGTGTTCGGCTTCACCGGCCGCTCCCAGTTGGATGACGCCTTCCGGGCGCGGGGGCTCACCCCCAATGTGGTGCTGACCGCCGCCGACGCCGATGTGATCAAGACCTACGTGCGCCTCGGCATGGGCGTGGGCATCGTCGCCCACATGGCGGTGGACCCGGAGCACGACACGGACCTGCTGGCGCTGGATGCCGGGCATCTCTTCGAGAGCTCCACCACCAAGATCGGCATTCGTCGCGGCACCTTCATGCGTGGCTACATGTACGACTTCCTGCAGGGCTTTGCCCCGCACCTGGAACGCGACCTGGTGGATGCGGCCCTGGTGGCGGGGCCGCGACACGAGTCGCCGCTGTTCGAGGGGCTGGAACTGCCGGTGCGCTAGCCCGGCGCGCCCGAATTGGTGGAGTGAAGGTTGGTGGCGTGCAGGCCGCACTCCTTGCCACTCTGATCCTCCCACCACCAGCGTCCCTCGCGCTCGTGCTGGCCGGGCAGGGTAGGGCGGGTGCAGGGCTCGCAGCCGATGCTGACGAAGCCGCGCTCATGGAGCGGGTTGTAGGGCACATCGAACATGCGGATGTAGGTCCATATCTCCTCGCTTGACCAGTGGGTCAGCGGGTTGATCTTGACCAAGGGGCTCTCCTCGCTGCCGAAGGCATGGTCGTGCTCGGCGACCTGCAGGCTGGAGCGGGTGCCGGGGCTCTGGTCGCGACGCTGACCGGTGACCCATACCGGGAGCCCCTTGAGTCGAGTGCGCAGCGGCGCCACCTTGCGGATGCCGCAGCACTCCTGATGGCCGTCGCGGAAGAAGCTGAACAGTCCCTTCTCGCCCACCAGCCTCTGCACCGCCTCGGGGTCGGGGAAGCGCACGTCGATCGCGATGCCGTAGTGCTCGCGGACCCGCTCGATGAAGGCATAGGTCTCCGGGTGCAGGCGCCCGGTGTCCAGGGCGAAGACGTGCACCGCCTCCTTCGGGGCGACCTTCAGGGCCAGGTCGATCAGCACCACGTCCTCGGCGCCGGAAAAGGAGAGCGTCAGCTCGCCGAAGGCCTGGTAGGCGGCGCAAAGGATCTCCTTGGGGGTATCCTGGTCGTGTTCCAGAACGAAATGGTTGGGGTCGAAGCTTGCCATGCTGGCCTCCCTTGGGCTCGATGGCCGTTACCCTAGCAAGGCCGGGCACGCCGGCCCCAATACCGATTTCTTGGGTATCTATTCCTTCAGGGAGCAAGGAATTGCTTTCTTATTCACTTTCTGTTGATCCCAGGCTCGCGAGGGATGCCATCAGGTGGCCGATCTTGTCGAGGGTCTCCTGATATTCCGCCTCGCCCTCGGAGTCGGCCACCAGGCCCCCGCCCCCCCACAGGTGCAGGTGGCCGGCGTCGGCCACCACCGTGCGGATAGCAATGGAGGTGTCCATCCGGCCGCGCACGTCCACATAGCCGAGGCTGCCGCAGTAGACGCTGCGCCGGCTCGGCTCCAGCTCCTCGATGATCTGCATGGCGCGCACCTTGGGGGCGCCGGTGATGGAGCCGCCGGGGAAGGCGGCGGCGAGCAGTTCGAGGGGCGTGCGCCCCGGAGCCAGCTCGCCAGTCACCACGCTGACCAGGTGATGCACGTTGGCGTAGCTCTCCAGGCCGCACAGCTGGGGGACGCGCACGCTGCCGGGGCGGCAGACGCGGCCCAGGTCGTTGCGCAGCAGGTCGACGATCATCACATTCTCGGCGCGGTCCTTGAGGCTGGCGGCGAGCTCGTCGGCCAGCCGCCGGTCATCGGCGGGCGTCGCCCCCCGGGGGCGGGTGCCCTTGATGGGGCGGGTCTCCACGTGGCCGGCCCGGCATTCCAGGAAACGCTCGGGGGAAAGCGAAAGGATCGCCTGCTCGCCCTGGGCCGTGGACCAGGCCATGAAGCCTGAGTAGGGCGTCGGCGTGGCCTCGCGCAGACGACAGTAGGCGCTCCAAAGGTCGCCCGCATAGGGGGCGCTGAAGCGCTGGGCCAGGTTGATCTGGTAGCAGTCTCCCGCGCGGATATAGTGCTGAACGGCGGCAAAGCGCTCGAGATAGACGGCACGGGAGAGCTCGCCGGCGAAGGGGGCGGTCAGCCGGAAGGCACCGGGGGCCGCCGTCGGCTGCGCCAGCCAGCCGAGCACCTGGCGGCGTCGCTCGTCGCTGGCCACCAGCCAGCTCTCGCGCCGCTCATGGTCCTGGATCAGCGCCCAGTCGTAGAGGCCGACCCGGCTCGCCGGCAGGGCGACGGCGGGCGAGGTGAGATCGCCCACCGGCTCCAGCAGCCGTCCCAGGTCATAGCTCCAGTAGCCGATCAGGCCCCCCAGGAAGGGCAGGTGGCTCTCGGGGGCCTCCACCTCGAGGCGCTCCAGCAGGGCCTGCTGGGCGGTAAAGGGCGAGAGGCCCGACAGCTCGGTTGCACCGGCGACGTGCCCCTGGTCGTCGATCACCATCGTCATCAGGGGGTCGCTTGAGAGGATGTCGAAGCGCCCGGTGGGGGCGGCCGGGCGCCCGCTGTCGAGCAGCACGGCCCCCGGCCTCCGGCGAAGACGAGCGAAGTGCTCAAGCGGGTGCTCATGGTAGGGGCAGGGGGTGATCTGGAGTCTTGCGCTCATTGCCGGGCCTTGCTGTGACAGGCGGCCCATTCTAGGCGTCTCGCCGGCTCTTGTCCCTGCCCGTTCCCGCCCCCGGGCCACCATGACCGCCCGGCATTGTCGACAGCCCCTCTGCTCCCGGCACCGTTGTCTACAACCAAAGGTGAAGCTTTACGGCGTTTTTGCGTATTGACCCCATTATGCGGAGTGGCTACTCTTCCTTCATCGAATAATTGTCGACAATCACCATGACCTCAGCACACATTGAAACGTCGATCCCGGAGGTGCGCACCCTGGCGGAGCGCGTCTTCCAGCAGCTCCAGGATGCCATCGTGCGCGGCGAACTGGCCCCGGGCACCAAGATCACCGAGCCAGGCCTCTCCAAGATCTACGGAATTTCCCGTGGTCCGCTGCGCGAGGCGATGCGCCGCCTCGAGGCGCATCGGTTGATCGAGCGAGTGCCCCACGTGGGGGCTCGGGTGGTAAAGCTCTCCATGTCGGAGCTGCTCGAGCTGTTCGATGTGCGCGAAGCGCTGGAGAGCATGGCTGCTCGGTTGGCCGCGGAGCACATGACCGCCAAGGAGATCGCGGGGCTGCGTGAACTGCTGGCGATGCACGAGCGTCAGGCCGACCTCAAGAAGGGGGAGGCTTACTTCCAGCGCGAGGGTGACCTGGACTTTCACTACCGCATCGTTCAGGGCAGCCACAACCGTATGCTGGTGACCATGCTCTGCGACGACCTCTATTACCTGGTTCGGCTCTACCGCACCCAGTTCAGCGCGACCGGCTCACGTCCCCAGCGCGCCTTCGTCGAACATCACCGCATCGTCGACGCCATCGAGGCCGGCGACGCCGAGCTGTCCGAACTGCTGATGCGGCGGCACGTCAGCGCCTCCCGGGCCAATGTGGTCGATCGCTATGCCGCCACTCTGCGTCTGGCAGCCGACACGACCTGACCCGACCCGAACCCATAACACCCGGCTCGAACACCACAGGAGAGACCCCATGACCCAGCAGACCCCCGGCGCCCGTTTCCGTGCCGCCCTCGAGGCCAACCGCCCGCTGCCCATCGTCGGCACCATCAACGCCTACACCGCGATGATGGCCCAGCGTGTCGGCCATCAGGCCATCTACCTCTCCGGCGGTGGCGTGGCCAACGCCTCCTTCGGCCTGCCTGACCTGGGCATGACCACCATGAATGACGTGGTCGAGGACTCGCACCGGATCTGCGGCGCCACCGACCTGCCGCTGCTGGTGGATATCGACACTGGCTGGGGCGGTGCCTTCAACATCGCTCGTACCGTGAAGGAGATGCAGCGCGCCGGCGTGGCCGCCGTGCACATCGAGGATCAGGTCGCCCAGAAACGCTGCGGCCACCGCCCCAACAAGGCCATCGTTTCCCAGCAGGAGATGGCAGACCGCGTCAAGGCCGCCGCCGATGCCCGCATCGATCCGGATTTCTACCTGATCGCCCGCACCGATGCCTTCCAGAAGGATGGGCTGGACGCCGCCATCGAGCGCGCCAATGCCTGTGTCGAGGCCGGTGCCGACGCCATCTTCGCCGAGGCGGTGCACACCCTGGACGACTATCGGGCCTTCTGCGACCGCGTCGATGCGCCGATCCTGGCCAACATCACCGAGTTCGGCGCCACGCCGCTGTTCAGCCAGCAGGAGCTGGGCGAGGTGGGCTGCCGCATGGTGCTCTACCCGCTGTCCGCCTTCCGCGCCATGAACGCTGCTGCACTCAAGGTCTACCAGAGCATCCACGCCACCGGTCACCAGCGTGACGTGGTCGAGCTGATGCAGACACGCGACGAGCTCTACGACTTCCTGAACTACCACAGCTTCGAGCAGAAGCTCGATGCGCTCTTCGCCGAGAAGGGTTCCGACGCCTGAGCGGCGACGATACGAACACGACCGACCCGTTAGACAAGGAGATACGACATGGCAGAGAAGAACCTGAGTGGCGCCGGCCTGCGTGGCCAGAGCGCAGGGACTACCGCCCTGTGCACCGTGGGCAAGACCGGCTCCGGCCTGACCTACCGCGGCTTCGACATCAAGGAGCTGGCCGAGAAGGCGAAGTTCGAGGAGGTTGCCTACCTGCTGCTCAAGGGCAAGCTGCCGAACCAGGCCGAGCTCAACGCCTACATCACCAAGCTCAAGGGCCTGCGCGGCCTGCCCCAGGCACTCAAGACCGTGCTGGAGCAGATCCCCGCCGATGCCCACCCCATGGACGTGATGCGCACCGGCGCCTCCATGCTGGGCAACCTGGAGACCGAGCAGAGCTTCGACGAGCAGCAGGATGTCTCCGACCGCCTGCTGGCCGTGCTGCCGTCGATCATCTGCTACTGGTATCGCTTCAGCCACGACGGCGTGCGCATCGAGACCGAGACCGACGATGACTCCGTGGGTGGCCACTTCCTGCACCTGCTGCGTGGGGCGCCGGCCTCCGAACTGCACGCCCGGGTCATGAACGTCTCCCTCATCCTTTACGCCGAGCACGAGTTCAACGCCTCGACCTTCACCGCACGCGTCTGTGCCTCGACCCTCTCCGACATGCACTCCTGCGTGACCGGCGCCATCGGTTCCCTGCGCGGCCCGCTGCACGGCGGTGCCAACGAGGCGGCCATGGACATGATCGAGAACTGGACCTCCGCGGACGAGGCCGAGCGCGAGATCATGGGCATGCTCGAGCGCAAGGACAAGATCATGGGCTTCGGCCACGCGATCTATCGCGAGTCCGACCCGCGCAACGCCATCATCAAGGAATGGTCGAAGAAGCTGGCCGAGGACGTGGGCGACACCGTCCTCTACCCGGTCTCGGAGCGCGTCGAGGCGGTGATGTGGCGCGAGAAGAAGCTGTTCTGCAACGCCGACTTCTTCCATGCCAGTGCCTACCACTTCATGGACATCCCCACCAAGCTGTTCACGCCGATCTTCGTATGTTCGCGTGTCACCGGCTGGGCGGCCCATGTCTTCGAGCAGCGCGCCAACAACCGTATCATTCGCCCGAGCGCCGATTACGTCGGCCCGGAGAAGAGCGAGTGGGTGCCCATCGAGGATCGGGGTTGAGTATGAATACGGACTACCGCAAACCGCTTCCCGGCACCGAGCTGGACTACTTCGACGTGCGTGCGGCCGTCGAGGAGATCCAGCCCGGTGCCTATGACACCCTTCCCTACACCTCCCGGGTGCTCGCCGAGCAGCTGGTGCGTCGCTGCGAGCCCGAGTTGCTCACCGATGCTCTCAAGCAGCTGATCGAGCGCCGCCGTGACCTGGACTTCCCCTGGTATCCGGCCCGGGTGGTGTGCCATGACATCCTCGGCCAGACGGCGCTGGTCGATCTGGCCGGCCTGCGCGACGCCATCGCCGAGCAGGGCGGCGACCCCGCCAAGGTCAACCCGGTGGTGCCGACCCAGCTGATCGTCGACCACTCCCTGGCCGTGGAGCACGCCGGCTTCGACCCGGACGCCTTCGAGAAGAACCGCGCCATCGAGGATCGTCGCAACGAGGACCGTTTCCACTTCATCGAGTGGACCAAGACCGCCTTCGAGAACGTCGACGTGATCCCCGCCGGCAATGGCATCATGCACCAGATCAACCTGGAGAAGATGTCGCCGGTGGTGCAGGCTCGCGACGGCGTGGCCTATCCCGACACCTGCGTGGGCACCGACAGCCACACCCCGCACATCGATTGTCTGGGCGTGATCGCCATCGGGGTGGGCGGCCTCGAAGCCGAGACCGTGATGCTGGGTCGCCCCTCCATGATGCGCCTGCCCGACATCGTCGGCGTGGAACTGACCGGCAAGCCCAAGCCGGGCATCACCGCCACCGATATCGTGCTGGCGATCACCGAGTTCCTGCGCAAGGAGCGCGTGGTCGGCGCCTACCTCGAGTTCTACGGCGAGGGGGCCAAGAGCCTGACCATCGGCGACCGCGCCACCATTTCCAACATGACGCCGGAGTATGGCGCCTCGGCGGCGATGTTCTACATCGACGAGCAGACCATCGACTACTTGACGCTGACCGGCCGCGAGCCGGAGCAGGTCGAACTGGTCGAGACCTATGCCAAGCAAGTCGGCCTATGGGCCGACAGCCTGACGCAGGCCCAGTACGAGCGGGTGCTGACCTTCGACCTCTCGAGCGTGGAGCGCAACCTGGCGGGTCCCTCCAACCCGCACCGTCGCCTGCCCACCTCGGCCCTTGCCGAGCGCGGCATCGCCGTATCCTCCTACAAGGACAGCGACCAGGCCCAGGCGGATGAGAAAGCAGGCAAGATGCCCGATGGCGCGGTGATCATCGCCGCCATCACCAGCTGTACCAACACCTCCAACCCGCGCAACGTGGTGGGCGCCGCCCTGCTGGCCAAGAAGGCCAACGAGCTCGGCCTTGTGCGCAAGCCCTGGGTAAAATCGTCGTTTGCCCCAGGGTCGAAGGTCGCGCGCCTCTACCTGGAGGAGGCCGGCCTGCTGTCCGAGCTGGAGAAGCTCGGCTTCGGCATCGTCGCCTACGCCTGCACCACCTGTAATGGCATGTCCGGGGCGCTCGATCCGAAGATCCAGCAGGAGATCATCGACCGCGATCTCTACGCCACCGCGGTGCTCTCCGGCAACCGCAACTTCGACGGCCGCATCCACCCCTATGCCAAGCAGGCCTTCCTGGCCTCGCCGGCGCTGGTGGTGGCCTACGCCATCGCGGGTAGCGTGCGCTTCGACATCGAAAAGGACGTGCTGGGCACCGATCAGAACGGCAACCCGGTGACTCTCAAGGACCTGTGGCCCTCCGACGAGGAGATCGATGCCATCGTCGCCGAGTTCGTCAAGCCGGAGCAGTTCAAGCAGGTCTACATCCCGATGTTCGATCTGGATGCGTTTGAACCGGCCGAGAGTCCGCTCTATGACTGGCGCCCCCAGAGCACCTATATCCGTCGCCCGCCCTACTGGGAAGGCAACATGGCGGCCGTGCGTGCGTTGAAGGGCATGCGGCCCCTGGCGATCCTGCCGGACAACATCACCACCGACCACCTGTCCCCCTCGAACGCCATCATGATGGACAGCGCGGCGGGCGAGTACCTGCACAAGATGGGCCTGCCGGAGGAGGACTTCAACTCCTACGCCACCCACCGCGGCGACCACCTCACTGCCCTTCGGGCCACACTCGCCAATCCCAAGCTGTTCAACGAGATGGTCCGCGACGAGAACGGCGAGGTCAGGCAGGGCTCGCTGGCACGCATCGAGCCTGAGGGCGAAGTGACCCGCATGTGGGAGGCCATCGAGACCTATATGGAGCGTGGCCAGCCGCTGATCGTCATCGCCGGTGCCGACTATGGCCAGGGCTCCTCCAGGGACTGGGCGGCCAAGGGCGTGGCCCTGGCCGGGGTCGAGGCGATCGTCGCCGAGGGCTTCGAACGCATTCACCGCACCAACCTGATCGGCATGGGCGTGATGCCGCTCCAGTTCCAGGAGGGGACCACTCGCCACACCCTGCAGCTCGACGGTACCGAGACCTACGACGTGGAGGGCGAGGCGGCCCCGGGCGCGACCCTCGAGCTGGTGATCCACCGCAGGACCGGTGAGGTGGACCGGGTGCCCGTGATCTGCCGCCTGGATACCGCAGAGGAGGTGACCGTCTACTCCGCCGGCGGCGTGCTGCAGCGCTTCGCCAAGGACTTCCTGGAGTCCTCGGCCGAGGCGGTCAGCTGAGCCGGACGCCAGCCTCACGACGTTGAATCCCATCGACCCGGCGCCGCAAGGCCCGGGTCGATCTTTACCCCCCTTCATCACCAAGGAAGCAACCTCCATGGCTCACGTTTCCCAGATTCGCATTCCCGCCACTTATATGCGTGGTGGCACCAGCAAGGGCGTCTTCTTCAAGCTGGATGACCTGCCCGAGACGGCACGGGTGCCCGGCGAGGCCCGCGACCGCCTGCTGATGCGGGTGATCGGCAGCCCCGACCCCTACCAGAAGCAGATCGACGGCATGGGCGGTGCCACCTCCAGCACCAGCAAGACGGTGATCCTGTCGAAGAGCACTCAGCCCGTTCACGACGTGGACTATCTCTTCGGCCAGGTGGCCATCGACAAGCCCTTCGTCGACTGGAGCGGCAACTGCGGCAACCTCTCCGCCGCCGTGGGCCCCTTTGCCGTGGCCAATGGCCTGGTGGACCCGGCGCGCATTCCCGATAGCGGCGTGGTGGAGGTGCGCATCTGGCAGGTCAATATCGGCAAGACCATCGTCTGCCAGGTGCCCATCACCAACGGCGAGGTGCAGGAGACCGGCGACTTCGAGCTCGACGGCGTGACCTTCCCGGCGGCCGAGGTGCCGGTGGCCTTCAAGGACCCCGCCGACGGCGAGGGGGCAATCTTCCCCACCGGCAACCTGGTCGATGACCTCGAGGTGCCGGCTGATGTGGTGGAGGGGGGCACCCTCAAGGCCACGCTGATCAACGCCGGCATTCCCACCGTCTTCGTCAATGCCGCCGAGATTGGCTACAGCGGCACCGAGCTGCAGGAGGCGATCAACGGCGACGCCGAGGCGCTGGCGCGCTTCGAGACGATCCGCGCCCATGGGGCGGTGAAGATGGGCCTGATCAAGGACGTGGCCGAGGCGGCCGGCCGTCAGCATACCCCCAAGGTGGCCTTCGTGGCGCCTCCGGCGAGCTACACCTCTTCCAGCGGCAAGGAGGTGAAGGCCGACTCCATCGACCTGCTGGTGCGGGCGCTCTCCATGGGCAAGCTGCACCACGCCATGATGGGCACCGCCGCCGTGGCGATCGCCTCCGCCGCCGCGATCGAGGGCACCCTGGTCAATCTGGCCGCCGGCGGGAGCAAGCGCAATGCCGTCACCTTCGGCCACCCCTCCGGCTCGCTGCGCGTCGGCGCCGAGGCCAGCCTGACGGAGGGGCGCTGGGTGATCGACGAGGCGGTGATGAGCCGTAGCGCCCGGGTCCTGATGGAAGGTTTCGTGCGGATTCCTGGCGACAGCTTCTGATCGACCCATCCTGGGGGGGGGGCAGGGGCCCGGACCCTCGGTGGGTTACGGGTCCCTGGCCTCGCCGAGCCATCTCTTGATATGAGTCATGGCCCTTTGCGTGTAACTGGGCTACATTTTCCTAACGGAAAGGGTTGCACCCCTCGGGGGAAAACCGTAAAGTACGCATCCGCTGCCGGCAACGGGCAACGTTGCCAGCGG
>NZ_JACUUD010000218.1 GCF_014859505.1 Halomonas sp.
CGGGAAGCATTGGTAAACCCTGCGGCCAGCACCCATAATGGTCATCGTTTCGACGTCGAGGAGACCCCCATGAAACTGCTCAACCGCTCTGCCCTGAGCGTCCGCCCTACCCAGCATTTCGTGGACTGGATCAATGCCCTCGAGCCGACCATGGGCGATGACGATATCGCCCTGGATGACGTCGAGCGTGAAAGCACGGTCTACCTGATCCCGGAGATGGACACCCCGGAGGCCCTGGAGGGCTTCGTGCGCGAGCGCTACCTCGAGATCCTCGAGACCGAGCTGCGCGCCTGGGAAGAGGACGAGCGCCAGTGGCCCGAGGCCATCGACTGGCCGCTGTTCCAGCGCTTCCTGACGGTGGAGCACAGCTACCTGGCCATCGACCTCGACGACGAGGCGGCACTCGAGATCTCCGAGGTCGACGACTCGCTGCTGACGGATTTCGACCTGGACTAGGCGCCAAGTCTAAGCCCAAGCCCAAGCCCGCCCCGCAGGCGGGCAAGAGGAAACCGGCTTCGGCCGGTTTCTTCATGATGGAACCCCAATGAGCACACTCTTCGAGACCCGCCCCGGCGACGACGGCCTGCCGGGCCCCGAGCGGCGCCTGGCCGTGCTGGCGCTGATCCTCGGCACCCTGATGGCGGTGGTGGATACCACCATGATCAACATCGCGCTGCCCTCCATCGCGGCGGGGTTCGAGGTGTCCGCCTCCCGGGCGGTGTGGGTCACCAACCTCTTCCAGATCAGCTGTGCGGCCTTCCTGCTGGTCTTCGCCGCGCTCAGCGAGCTGGTCAGCCGGCGGCGGATCTACGTGGCCGGGGTGGGCGTCTTCACCCTGGCCTCCCTGGGCAGTGCGCTCTCCACCAGCCTGGAGACGCTGCTGCTGTTCCGCGCCCTGCAGGGGCTGGGGGCGGCGGCGACGCTTTCCATCGGGCCCTCGCTCTACCGCTCCATCTTCCCCTCGCGCCTGCTGGGCTCGGCGCTGGGGCTCTCGGCCATGGTGGTGGCCGGCGGCTATGCGGCGGGGCCGGCCATCGGCGGCGTGCTGCTCTCCGTGGCGGACTGGCCCTGGCTGTTCGCCCTGCACCTGCCGCTGGGGGCGGTGGCGGTGGTGCTGGCCTGGAAGGCGCTGCCGCGGGAAGCGGGCCGGCGCGGCGGCTTCGACCTGGCCGGGGCGCTGCTGTCGGTGGCCATGCTGTGCGGCTTCTTCGTGGCCATGGACGGCGTTGGCCACGGCATGCCGACGGGACAGGTGGCGGCCTGGCTGGCGCTGAGCATCGCGGCCGTGCTGCTCTTCCTGCGCCGCCAGCGGCGGGCCAGCCATCCGCTGATGCCGCTTTCGATCTTCAATGAGCCGCGCTTCAGCCTGGCGCTGGTGGCCCAGGGCACCGCCTTCGTGGGCCAGGGGCTGGCCTTCGTGGCGCTCTCCTTCCTGTTCCAGAGCGAGATGGGCTTCACGCCCCTGGAGACCGCCTGGCTCTTCACCCCCTGGCCGCTGGCCATCATGCTGGTGGGCCCGCGTGCCGGCCGTCTGGCCGATCGCGTGAACCCCAGCCTGCTTGCAAGCGCGGGCCTGGCGCTGCTGCTGGTGGGGCTCGCGCTGCTGGCGCGCCTTCCCGCCGAGGCGGGGGTGGTCGATGTGCTGTGGCGGATGCTGCTGTGCGGGGTCGGCTTCGGGCTCTTCCAGCCGCCCAACAACCGCGAGCTGATGAGCACCGTGCCCCGCGAGCGCAGCGCCAACGCCTCCGGCATCATGAGCACCTCGCGCACCGTGGGGCAGTCGCTGGGGGTGGCCATGGTGGGTGCCTTCCTGGCCACCGGCATGCCGGTGCAAGCCACCCTGTGGCTCGGCGCCCTGGCGACCCTGCTGGCGCTGGGCGCGAGCCTGGCCCGGGTGCCGCTGGCCGGCGCCGCCCAGCGGAGTGCCAAGCAGGCCGCCTCAAGCGAGTGAGCCGCATCGTTACCGCTCGGCAGAGCGGGTACAATGGGGTTTTCATTACGCTCCTCGAAAACTCGCGTGAATCTCAGTTGTGGCCGATCAGCTATTGAGGGAGCTATTGTGGGAGCCGGGCTTTGCCCGCGGTTCGACGCTTCGACGAATGGAGACCGAAGGGCTCCTGGCGGCATGCGCCAACGCCAGCAACCCCGCCGGGGCGCCTGCGGCGCCATTCGCCCGGCAGAGCCGATCTCCCACCTGTAGCTTCAAGCCTCGTGAATGCTTGAAAGGCAACGGCAACTTGGAATTTCCCGCCAGTCTGCGAAGAGCGCTTTATTCAATCAATCCGGGAGCCGCCATGAGCATCCAGGCCACCATCGAAGAGAAGCTGCAGGCCCTCGCGCCCGCCTTTCTGGCGGTGGAGAACGAGAGCCATCGGCACAATGTGCCGGCCAATTCCGAGACCCACTTCAAGGTCACCCTCGTCTCCGAGCGTCTCGAGGGGCTGATGCCGGTCAAGCGCCACCAGCAGGTCTATGCCCTGCTGGCCGATGAGCTGGCCGGGCCGGTCCACGCCCTGGCGCTGCACCTCTATACCCCCGCCGAGTGGCAGGCCAGCGGCCAGAGCCGCCCCGATTCGCCCGACTGCCGGGGTGGCAGCAAGTCGTGATCACCGAGCCGCAGCGGCTCCAGTACCTGGAGGCCATGGGGCTGACGGCCTGGGTGGCGCGCTATGCGCTGCCCAACGCCCGCCCGACCCCGGCCTGCGAGTGGGAGCTGCCCGAGGCACCCCCCGCCGAGGCACCCGGCGATCGCCTGCACGCGCTGCTGGACGAGGCCAGCGAGGTGCCCCCGGCGCGCTCTGTCGAGCCGGAACCGCCGCGAGCGGCGCGCGCTCCCAGGCCCGGCATGGCGCGGGCGCTGCTCGCGGAGCCCTCGACGCAGCAGGCGCCG
>NZ_JACUUD010000219.1 GCF_014859505.1 Halomonas sp.
TCACTTGGCGAACAGCTGGCCCATGTCCTTGAACGCCTTGAACTCCAGGGCGTTGCCGCAGGGGTCGAGCAGGAACATGGTGGCCTGTTCGCCCACCTGGCCCTTGAAACGCACGTAGGGCTCGATCACAAACTCGGTGTCGCGGGCGCGCAGGCGTTCGGCCAGCGTCTCCCACTCCTCCCAGCCCAGTACCACCCCGAAGTGGGGCACCGGCACGTCGTGACCATCCACTGCGTTGGTGTTGGCCTGCTCCTGGTAGGGCATCTTCGGGTGTTCGTGGATCACCAGCTGGTGGCCGAAGAAGTTGAAGTCCACCCACTGCTCGCTGGAGCGACCTTCTTCCAGGCCGAACACCTCACCATAGAAGGTGCGGGCCGCGGGCAGGTCGTGGACGGGAATGGCCAGGTGGAAGGGGGAAAGGCTCATGGGGGGCTCCTGTTGTTGTCGTCGGGTCTTGCATCGAGATCGAGCGGTGCATCGTGTGTCGTGGTCATCGGGACCTTGGTTTCGGCGCCCGGTTCCCTTCGCCTCCGGCCAAGCCGCAGCAGGCCGGTGGCGACGGCGGTGCCGGCCAGGGTGATCGCCATGCCGGCCAGGATCTGCAGGCTCAGGCGCTCGCCGAGCAGCAGATAGCCCCACAGCAGGGCGCTGACCGGCACCAGGAAGGTTACCGTGGAGGTGGCGGTGGCCCCGGCGCTGGCGATCAGCCCGAAGTAGAGCAGGAAGGCCAGGGTGGTGCTGAGTACCGCCAGTGCCAGGCCGTTGGCCCAGGCCAGGCCGCTGATCGGCTCGGTGGGCCACAGCAGCAGCCCCGGCACCAGCAGCACCAGCGCCGACATGGCCGAGCTCCCCGCCGCCAGCACCCGCACCGGCAGGTGCGCCAGATGCATCCGGGCGTAGTTGCTGGCCACCCCATAACAGAAGGTGGCCCCCAGCACGGCGAGGATGAACCAGCCGTCGCCGCCCAGGGCGAAGTCCAGCCGGTCCGCCGACAGCACATAGACCCCGAAGAAGGCCAGGGCCAGGCCCAGGTACTGCTGGCGCATCACCGGGGTGGCGAAGAACAGCGCGCCGAGCAGGGCGGTGAAGATCGGCGTGGTGGCGTTGATCAGCGAGGTGAAGCCGGCCTCCAGCCGGGTGGTGGCCAGCGCCAGCAGCGTGAAGGGCAGCACATGGTTGATCACGCCCAGCACGAAGAGACTGCCCTTGTTGGCCCACACCAGTGTCAGGTAGTGCAGGCTGAGCAGCAGCGGGACCAGCAGCAGGGCGCCGACGCCCATGCGCACCAGGATCAGCGGCACGGGCCCGAACTCCGGCACCGCGACGCGCATGAAGATGAACGACAGGCCCCACAGCGAGGAGAGCAGGATCAGGCGCAGGGTATCGGCGGGTGACATTCGATTCCTTGAAGGGTGTTAGCGGGCGAATCAAACGATCAGGTTACGGCGGGCGCGGGGTAATGGGAAGCGGGGCAGCGGGTCGGCCTCTTTCGTGGCATTGCAGCATGGCATTCGTGGCATTGCAGCATGACCTTGATGCCCATCAAGGGCAGAGACGGCAAAGCCCTGCTATAGCTGTAGAGCACCTCTTCACTGAAACCGGAGCCTTGCCCATGCCCGCCATGATGAAAGCCGCCGTCTTCGTCGAACCTGGCCGCATCGAGATCGACGACCGGCCGATCCCCGATATCGGCCCCAACGACGCCCTGATCCGGGTGACCACCACCACCATCTGCGGCACCGACGTGCATATCCTCAAGGGCGAGTACCCGGTGGAGAAGGGCCTCATCGTCGGCCACGAACCGGTGGGGATCATCGAGAAACTCGGCGCCAATGTGCAGGGCTACCGGGAGGGGCAGCGGGTGATCGCCGGCGCGATCTGCCCGAGCTTCACCTCATATGCCTGCCAGGACGGCTGCAGCGCCCAGGACGGCGGCCACCACGCCCACGGCTACAAGCCCATGGGCGGCTGGCGCTTCGGTAACACCATCGATGGCGCCCAGGCCGAGTACCTGCGAGTGCCCGACGCCCAGGCCAACCTCTCGCCGGTGCCCGACGGCCTCACCGACGACCAGGTGCTGATGTGCCCGGACATCATGTCCACCGGCTTCGCCGGGGCCGAGTCGGCCAACATCAGGATCGGCGACTTTGTGGCGGTGTTCGCCCAGGGCCCCATCGGCCTGTGCGCGACCGCTGGCGCCCGGCTGCGTGGGGCGGGGCTGATCATCGCCGTGGATGGCGTCGACGAGCGCCTCGAGATGGCCAAGAAGATGGGCGCCGACGTGACCCTCAACTTCCGTGACGTGGACGTGGTCGCCGAGATCCTCAAGCTCACCGGCGGGCGCGGCGTGGACGCCTCCATCGAGGCGCTGGGCCTGCAGCAGACCTTCGAGCAGTCGCTGCGGGTGCTCAAGCCAGGCGGCACCCTGTCGAGCCTCGGGGTCTACTCCGAGGCCCTTTCCATCCCGCTGGACGCCTTCTGCGCGGGCCTGGGTGACCATCGGATCATCACCACGCTGTGCCCCGGCGGCAAGGAGCGCATGCGCCGGCTGATGCAGATCATCGACAGCGGCCGGCTGGATCTGGGCCCCATGGTCACCCACCGCTACCCGCTGGAAAAGATCGTCGACGCCTACGATCTCTTCTCCCACCAGCGCGACGGCGTGCTCAAGATCGCCCTTGAGGTCTCGTGAAATGCCGTAGCGTCACCACCGCCGGGCGGATTCTTCCGCCCGGCTTTACTTCTGCCCATGTCAGCGTTTTCCTGCAAGCAGCATGGCAAATGGCTGACATGGGCAAGCACTGATTTCGTATTCTGGCCCTGCGTTGACTGATTGCACCGCAATCATGGGTGTTATCGGTTAGG
>NZ_JACUUD010000220.1 GCF_014859505.1 Halomonas sp.
GAGCAGGTGGTGGCCGATGTCATCCAGTCCGCCTTCCAGAGTGCCGGCCAGCGCTGCTCGGCGCTGCGCGTGCTCTACCTCCAGGAGGACGTGGCCGACCGGGTCATCGAGATCCTCGACGGCGCCATGAACGAGCTGCGCGTGGCCGACCCTCGCGACCTGGGCACCGACGTCGGCCCGGTGATCGACGAGGACGCCCGCCGCGGGCTCTCCGCGCACATCGAGAAGCTCAAGGCCGAGGGGCGCCTGGTCGCCGAGACCCGCCTGGACCCGGCCCTGACCGGCGACGGCACCTTCATCGCCCCGGTGGCCTTCGAGATCGAGGGCATCGAAGCGCTGGAGAAGGAGCAGTTTGGCCCGATCCTGCACATCGTGCGTTACAGGGCCAGCGAGATCGATCGGGTGATCGAGTCGATCAACGGACGGGGTTATGGACTGACCTTCGGCGTGCATAGCCGCAATGAATCCTTCGCCGATGAAATAGCGCAGAAGATTCGCGTTGGCAATGTGTACGTCAACCGCAATATCATCGGCGCCGTCGTGGGCGTTCAGCCCTTCGGCGGCCAGGGCCTCTCCGGGACCGGACCCAAGGCCGGCGGGCCGCACTACCTGCTGCGCTTCGCCACGGAAAAGACGGTGACCGTCAATACCGCCGCCCTGGGCGGCAACGCGTCACTGCTTGCGCTGGGAGACGAGTGAGCTCCACTCGTCAGTAACGACAATAAAACTGAAGGAATACCCTGATGGTAGAAAGCAATGAATCCGTCACCTACAAACGCACCACCCACCTCTCCGACTGCATACACGGTGGATGCTCGCTGTGCCCAAAACATGAATAACAAACCGAATCAACAACAATAAAACAGTGCCACTACCGGATCATGCATGGTAGGCGCAACAACCGGTCGGAGCCATCTCCGCCCTGATGACACTGGAGAAGTTTTATGGCTATTGGTGTTTGGATAAGTCTTGTCGGCTATTTTTTGCTCATGATCGCCATCGGCGTTTATGCCATGCGCAAATCCACGTCGACATCCGAAGATTACATGCTGGGTGGACGAGCCCTCAGCCCACAAGTGGCGGCCCTGTCGGCCGGTGCGTCGGACATGAGCGGCTGGTTGCTGCTGGGTTTGCCCGGGGCAATGTTTGTCTCTGGTCTGGGTTCGGCCTGGATCGGTATCGGCCTGCTGGTGGGTGCTTTCTTCAACTGGACGCTGGTCGCTCCCCGCCTGCGCGAACAGACGGTTCATTATGGTAATGCGATCACCATTCCAGAGTTTCTGGCCAACCGATTCCCCACTCGTGCGATGTCGCTGAGAACGGTGTCGGCGATCGTGATTGTGATCTTCTTCGCGGTCTACACGGCGTCAGGCCTGGTGGCAGGCGGCAAGCTGTTCGAAAGCGCGTTTTCCGGCATCATCAACGTCGGTGGCCTGAGCGACTACGCTATGGGGATCATCATCACCCTGGGCGTGGTACTGATCTACACAGTTGTCGGCGGCTTCCTGGCCGTGAGCATGACGGACTTCGTGCAGGGCTGCATCATGATGCTGGCACTGGTGATCATGCCGGCAGTCGTGCTGTTCGGCGAAGGTGGCGGAGGTTATTCCCAGGCATCACAGACTCTGAATGAAGTCGATCCCACGCTACTGTCCTGGACGGCGGGACTGACTTTCGTGGGATGGCTGTCTGCGGTGACGTGGGGGCTTGGCTATTTCGGGCAGCCGCACATCATCGTGCGCTTCATGGCCATCCGGACGCTGAAGGATGTTCCTATTGCCCGTAATATCGGCATGGGGTGGATGCTAGTCTCCCTGATCGGTGCGATCTCTTTGGGTATATTCGGCCGAGCCTATGCGATCCGTAACGGCATGGATGTTCAGGATCCGGAAACGATCTTTATCATCCTGGCGGAGCTGCTGTTCCACCCGCTGATCACCGGTTTCCTCTACGCGGCACTGCTTGCTGCGATCATGAGCACCATTTCCAGCCAGCTTCTGGTGTCGTCTTCATCACTGACCGAGGACTTCTATCGCCTGTTCCTGCGCAAGGAGGCCAAGGACAAGGAGACCGTCGCCATAGGCCGGATTTGTGTCGTCCTGGTGGGCCTGGTGGCAGCCGTCATTGCCTCTGATGAGAACTCTCAGGTTCTGGGGCTGGTCAGTAACGCCTGGGCCGGCTTCGGTGCCGCCTTCGGCCCGCTGATCATCCTGTCGCTGATGTGGCCGCGCACCAACGGTAACGGCGCCATCGCGGGCATGGTAGTGGGTGCTGCCACCGTCATAATCTGGATTGCACTGGGCTGGAACGCAGAGTTCATGGGGGGGCCCGGCGTCTACGAGATCATCCCCGGCTTCATCGCCTCCATGCTGGCCATCGTCGTGGTGAGCAACGCCACCGCCGATTCGAGTGAGTATCAGCATATCGATCGCTAACAACCAGTAACTTAACGCCCTAGGCAAGGAAGGGGCTCCTTCAGGAGCCCTTTTTCATGTCCGTCGAGACACGGTCATCCTTAGCAACAAGACGCATTGAAATGACTCGGCGTCATCCTGGCCGATAGCGTCAGGTAGCAGAAAGCCGCCCCGAAGGGCGGCTTTCTGCATCACGGGATGGCAACCCTGGCAAGCCCTCAGGCAAGCAGGGCCCTGACCAAGACCAGCAGCGTGAACAGCGCCAGAGAGAGCTGGCTCCAGGGTGGCGACAGGGCCCGGCCAAACAAAGGGTGAGCAAGAGCAGGCGCCAACGGGCGCAGGAAGGCGGCACCCAGGGCCCAGATACCCAACAGGACGGCCGGCAAGCGCAGCGTGAAGGGCAGCCCCTGAATCAACCCCGGCTGCAGCAACA
>NZ_JACUUD010000221.1 GCF_014859505.1 Halomonas sp.
AGCTGCCGGTGATCTCCGACGCCGCCATCAATATCTGCTTCAAGCAGATCGGTTATCAGGGCCGCATGACGGGGCACGGTTCCCGTCATACGGCCAAGACGTTGCTTTCCGAGCATGGCTGGCCCAGCGACTGGACGGAGATCCAGCTGGCCCACAAGCTGCCCGGCATGGAGGGCACCTACAACAAGGCCAACTACCTGAAGTCGCGCGCCGAGATGATGCAGTGGTACTGCGACTATCTGGACGCGCTCGAGGTTGGCATGACCGACGAGCAGCGCGATGTCTTCGAGGCCAGGGTGAAGCATCGTTAGTCTCTCCGTGCCATCTGCTGGCCCTGCCAGGCCTCGACCTCCTGTTTAACCCAGTAGAGGCGTGCCTTGCGTCCTTCGCTCATGGTGATCGGCTTCGGAAACGTCGGGTCTGTCTGCCGCAGGACGTAGAGCGCCTGACGGGTGCGCCCCACCTTTTCGGCCACCTTGTTGGTCGGCAGGAATACGATACCCAGGTCTTCTTTATCCGGAATCATCGCCGCTACCTCCATTCTTGCGTGGATCATCTGTTCAGCGGTTACTGGCTTGGCACACCCGGCGTGTATCCCCAAAGGTGCCTTCCAGGCGCAACTGCAACCCGTCGCGCTCTTCGACCAGATACTGCAGGCGTTCGGCAATACCGTCCGTGCCCTGCAGGGTGCTGGCAGGAACGCCGGCGGCATCAAGAGCGATCCGTAGGCGGTGCAGGTTGACGGCGATCTCCAGCCGGGTCGTGCTTGCCCAGGACTCCGGCCAGTCATTGTGCCGGCAGACGGCACGCTGCCAGTCCGCCTCCAGCCGGTGCCAGGCCTCGACAGGGTGGCTGTAGGCGACCGGCAGCAGGTCGATGCGCCGTGCCGCCAGGGCGACATAGCAGCGCTCGCCGGTGCTGAGGACGCCGATCAGGTCGGCCTCTTGATCGGCGCCGATGCCGCGGCGCAGGGTATCGACGATGGCTTCGAGTCGGGCGTTCATCTTGGTCTCCTTGCGCGGGAGCGCCCGCGCTCGTCATGTCTTGGCATACAGCCTCAGTAGAGGTATTCGCTGAAGGGCAGCTCCCGCAGCCGGTCACAGACTCCGTCCCAGCCGCAGTCGCACTCAGCACCGCGTCGAGCGGCACATTCGGACTCGTGGTCGCCATACTGGCCCACCCAGAGCCGCAGCAGGTCGCGCTGCTCGGCGAGATAGCGCACGCGCGCCACTTGGTCGACAAGACCATCACCGCGGCCCTCGACCGCGGCAGGCACATTGGCCTGATCCAGGGTCAGCTGGAGGCTGTTGATGTCCACCAGGCTATGCGCCCAGAACGGTGACCAGCCCTTGGCGCTGCAGATGCTGCGCTGCTTGTTGGCATCCAGACTGAACCACGCCTCGATGGGGTTGCCCCGCCCTTCGGGAATCAGGTCGTAGCGGTCCAGCTGCAGCGCCGTGATGCAGCGCTGTTCCTCGGTCATCTCGGCAAGCCAGCTCTGTAGCTGGGCCTCATCGACGCCGTCGCGGATCTTCTGAATGGTGGTGTTGAAATCGAAGGCTTCCATGTCGTGTCTCCTGACGGGGCGGGCGAGCCCGCCCCGATGTGTCTGTTGTCAGCGGATCGCCAGCCGAGTGCCGGTGGTGAGCCGTGCGCCCGGGATGGCACGCTCCTTGAGCGCCGCCTTGAGAGCAGCACGGTCGACCTTGATCGCGGTGACCTCGCGCTTGAACTCGGCGGGCAGCTTATCCTCGTCATCGACTTCCACCGATGGCGGATTCTTGCGAATGGCCAACTCGAACCAGGGCGACTCGATCCTGGTGATGCCGGTCGCCTCCATGTTCAGCTTGAGGTAGTCACGCAGGCCGGCGGCGCGGTTTTCGATGGCGCGGCGCCGCTGTGCCATGCGCGCCTCGGCCTCCTTGATCGCCTCGGCGGTGGCCTCGAGGTGGCGCAGGAAGGCGGCGACGTTGACGGCCTTCTCCTGCAGCTGGCCCTCGAGGCCCTCCAGCGTATCGGCAATCGCCTCCGTGGGCATGTCGAGCTCGGGATCGGAGAGCACTTCCAGTGCCTCCAGGTAGTCACTGCGGATCTCGTAAAGGGTGGGAAGTGTCATGTCAGGCTCCTTGCCCCGCCGCCGGCGGGGCGTTGGCTCAGCGAGGCAGACGCCCCGGTGGCAGGTGGCGAAACTCGGGGGCATGGTGCCAGACGTGGCCGCGGCGGCGCTGGTAGGCCAGCACACCCGCATGCACGTCCAGCGGATCCTCCTTGCCCTGCTCGCGCAACAGGCGGCGCAGCTCCTCGGCAGTCTCGCGGGGCACCCAGCGCAGGGCATAGGTGCCGTTGTCGCGAACCAGCCGGCGATAGGTGCAGTACTCGATGCGGTTCATGGCGTACCTCCTGCGGCCCCGCCCACCAAGCGCCGGGCGGGCGGGGCTCAGTCAAAAGGGATTTCGTCGTCGAAGTCCTGATAGGCACCCGGCGCCTGCTGCGGCATCGGCGCCTGAGGCTGACGGGCATTGGCATTGGCGTAACCGTTGACCTGACGGCTCTGAGCAGGCTGCTGCCCCCTGCCCTGGGCCTGCTGCTGGTCGCGCGAAAACACGCTGACCCAGCCCTGCCACTCGGGAATGCCGAGCGGTATGGCATCCAGCTTGATGGACGTGCCGCCGTCGTCGTGACGAAACACGCTGCCGATCTTCAGCCAGCGGCCCTTGGTCTGGCCTTGGTGGTCCTGATACTCGCCGGTCTTGATGGCGAGGTCATGGGTGGGATTATCGCGCCGTTGATGTAGCGGCTCTCGTCCGAGGCCAGGTACAGCGCCA
>NZ_JACUUD010000065.1 GCF_014859505.1 Halomonas sp.
GCGCCGTCGCGTCGGGCGCCATTAGCCGGGCGCTGCCCACCGCCGGCGAGTTACGCCGTGCCCTGCCCCTGGAGGCCGACCTGGCCCAGCAACTTGAGGGCCAGCGCCAGGCGATCCGCGATATCCTCGCCGGCCGCGATGACCGCCTGCTGGTGGTGGTTGGCCCCTGCTCCATCCACGACCCGGAGGCGGCGCTCGAGTACGCCCGGCGCCTGGCCGAGCTGGCGCCTCGCGTGGCGGATCGCCTGCTGCTGGTGATGCGGGTCTATGTCGAGAAGCCGCGCACCACCGTCGGCTGGAAGGGACTGGCCTACGACCCGCAACTGGACGGCAGCAATGACATGGCCCGCGGCCTCGAGGTATCGCGGCGGTTGATGCACGAGGTCACCGCCCTGGGCCTGCCGGTGGCCACCGAACTGCTGCAGCCGATGCTGGCCCCCTACCTGGAGGACCTGCTGGCCTGGGTGGCCATCGGGGCCCGCACGACGGAATCCCAGCTTCACCGCGAACTGGCCAGCGGCCTCGATGCCGTGGTCGGTTTCAAGAACGCCACCGGCGGTGATATCGGGGTGGCTCTGGACGCCATGCGCGCCGCCGCCCACCCCCACAGCCACTTTGGCCTCGATCCGGAGGGGCGCCCGGTGGTGCAGCAGACCCTCGGCAACGCCCACACCCATCTGGTGCTGCGCGGCGGCCACGGCGAGCCCAACTACCAGGCTCGCCATGTGCAGGCGTCGCGGCACGCCCTGGAGGAGGCCGGGCTCACCCCGCGGCTGATGGTGGACTGCAGCCACGCCAACGCTCGCAAGGACCATCGCCGCCAGAGCGAGGTGCTGCTCGACGTGCTGGCCCAGCGCCTGGCGGGGGAAACGGCCCTGGTCGGACTGATGGTCGAGAGCCACCTGCACGAGGGCAAGCAGTCGCTTGTGCCCGGCCGGCTGCGCCGCGGGGTCTCGGTCACCGATGCCTGCATCGGCTGGGAGACCACAGAGCATCTTCTGCTCAGCGCCGCCGATCGTCTGCGCTAGTCCTGTACCCCGGGGGGCGGAGTCGGGATAATCACCTCGATTTCCGACTCGCCACCCTGGAGGCTCCATGTCATTCCGGTTCGAAACCCACGATCCCGAGACCTACCGGCGCAAGGCGAAGATGATCAGCCTGGCCATGGCCGGCCAGCTGATCGTCTTCGGGCTGGTCTTTGCCCAGCTGTTGCAGCTTGCCTTCGACGGCGGCTTCTGGCTCAACGTGGTGGGGGTACTGCTGGGGCTGGTGGCGACCAGCCTGACCTTCGCGGTGCTTCGCGAGCGCCCCTGGATGACCGAAATGCGCTACGTGTGGCAGCTCAAGCACCACTTGTCACGGGTCAGCGCCTACCTGCCCGCGCTGCGCCGGGGCGTGGAGGAGGGCAACGGCACGGCGCTGGCCATTCTCAGCTTCTACCATCAAGGCATGGCCCAGCTCGCCAAGCTCAACGGGCGCACCCTGGATGACGATGCCGAGCTGCTCGCCGAGCGCCAGAAGGTGCGCCTGGCCCGCCAGGAGCGTGGCCTGCCCGAGCGGGTCGATGGCTTCGACCCCCACGACCTGGCCGCCTTCAAGCGCTGATCCCTCCCGCACCGCATTTCCCGCTCGGCGTCTATCGCTGCGGGTACGATGTTCAGTTGACACCATCAGGCCTTGGCGGCGTAGGCGTAGAGCAGTGTCTCCTGGGCGCTGATCGGTGCCGCGTCGCCCGGCTGCTGCTTGATGTAGCTGCCGTCGGGCTGTAGCCGCCAACTCTGGCAGTTGTCCACCAGGTAGGTCTCCAGGTCCTTGCGCACCCGCGCGGCGAGCTTCCTGTCGAGCAGCGGGAAGCAGGTCTCCACCCGGTGGAACATGTTGCGGCTCATGAAGTCCGCGCTGGACGCCCACACCTCGGCCTTGCCGTTGTTCTGGAAGTAGAACACCCGGGTGTGCTCCAGAAAGCGGCCGATGATCGAGCGCACCCGGATATTCTCCGACGCGCCGGGGATCCCGGGCCTCAGGCAGCACATGCCGCGGATGATCAGGTCGCACTCCACCCCGGCGCGGGAAGCGCGGTAGAGCGCCTGGATCAGCTTCGGTTCGGTCAGCGAGTTGCACTTGATGATCAGGTGAGCGCGTCGGCCGCGGCGGGCATGCTCCGCCTCGCGGTCGATCATCGCCACCATCCCCTCGTGGAGCGTGAAGGGCGCGTGCAGGAGGGTCTCGATATGCCGTGCGCGGCCCATGCCAGACAGCTGCTGGAACACCTGGTGCACGTCCTCGCAGAGCGCCTCGTCGGCGGTGAGCAGGCTGTAGTCGGTATAGAGCTTGGCCGTCTTCGAGTGGTAGTTGCCGGTGCCCAGGTGCACGTAGTAGCGCAATCGCCCCTTCTCGCGGCGCACGATATGCATCATCTTGGCGTGGGTCTTGTAGGCCATCACCCCGTAGATGACGATGGCGCCGGCCTCCTGCAGGCGCGAGGCCAGCCCCAGGTTGTCCGCTTCGTCGAAGCGGGCCCGCAGCTCGATGACCACCGTCACCTCCTTGCCGCTGCGCGCCGCCTCCACCAGTGAGTTGACAATGGGGGAATCGGCGCCGGTGCGGTAGAGGGTCTGCTTGATGGCCAGCACCGAGGGGTCCCGGGCCGCCTCGGCGAGCAGCTCCTCTACCGGCGAGAAGGACTGGAAGGGGTGATGGAGCAGGATATCGCCGGCGGCGATGGCATCGAACAGGCTGCCGTTCTTCTTGAGGTTCCTGGGCAGTCCCGGAATGAAGGGGCGGTATAAGAGCTCGGGACGCTCCAGGTCGCCCAGCAGCGCCATCATGCGGGTCAGGTTGACCGGCCCGTTGACCCGGTAGAGGTCGTCCTGCTCCAGGGCGAACTCCTTGAGCAGGAAGGCCGCCAGCTCGTCCGGGCAGGTATCGACCACCTCCAGGCGTACGCCGCTGCCGTAGCGGCGGGCCAGCAACTCGCCGCGCAGCGCCGAGGCCAGATCGGAGACCTCCTCCGGGTCGACGGTCATGTCGGCGTTGCGGGTCAGCCGGAACTGGTAGCAGCCGCGCACCGTCATTCCCGGGAAGAGCTCCTCGGCGTGGGCATGCATCATCGAGGAGAGGAAGACGGCCTCGCTGAAGCCCTCTTCGCACAGCTCGGCGGGCAGGGCGATGACCCGCGGCAGCGAGCGCGGTGCCGGCAGGATGGCCAGTCCTCCCTCGCGGCCGAAGGCGTCCTTGCCCTCGAGCTGGACGATGAAGTTGAGGCTCTTGTTGACCAGCCGCGGGAAGGGGTGCGAGGGGTCCAGCCCGATGGGGCTGATGACCGGCATGATCTCCACATCGAAGTAGTCACGCACCCAGGCCTGCTGGGCCTCGGTCCACTCGCTGCGGCGCCGGAAGCGCAGCCCCTTCTCCTCCAGCGCCGGCAGCAGGGTCTCGTTGAGGATGCGGTACTGGCGCTCGATCTGCTCGTGGGCGATCTGCGAGATCTCGGCGAGAACCGAGCTCGGCGTGCGTCCGTCGAAGCCGGTGCCTTCGTCGCCCAGCGCCACCCGGTGCTTGAGGCCGGCCACCCGGATCTCGAAGAACTCGTCCAGGTTGGAGGAGAAGATCAGCAGGAACATCAGGCGGTTGAGTAGCGGGTGCGCCTCGTCCAGGGCCTGCTCCAGGACCCGGATATTGAACTGCAGGTGGGAGAGCTCACGGTTGAAGTAGAGGCTCGAGTCGTCCAGGTCCGCCTCGGGCACCGCCTTGGGCTTGATGCCGGTGCGTGTCTGGTTGAGCCGAGGCACCGGCGCATCGGCTGCGGCCTCTTCGCCCGGCGCGTCGACGGGATGGAGCTCGGTCAGGGGCGTGGCGGATTCGGGACTGCGGTCTTCCATGGGCAACTCTCTTCGGGTCCTGGAAGGGGCGCAGCCCCTTCCGTCACTGGGCGAGCAGGCGGGCCGCCCGCTTGGCAAAGTAGGTCAGCACGCCGTCGGCACCGGCGCGCTTGAAGCAGGTCAGGGATTCGAGGATCACGCTGTCGGCATCCAGCCAGCCGTTCTCGAAGGCGGCCATGTGCATGGCGTACTCGCCGCTCACCTGATAGGCAAAGGTCGGCACCTTCAGCTCATCCTTCACCCGGCGCACCACGTCCAGATAGGGCATGCCGGGCTTGATCATTACCATGTCGGCGCCCTCGGCCAGGTCCAGGGCCACCTCGTGGAGCGCCTCGTCGCCGTTGGCCGGGTCCATCTGGTAGGTGCTCTTGTCGGCCTTCCCGAGGTTGGCGGAGGAGCCAACGGCGTCGCGGAAAGGGCCGTAGTAGCGCGAGGCGTACTTGGCGCTGTAGGCCATGATACGGGTGTTGACCAGCTGCTCCTGCTCCAGTACCCGGCGAATCTCGCCGATGCGCCCGTCCATCATGTCCGAGGGGGCCACCACGTCGGCGCCGGCCTCGGCGTGGGAGAGCGCCTGCTTGAGCAGGGTCTCCACGGTGCGGTCGTTGAGCACATAGCCCTGCTCGTCGATGATGCCGTCCTGGCCGTGGCTGGTGTAGGGATCCAGCGCCACGTCGGTGATGATGCCAAGCCCCGGCAGAGCCTCCTTGAGGGCCCGCACGCTGCGCTGCACCAGGCCAGAGGCGCTGTAGGCCTCCTCGGCCAGTTCGCTCTTCAGCGAGGCATCGACCACCGGGAACAGCGCGAGGGCCGGGATACCCAGCTCGAAGGCCTCACGGGCCTCCTCGATCAGCAGGTCCAGCGACAGGCGCTCGACCCCCGGCATGGAGGGCACGGCCTCGCGCTGGTTCTCGCCCTCCAGCACGAACACGGGCCAGATCAGGTCGGCCGATGTCAGGGTGTTCTCGCGCATCAGCCGACGCGAGAAGTCGTCGCGGCGCATGCGCCGCAGGCGGGTCGAGGGAAACTGTCGGGTGGTCATGAAACTCAAGGCGATTCTCCAGCGTGGGTCGCCGGCCAGTGGGCATTGTGGCGACACGGTATGTCAGTTGGATGACGACGGGTCGAGGCTGACTCCGAGTATATCAGTGTGCCGGTGCGCCGAAAGTCTCGCCTTGTCGCACCCGAGCGTTGGCTCTAGAGTGTGAAGTTCGATTATCGGGCCCGCCCGCCGGCGGGTGACCCCTTCAAGGAGACAGGCATGAGCAAACAGGTGGCGGTGATCCTCTCGGGCTGCGGTGTCTTTGACGGCGCCGAGATCTACGAGACCACCCTGACCCTGCTGCGGCTCGACCAGCTGGGCATCGGCTATCGCTGTTTCGCCCCGGACATCGAGCAGCACCACGTGATCGACCATCGCAGCGGCGAGGTGGCCAAGGGCGAGACGCGCAACGTGCTGACCGAGTCGGCGCGTCTGGCCCGTGGCGAGATCTCGGCGCTTTCGGAACTGGCCGCCGACGATTTCGATGCGGTGATCCTGCCCGGCGGCTTCGGGGCGGCCAAGAACCTGTCCAGCTTTGCCGAGGCGGGCGCCGGCATGGAGGTGCTCGACGAGCTCAGGGAGGCACTGGCCGGCTTCCACAAGCCGCGCAAGCCGATCGGACTGATGTGTATCGCCCCGGTGATGGTGCCAAAGCTGCTGGGTCCGGGCATCGCCGTGACCATCGGCCATGACCCAAGCGTCTCCGGCGCCATCAGCGCCATGGGCGGCCTGCACCGCAGCTGCGCTGTGGAGGAGATCGTGGTGGACTTCGAGAACCGCGTGGTCACCACCCCAGCCTACATGCTGGCGACTCGCATCAGCGAGGCGGCCACCGGCATCTTCAAGCTGGTCGACCGCGTCGATGAGCTGATGGATCGCTGATCGCCAGGACATGCTCCAACGACAACACCCCCGCCGGATCGCATCCGGCGGGGGTGTTGCGTCAGTGGGGCCTGCCGCGCTACTCCTGTTTCGTCTCGCCCTGTGCCTCGTTGCGCTGCTTCTTGCGCCGTGCCAGCCGGCCGAACAGCAGGCCGACCTCGTAGAGCAGGTACATGGGCACCGCCAGCAGGCTCTGGGAGATCACGTCCGGTGGGGTGAGCAGCATGCCCACCACGAAGCAGCCGAGGACGATGTAGGGGCGTTTCTTCGACAGGCTCTCCACCGTGGTCGCGCCCGAGGCGATCAGCAGGAAGGTGGCGATGGGGATCTCGAAGGCCACCCCGAAGGCGAAGAACAGCTTGAGGACGAAGTTGAGATAGGCGTTGATATCGGTCATCACCGCCACGTTCTCCGGCCCCGTCTGGGTGAAGAACTGGAACAGCAGCGGGAAGACCACGTAGTAGGCGAAGGCCGCCCCGGCGTAGAACAGCATCACGCTGGAGGCGAGTATCGGCAGCGCCAGGGCCTTCTCGTTGTCATAGAGCCCCGGGGCCACGAAGGCCCAGGCCTGGTGCAGCACGTAGGGAATGGCGATGAACACCGCCACCACCAGGGTCAGCTTGAAGGGCGCCAGGAAGGGTGAGGCCACCTCGGTGGCGATCATCTGCGATCCCTCCGGCAACAGTGCCATCAGCGGCTGGGCGATGAAGGTATAGATGTCGTTGGCGAAGGCGTAGAGGCCCAGGAAGATCACCAGGATCGCCACCACGGCGCGCAGCAGTCGCGAGCGCAGTTCGATCAGGTGTTCGATCAGCGTGGCCTGGTGTGATTCCGGGCTGTCACCGGTCTTGCTCATCGGGAGGAGGCGTCCTTGTCGGCGGCGGAGGGCACGGGGCGTTCATCGCTTTCGGGGCCATCGCTGCCCTGGCCATCGCGGCGGGCACGGGCCAGGGCATCGTCGAGGCGCTGCTCGGGCCCCGGTGGCGCTGCCCTTTCGGGGCCGCGTTCACGGGCCTCGGCGGGGCGGTTGGGCTCGGCGGGGCGGTCGGGCTCGGCGAGGCTTTCCACGTCGCGCTGGACCTGCCGCACGCTCTCGTCGAGCTTCTTCTGCTGCTCGTTGAGCTTCTGGCGCAGCTCCTCCGCCTCCAGCTGGGCGCTGATCTCGCGCTGCATGCCGGAGACGGTGCGCTTGATCTTGCCGATCCACAGCCCGGCCGTGCGGGCCGCCTTGGGCAGCCGCTCCGGGCCGAGCACGAGCAGGCCCACCACGCCGATGAACATGAGTTCGAGAAAGCCGATGTCAAACATGGCGGCTTATTTTCGCTCTTCCTGTTCCTCGGGCTTGCGCTCGGCCTGGACGTCGTAGGTGTTGGTCTCTTGCTTGTGGTCCACCCGCGCCTGGGCCTGTTCTTCTGTTTCCCCCTCGGACTTCTCGGCCTTTTCCTCCTCGCTCATCGCCTTCTTGAAGCCCTTCACGGCGCCACCGAGGTCGGTGCCGACGTTGCGCAGCTTCTTGGTACCGAAGACCAGGATGATGATGCCGAGTACGATCAGCAGTTGCCAGATACTGATACCACCTAACATGAGTGCTTCCTCTGGATCGGGGGCCCCGGCCGGTCCGGAGGCCCTGTGAGTCTATTGCTGTCTGGCGGCCTTCTCGTCGTGGCCGGAGACGCCGAAGCGGCGCCCCAGCTCGTCGAGCACGGCATGATGGTCGAGGTCGAGGTGCGACAGCATCACCAGGCTATGAAACCACAGGTCGGCGGTTTCGGCGATCAACGCTTGCCGTTCGGCTTCTCCCCCGTGCTCGGCGTCCTTGGCGGCCAGCAGGGTCTCGGTGGCCTCCTCGCCGACCTTCTCGAGTATCTTGTTCAGGCCCTTGTGATGCAAGGCGGCCACATAGGAATCCTGCGGATCCCCCTGGCGGCGTTGATCCAGGACAGCTTGCAGGCGGTCGAGAATATCGCTCATGGATAAAGGTTCCGTTGCTGTGGGGCGTGAAGGCGGTAGGGCATGAGTCGGGGCATGAGCTCGTGTCAGTGCCAGGCCAGCAGGGCCAGGCCGATGATGGCGGCGGTCAGGGCCGGCCAGGGCTGGGCAGAGGCCCACTGGGCCAACGGCTGCCAGGCCAGCGCCAGGGCCACCAGCAGGAGCCCCAGGCGCAATCGCCGGCCGCGGCGACCCTCGCGTACCAGCTGTTGGCGGATGCCGCTGAGCGCCTCGCCCTGGCGGCGGCGCTGGCGCTTCTCCTGTTCCATCTGGGAGAGCGCCTGGTGGGCCAGCACGGGTAACTCGGGCAGCTGGCGGGTCAGCTCGGGGGCCTGGCGCTTGAGGGACTCCCAGAAGCCCAGCGCCCCCGCGCGTTCCTGCATCCATTGCTCGAGGAAGGGCTTGGCGGTCGTCCACAGGTCCAGGTCGGGGTAGAGCTGGCGCCCCAGCCCCTCGATGTTGAGCAGGGTCTTCTGCAGCAGCACCAGCTGGGGCTGTACCTCCATGTCGAAGCGCCGGGCGGTCTGGAACAGCCCGAGCAGCACCTGGCCGAAGGAGATGTCCTTGAGAGGCTTCTCGAGGATCGGCTCGCACACCGTGCGGATCGCCGCGGCGAACTCGTTGGCTCGCGTGTTCTCGCCGACCCAGCCGGACTCGATGTGCAGCGCCGCTACCTCGTAGTAGTCCTGATGGAAGAAGGCCAGCAGGTTGCGGGCCAGGTAGTCCTGGTCCTCGCGGGTGAGGCTGCCGACGATGCCGCAGTCGATGGCGATGTACTGGGGGTCCCGGGGGTGCTCGCGGGCGACGAAGATGTTACCCGGGTGCATGTCGGCGTGGAAGAAGTTGTCACGGAACACCTGGGTGAAGAAGATCTCCACGCCGCGCTCGGCGAGCCGCTTGAGGTCGGTCTCCTGAGCCTCGAGTGCCGCCATGTCGGCCACCGGGATGCCGTAGATGCGCTCCTGCACCATCATCCGCTGGCGGGTCAGCTCCCAGTGGATCGCCGGCACGTAGAGCAGCGGCGAGTTCTTGAAGTTGCGCTTGAGCTGGGAGGTGTTGGCCGCCTCCTTGTGCAGGTCGAGCTCATCGAACAGCGTGGCCTCGTAGTCGCGCACTACCTCGACCGGGCGCAGGCGGCGCGCCTCGGGGACCAGGGTCAGCATCTGGGCGAAGCGGTACATCAGCGCCATGTCCTGACGCATCACTCGGTCGATGCCGGGGCGGATGATCTTGACCACCACCTCCTCGCCGGTGTGCAGGCGCGCACCGTGCACCTGGGCGATGGAGGCCGAGGCCAGGGGCTCCGGGTCGAAGCGGGCGAAGGCCAGTGCCACGGTCATGCCGAGCTCTTCCTCCACCACCGCGAGGGCCTGCTCGCCGGGAAAGGGCGGCACCTGGTCCTGCAGGCGCTTCATCTCGTCGGCGATGTCCTCGGGGAGCAGGTCGCGGCGGGTGGAGAGCACCTGGCCGAACTTGACGAAGATCGGCCCCAGCGATTCCAGCGCCAGGCGTAACCGGGCCCCGCGCGAGCGCTCGCCGATGGGCACCAGGCGCAACGGCGAGAGCCGCAGCAGGGTGCGCAGCCCCCAGGGCAGCCGCTCCAGGGGAATCAGGGTGTCGAGCCGGAAGCGGGTGATCACCCAGAAGATGCGCAGCAGCCGCAGCAGCATCATGGCGTTACCCGCCCGTCTTCCTGTGCCGTCGGCTGTGCCGCCAGGCGGCGGTGCAGCCTGGCCAGGCGGGCCTCCAGGCGGTCGGCGGAGACCTCGAGCTCGGTGAGGTGGTCGCGCAGCACTTCCAACTGGGGGCGGCCGGGCAGCAGGCGGGCCTCCTCTACCAGGTACTCGGAGAGGTCGGCACAGAACTCCTCGCGGGTGCGCAGCCCGAAGCGTCCCAGGCGGCGCAGTCCCTGGGCCAGGCTGTTGGCCGGCACGTCGCCCAGCCAGCGGGCCAGCTCGCCCTCCCAGTCCAGGTCGAGATCGAGCAGCAGGTCGCGGGTCTGCTCCAGCAGCTGGGTGCGGCCACGCACCGCCAGTCTGCCCTGGAACATCAGCCGTTCGAGGGAGGCCCCGCCCAGCAGCGCGCCGGCGGTCTCGGTGTCCAGTTCCATCACGGCATCGAAGGCCTCTTCCTCGAGGCTTTCCGGCCGCAGCAGGTCCAGGCCCCGGGGGTGGTAATGGATGGCCAGGGCCAGCTCGGGGCTCTTCAGGCGCAGCAGCAGGCGCTGACCGG
The DNA here is from genome assembly GCF_014859505.1 of Halomonas sp. Taxonomy (GTDB): domain Bacteria; phylum Pseudomonadota; class Gammaproteobacteria; order Pseudomonadales; family Halomonadaceae; genus Halomonas. The sequence goes on from NZ_JACUUD010000065.1 coordinate 10,027, forward strand.
CTAGCCGGGCCAGGCGCGAGGGCGCTGCCGGGTCCCGGGCTAGCAGCGCGTTGAGGGTGCGTTCCAGGCCGGCCAGCGGCAGGGTCGGGGTCAACGCCATGCCCACCTCAGAGCTTTATGCCGCGGTGCAGGGCCACGATGCCCCCGGTGAGGTTGCTGTATTCGACTCGCTCCAGGCCGGCCGCCTCCATCATCGCCTTGAGGGTCTCCTGGTCCGGGTGCATGCGGATCGATTCGGCCAGGTAGCGGTAGCTGTCGGCGTCATTGGCCACGACTTCGCCGATCTTCGGCAGCAGGCGGAAGGAGTATTCGTCATAGGCCTTCGAGAGCATCGCGCTGTCGGGCTTGGAGAACTCGAGCACCAGCAGGCGCCCGCCGGGCTTGAGCACGCGCGCTATGGAGCGCAGGGCGGCGTCCTTGTCGGTGACGTTGCGCAGGCCGAAGGCGATGGTGATGCAGTCGAAGGTGTTGTCGGGGAAGGGCAGGCACTCGGCATTGGCCTGCACGTACTCGACGTTGCCGCCGACGCCGTTGTCGAGGAGCTTGTCGCGGCCGAGGTGCAGCATCGACTCGTTGATATCGGCCAGCACCACCCGCCCGCGGGGGCCCACCAGGCGGGAGAACCTGAGGGTCAGGTCGCCGGTGCCGCCGGCGATGTCGAGCACGCATTGGCCCGGGCGGACCCCGGCGCGTTCGATGGTCAGTCGCTTCCACAGGCGGTGAATACCGAAGGACATCAGGTCGTTCATGACGTCATAGCGGGCGGCCACGGAGTGGAAGACCTTGGCCACGCGGGCGGCCTTCTCCTCGATGGGCACTTCCTGGAAGCCGAAGTGGGTGGTCTGCTGGTCCCTGGAGCTGGGGTTGGCGCTCATGCGATGGGGCTCCCGAATCGCTGCATGGGAGAGGTCGATGCCTCGGATGGGCGCCATTGTAGCGTCCTGCGGCGGCGATTGTCTTGGCGCCGGTTCAGAGCTGCTTGATTTCGATGCCCAGAGGCTCGCGGCTGGCGCCGGCGTCTTCCAGGCGCTGCAGGTAGTCCGCCCAGTTGGCCTCACGGTTCTGGATCAGCCACCACAGGTAGTCCCAGCTGAACAGGCCGCTGTCGTGACCGTCGTCGAAATGCAGCTTGAGGGCATAGCGGCCGGTCTGGGTAATGTCCTTGAGGCCGACGAACTTCTTCCCCTCCTGCAGGGTGGCGGTATCGGGGCCGTGGCCGCGTACCTCGGCGGAGGGGGAGAAGACCCGCAGATACTCGACGGGGAGTCGATGGCTCTGGCCATCGGCATAGCCCAGCTCGAGCTCCTGAGCCTTGCGGTGGTAGTGCACTCGGGTGGGGATGGGGGCTGTCATAGGATATACCGCGACAGGTCCTCGTCCTTGGCCAGCTCGCCTAGCTGTGAGTCCACGTAGGCGGCGTCGATGGTCAGCGGCGTACCGATATCGCTGCCCCGGTAGGAGGCCTCTTCGAGCAGGCGTTCCAGCACGGTGTGCAGACGGCGCGCGCCGATGTTCTCGGTGCCCTCGTTGACCTGCCAGGCGATCTCGGCGATGCGCTCGATGCCGTCGTCGGTGAACTCGATCGCCAGGCCCTCGGTGGCCAGCAGCGCCTGGTACTGCTTGGTCAGCGCCGCGGAGGGCTCGGTAAGGATCCGCTTGAAGTCATCGGGCGTCAGGGCATTGAGCTCGACGCGGATCGGCAGGCGGCCCTGCAGTTCGGGGATAAGGTCCGAGGGGCGCGACAGGTGGAAGGCGCCGGAGGCGATGAACAGGATATGGTCGGTCTTGACCATGCCGTACTTGGTGGAGACCGTGGAGCCCTCGATCAGCGGCAGCAGGTCGCGCTGCACGCCCTCGCGGGAGACCTCGCCGCCGCTGGATTGGCCGCTGCCCTTGGTGACCTTGTCGATCTCGTCCAGGAAGACGATGCCGTGCTGTTCCACCGCCTCGATGGCGCGGCTCTTGATCTCAGCCTCGTTGACCAGCTTGCTGGCCTCCTCGTCGCGCAGCAGGGCGAAGGCGTCCTTCACGCTGACCCGGCGGGTCTCGCTCTTCTGCTTGCCCATGCCCGAGAACAGGCTCTGCAGTTGCTGGGTCATCTCCTCCATGCCCGGCGGGGTCATGATATCGACGTTGGGGCCCTGCTGGGTGAGCTCGATGTCGATCTCCTTGTCATCGAGTTGGCCCTCGCGCAGTTTCTTGCGGAAGACCTGGCGTGTGCCGCTTTCCTGGCGGGGCTCATCCTCCTGGCCGCGGGGCGGCGGCAGCAGGGCGTCCAGGATACGATCCTCGGCGGCGTCCTCGGCGCGGTGGCCCACCTCTTCCTTGGCCTGCTCGCGCACCAGCTTGATGGCGGCTTCGGTCAGGTCGCGGATGATCGAGTCGACGTCGCGGCCCACATAGCCCACCTCGGTGAACTTGGTGGCCTCCACCTTGATGAAGGGCGCGCGGGCCAGCTTAGCCAGGCGCCGGGCGATCTCGGTCTTGCCCACGCCGGTGGGGCCGATCATCAGGATATTCTTGGGCGTCACCTCCTGGCGCAGGTCGGCGTCGAGCTGCATGCGGCGCCAGCGGTTGCGCAGGGCGATGGCGACGGCGCGCTTGGCATCCTGCTGGCCGATGATGTACTGGTCCAGGGCGTGGACGATCTCGCGGGGGGTCATCTGGGTCATGGTGGCGGCCTTTAGAGCGTTTCGAGGGTGACGTTGTGGTTGGTGAACACGCAGATGTCGCCGGCGATCGCCAGCGACTTCTCGGTGATCTCCCTGGCCGACAGGTCGGTGTTCTCGAGCAGCGCCCGTGCCGCGGCCAGGGCGAAGTTGCCACCGGAGCCGATGGCGATGATGCCGCGCTCGGGCTCCACCACGTCACCGTTGCCGGTGATGATCAACGAGGCATCCTTGTTGGCCACGGCCAGCAGCGCTTCCAGGCGGCGCAGGGCCCGGTCGGTCCGCCAGTCCTTGGCCAGCTCCACGGCGGCCTTGACCAGGTTGCCCTGGTACTTCTCCAGCTGCGCTTCGAAGCGCTCGAAGAGGGTGAAGGCGTCGGCGGTGCCGCCGGCGAAGCCCGCCAGCACCTCGCCCCGGTAGAGGCGGCGTACCTTGCTGGCGTTGCCCTTCATCACTGTGTTGCCCAGGGACACCTGGCCATCGCCGGCGAGCGCCACCTGGTCACCGCGGCGCACGGATACGATCGTGGTCATGGAGGGGAATCTCCTTGGGGGAGCGGGTGGCTCCCGATGACTTGCTGCGCCTCGGGGGTGGCCCGGGCGCCGTGAATGAGCTTTCGGGAGAAATGCGGGCGCCGGGAGAGGATTTCAACCGTCCGGTGGGGTCAGTTCTGCAGGCGGATCAGCAGCGGCTCGATGCCCTGGGTGATCATCAGGTCCTGGGCGCGGTTGAGCTCGCGATTGTCATCGTAGGGGCCGACCTGGACGCGATGCCAGGTCTGGCCGCCGGAGGCCTTGACCTCGCTGACCTGGGCCAGCAGGCCGAAGTCGCGCAGCCGACGCTGCAGCTGCTGGGCGTCGCCAGGCTCGCGGAATGAGGCGGCCTGCAGCATGTAGCGGTGATCGTTGCTGGCGGTGGGCTCGGCCGCGGGCTCCGGGGCGCTGTCGGCGGCCAGGTTGGCGGCGATCACCTGGGCGATGGGGTCGGCGCCGGCTTCGGCCGTCTCCTCGGCGGGCGGCGGCGCCGGCGGACGGGCCGTGGAGGCGGGCATCTCGCCGCGCGGGGCGATCACCTCGGACTCCGGCAGCAGGGTATAGAACTCGAAGGTTGGCATGCGCGGCTCGCTGGGCGCTTCCGGTGCCAAGGGTTCGCTGCGGGTTTCCGGCGGGGCGCTGCGCGGCAGCACCGTGGCCAGGGGCGAGTCCTCCACCTGCCAGGGGGCCACGCCGTGCTGGTGCTGGGAAAGCAGGAAACCGGCCACCACGCCGGCCAGGCCCCACACCCAGCCGGGCAGTCGCCATTCCCGGCGTGTCTTGTTGCCGGGCTGTCGGCGGCTGCTGGTGGCGCCGCGCCGCTTCGGCGGCTGCTTGCGAGTCGCCATGGATTACATCTCCTCGGGGGCGCTGACTCCCATCAGGTCCAGGCCGTTGCGTAATACCTGGCGGGTGGCCAGGCCCAGAGCCAGCCGAGCGTTGCGCAGTTCGTCTTCCTCGACCATCACCTTCACCGCGTTGTAGCAGGTGTGGAACTCGGCGGCCAGATCCAGCAGGTACTGGCCGATCTGTTGGGGTTCACGGGAGGCGGCGGCGTGCTCCACCACCTCGGGGTAGCGTGCCAGCCGGTTCATCAGCGCCTTCTCCTGGTCCTCCTCGAGCCGGCCCAGGCTCGCCATGGCCAGGGCGTGGTCGAAGGGCAGGCCGTCGGCCTCGGCGCGGCGCATCACGCTGCACACACGAGCATGGGCGTACTGGACGTAGTAGACCGGGTTGTCGTTGGACTGGGAGCGCGCCAGGTCGATGTCGAAGGTCAGCTGGGAGTCGGCCCGGCGAGCGGCCAGGAAGAAGCGGGTGGCGTCGCGGCCCACCTCGTCGATCAGGTCGCGCAGCGTGACGTAGCTGCCGGCGCGCTTGGAGAGCTTCACCTCCACGCCGGAGCGGGTGACCATCACCATCTGGTGCAGCACGTAGTCGGGCCAGCCCTGTGGAATGCTGGCCTCCAGGGCCTGCAGGCCGGCGCGCACCCGGGTCACGGTGGAGTGGTGGTCGGCGCCCTGCTCGTTGACCACGGTGCCGAAGCCGCGCTGCCACTTGTCCAGGTGGTAGGCCACGTCGGGCAGGAAATAGGTGTACTGCCCGTCAGACTTGCGCATCACCCGGTCCTTGTCGTCGCCGAAGGTGGTGGTGCGCAGCCACAGGGCGCCATCCTGTTCAAAGGTATGGCCCTTCTCGACCAGGCGCTCGACGGCGGCCTCCACCTTGCCGTCGCGGTAGAGCGAGGACTCCAGGAAGTAGACGTCGAAGTGCACGCCGAAGGCCTTGAGGTCGAGGTCCTGCTCGCGGCGCAGGTAGGCCACCGCGAACTCCTGGATCGCCTCGAGATCGTCCGGATCGCCCTTGCCGGTGACGTGGCGGTCGTCGGCGTGGACGGTCTCGCCGGCCAGGTAGGCGTTGGCCACGTCGATGATGTAGCCGCCGCGGTAGCCGTCGGCGGGCCAGCTCGCGTCTTCGGGGTCGAGCCCCTTGACGCGGGCCTGTACCGAAAGTGCCAGGTTGCTGATCTGGGCGCCGGCGTCGTTGTAGTAGAACTCCCGGGTGACGTCGAAGCCGGTGGCCTCGAGCAGGCGACAGATGCAGTCGCCGATGGCCGCGCCGCGGCCGTGACCCACGTGCAGTGGCCCGGTGGGGTTGGCGGAGACGAACTCCACCTGCACCCTGGCGCCCTGGCCGGTGAGGCTGCGGCCATAGGCGTCGCCTGAGTCGAGCACCTGGCGCACCACCTGGGCGGCGGCGTCGGTGGCGGCGAAGAAGTTGACGAAGCCGGGGCCGGCGATCTCCACCTGGCGGACGGCATCGCTTGCGGGCAGGGCGGCGATCAGGGCCTCGGCGAGCTCGCGGGGCTTCCTGCCGGCGGGTTTGGCCAGCATCAGTGCCAGGTTGGTGGCGTAGTCGCCGTGGGCCTTGTCCTTCGTCGGGTCGACCTTGATGGGCGGCGCGAGGTCGGCGGGCAGCACGCCCTGCTGCCTGAGGGTGACGAGGGCGTCTTCGAGCAGCGAAACGATGGTCTCTTTCATGGAGCGTCGGTTGTCCTGTGGCGCCGGGCGGGGCGAGCGGCCGATGAACCGGCGATGACGAGACGCTCGCCCGCGGCGCGGGCATGGAAGCGGAGCCTGGATGGGCACGGTCGACCATTATCGGCAATTGTGGTGCGGCTTTAAAGGGCGGGCGTCAGCTTAGCGTCTGGGGGTCGATATCCAGCGACCAGCGCGTGCGTCGCGCCTCGGGGGTCGTCTCCAGCCAGCGGGTCAGCCAGGCGCAGGCCTGGTGGAGGGCGCTGCGTCTCTCGGCGCTGAGCATCACCTGCAGGTGGTAGCGCCCCTGGCGGCGCTCCATGGGGGCCGGCACCGGGCCGAGGCAGTCTACTGCGAGCTCGCGCTCGGCCAGCCAGCCGCGCAGCGAGGCGGCGGCGCGCCTGGCGAGCTCGCCGGCGGCCTCTTCCCTGGCGCTCTCCAGACGCAGCAGGGCCAGGAAGCGGAAGGGGGGCAGGGCGGCGGCGCGGCGCTCCTCCAGCAGCTGCTCGGCCAGGGCGGCGTAGCCCCGCTCGGCCAGCAGGCGCAGGTGGGGGTCATCCGGGTGCAGGGTCTGCACCAGCACGCGACCGGGGTGAGCGGCGCGCCCGGCGCGGCCGGCCACCTGCACCAGCAGCTGGGCACTCTGCTCCAGGGCGCGGAAGTCACTGGCATAGAGGCCGGCGTCGGCGTTGACCACCACCACCAGGGTGACGTGGGGCAGGTGGTGGCCCTTGGCCAGCATCTGGGTGCCCACCAGCAGGCAGGGCTCGCCGCGGCGCACCTCAGTCAGGACCTGCTCGAAGGCGTCGCGGCGGCGGGTGCTGTCGCGGTCGATGCGGTGCACCGGCACCTTCGGGAAGAGTCCGGCGAGGGTCTCCTCGGTGCGCTCGGTGCCGCTGCCCAGGGGGCGCAGGTCGATGCTGCCGCACTGCGGGCAACTCTCCGGCAGGGCGCGGCGGCGGTCGCAGTGGTGGCAGGCCAGCAGCGGCGGCTGGCGGTGCAGGGTCATGCGGGCGTCGCAGGCGTCGCATTCAGCCAGCCAGCCGCAGGCGTGGCAGGCCAGCGTCGGCGCGAAGCCGCGGCGGTTGATGAACACCAGCACCTGGCGGTCGGCGGCTAGGGTCTCGCGGATGGCGTCGAGCACCGGCGGGATCAGGCCGCCCTGGCGGGGCCGCCCGCGCAGGTCGATCAGTTCCAGCCTGGCGGGGGCATGGCGGGTGGCGCGGCGGGTCA
>NZ_JACUUD010000222.1 GCF_014859505.1 Halomonas sp.
CCAATTCGCTGATCGTCGGCGCGCCGGCCAAGGTGATTCGTGAGCTCTCGGAGGAGGCGATCGAGGGGCTCAAAAAGAACGCGGCGGGCTACGTGGAACGCGGCCGCCTCCACGCGAGCCAGTTGAAGCGCCTCGACTGACATCGCCGGCTGAGCCCGCTGCGGCGTCAGCGCTACTGGCCGCTACGCACAGGGCCCCGCTCCAACCGGAGCGGGGCCCTGTCGCATCGGGGCGCTAATGCACCTGGGGGGCATCAGCCGATGGCGGCGACGCCGGCGCGGGCCACCTGGACGTCCTGGTCGGGCTTGACGCCGGAGATGCCGACGCTGCCGGCCACCTCGTCGTCGACGATCACCGGCACGCCACCGGAGAGCAGCGACTGCATGGGGGCGGTGACGAAGGCGGTACGGCCGCCGTTGATCATCTCCTCGAAGGCCTGGGTCTCGCGGCGGCCAATGGCGGCGTTGCGCGCCTTCTGGGCGGCCACCTCGGCGCTGAAGGGCGGGGCGGTATCCATGCGGCGCAGGCCGAGCAGATGGCCGCCGTCGTCGGCAACGGCGATGGTCACGCCCCAGCCGTTGGCCTCGGCCTCCTTCTGGGCGGCATCCTCGGCGCTGAAGGGCGGAGCGGTATCCATCCGGCGCAGGCCGAGCAGGTGGCCGCCGTCGTCGGCAACGGCGATGGTCACGCCCCAGCCGTTGGCCTCGGCCTCCTTCTGGGCGGCATCGAGGATGGCGTTGACGTCGGTCAGGGTCAGGGCAGGCTTGGTCTTCATGGTGTTCTCCTCAGGGGGTTAATGCCTCATCAACGATCTCGATCCAGTGGCGTACCGGCGTGCGGTTGGCGCCGGCCAGGTGCGTCTGGCAGCCGATGTTGGCCGTCACGATCACCTCGGGCTTGCCGGCCTCGAGGTTGTCGAGCTTGTTGTCGCGCAGCTGCTTCGAAAGCTCGGGCTGGGTGATGGCGTAGGTGCCCGCCGAGCCGCAGCAGAGGTGGGCGTCGGCCACCGGGGTCAGCGAGAAGCCGAGGCGGGTCAGCACCGATTCCACGGCGCCGCCGAGCTTCTGGGCGTGCTGCAAAGTGCAGGGGCAGTGGAAGGCGAGCCGGCGGCCCTGCTTCACGCTCAGACCATCGAGGGCCTCGTCCCGCAGCACCTCGACCAGGTCCTTCGCCAGCTGGCTTACCCGGGCCGCCTTCTCGGCGTAGGCCGGGTCGTCCTTGAGGATGTCGACGTACTCCTTGACGAAGGCGCCGCAGCCGCTGGCGGTCTGGACGATGGCTTCAACACCGGCCTCACTCTCTTTCTCGATATGCGGCCACCAGGCGTCGATGTTGGCCCGCGCCCGGGCGCGGCCGTCGTCATGGGCGTTCAGGTGGAAGTCGATGGCACCGCAGCAGCCGGCCTCCGTCACCGGGGTCAGCCCGATGCCGAGGCGGTCCAGCACCCGGGCGGTGGCGGCGTTGGTGTTGGGTGAGAGCCCCGGCTGCACGCAGCCCTCCAGGATCAGCATCTGCCGGGCGTGTTGCCTGCCGTCGGGGCGCTGGCCGGCATCCACGGGGGCCGGCGGCATCTTGTCCCGGAGCGCACCGGGCACCAGCGGCCGGAAGGTCTGGCCCAGCTTCAGCAGCGCCTGGAAGCGCTTCGGCTCCACCAGCATCTTGCGCAGCGCATAGCGCTGGGCCCGCTCGGCCGGCTTGCGGGGCACCCGGCGCTCGATCTCGGCGCGGCCGATGTCGAGCAGCTTGTGGTACTCGACCCCGGAGGGGCAGGTGGTCTCGCAGTTGCGGCAGGTCAGGCAGCGGTCCAGGTGCAGCCGGGTCTCCTCGGTCACCTTGTCGCTGCCCTCCGGGCTCTCGAGCATCTCCTTCATCAGGTAGATGCGCCCCCGCGGGCCGTCGCGCTCGTCACCCAGCAGCTGGTAGGTGGGGCAGGTGGCGTTGCAGAAGCCGCAGTGCACGCAGCTGCGCAGGACCCGGTCGGCCTCGCGGATATGGGGCTTCTTGAGGTCTTCCTCGGTAAAATGCGTCTGCATCTCGGCGTTATCCCCTCTGTCTCAGAATGCCGCGTAGAGCCGGCCCGGGTTGAAGATGCCCTTCGGGTCCAGCTCGGCCTTGAGGTTGCGGTGGTACTTCTCGAGCACCGGGGCGAGCGGGGTGAAGGGCTCGTCAACCGGCTGGCCGTTGGGGCCGCGCCAGCAGGTGGCGTGGCCGCCGGCGCGGATGACCACCTCCCGCAGGGCCTCGGCATCGAGGTCGCTGCGCACCCAGCGCTGGGCACCGGCCCAGTCGTAGAGCACGTCGGTCTCTGCCACCCCGGGCAGCTCGAGCGCCGGGGTATGGTTGGGTAACGAGAGGCGCCAGAGGGCGCGGCCGTCGTCGTTCGCGAAGAAGGCCAGGCGCTGCTCGTTCAGGGCCTCCCAGAAGTCGGCCTTGAGCTCGTCGCCGCCCAGCTGCTCGGCGGTGGCGGCCACGGAGCTTGGCCCCCCTTCCAGGCGCAGGTGCAGGGCGCCGTCGAGCCAGGCCGCGGCGGTGATGGGCAGCGGCTGGCGGCCCCACTCGGAGAGCTTCACGAGCGCCTCGGCCAGCGGCATGTCCAGATGCAGGCTGCGCGAGGCGCCGGGCAGCGGCAGTACCTTCATCGAGACTTCGGTGATCAGCCCCAGGGTGCCCTGGGCGCCCACCATCAGGCGCGAGAGGTCGTAGCCGGCCACGTTCTTCATCACCTGGCCGCCGAAGCGCTGCTCGCTGCCCTGGCGGGTGATGATCCGCGTGCCCAGCACGAAGTCGCGCACGCTGCCGGCCCAGGGGCGGCGCGG